>CAZEYA010000212.1:0-6352 GCA_964516515.1 uncultured Kineosporiaceae bacterium | reverse complement strand
GAGGTCATCATCTCGGGCGACAAAGACCTGCTGGACTGGGAGCTACAACAGCCGCCAGTGGTGACGCCCGCCCAGTTCGAGCAAGGTGTCAGCGCCACGTAACGTCGCTCGGTGATCCCGGTCACGACGCGAACGACCCACCCGGGAACGGACCCACCTGAGTGCCCCCAATCGCTCGCCCCTGGACGAACCGAGGCGTCCTCGAACGCCGGTTGAAGGGCTCCAATCGCGACGACCCTCGAATTCGCTGCAACCCGGGCCTCTTCGCGGCTGGCGCGATATCGAGTGTGGGTCCATCCGGGCCAGAGGTTTGTGAGGAACTTGGATGGCGTGCTTAAGTATCAGCTCGCTGTGTTCGATCCAAGGTCGTGGACGAGTCGGTCCAGTAGGTGAGCGAGGCGGGCTTGATCGGCTGATGTCCAGGACTTGGTGGCCTCTTGGATAAGTTCACCGCGGCGTTCCTGAATGCGGCCGAGCAAGTTGTTGCCATCGACCGTGAGTTGTAGACCACTGAGCCGGCCGTCGTGTTGGACCGAGATTCGGGTTACCAATCCGAACTCGACGGCAGATCTGACCCGTCGACTCGCCTGCGAGGGATCGAGGGTCAGTTCCCGGGCGATGTCACCGACGGTTGTCAACTCAGTTCGATCTTGCACGACGTCTGCGACTTCGCTCGCGTAGATCTGTTCGATCGGAGTGGTGCCCGCGAGTGCGCTGCGTTGCTGGCGTCGGCGAAGACTGGCGAGGGAACGCGCGATCGAGTTGGCTGAGTCGATTCCGACGGTCACGTGCTCTCGATCCAGCCAAGGTTGCGGCACATCAGACTCAGCGTCGAGACGGTGGTGTCGTAGTCCGTTTGCGTCAACCCGTCGCTGATTCTCGCTCGCGCCTCGTTGATCTCCTCTCGAGCCGATCTCAGTCGAGCCTGGCCCGACTTCGAGAGGCTGAGGGAGCCATTGGCTGACTGCAGCCATCCGGTGTCGATGAGGTCGTGCAGAACTGCGCTGGTGTCCTCCGGTACGGCGAGGAACGGAGCGAGTTCGACCGCGATCTCGTCACTGGTGCGCTGCAGTGGTTCAACAACGTTCAAGATCTGCCACTGTCGGCGACTGATGCCGAGATGTTGCAGGCTGACTCCGAGGTCGGTTTCAATGAGGCTGTCGAGGAGCTTGATCCAGTAGCCGATGGGTCGTTGCTTACGCATGCATCGAGCATATACATGCGTGACACATAGGTCTATCTCGTCTCCACCCCTGCCGACGGCTGCAATCATCCGGCCACAGATCCTGCAGCTGTCCGGTTAGTAGTCCTGCGATCATCCGTCTAGCAGTGAACGTCCTGCAGGGGCCCGACCCGGTGCTGGACTGGGTGCGCGGAACCGGACTACGCCCCGTGCTCGCCGCGCTGCCCGAGGACAGGGCCGCCGATTTCGAGGCCGAGTACGCGCGATTGCTCCGCAATGCCTACCCGGCCGGCCCATACGGCACTGTCTCCGGTTCCGGCGGGTTTTCGTCGTCTCCCGCAAACCGTGACAACCGGCAGGCCCCACCCGTGTCGCCCGTGTCGCGGCATCATTCGTAGTTGAGCCCCTGGCGAGCCGCCTTGCGAACAGCATCGGTGCGGGAGGTGAGGAGTTCAACCGTCCCGAGGACACACCGTAGGTGTACTTCGGAGGTGGGCAGGTCAGGAGCCGCACTTCTGGGGGGAGAAAGGGCTCCTGACCTGGGTGGAGCTGAGGGGATTCGAACCCCTGACCCCCTCGTTGCGAACGAGGTGCGCTACCAGCTGCGCTACAGCCCCCCCGCGACCGCATCAACGGTGGCGAGAACTGCAAGAGGGTAGCACCGCTTCCCGGCGACTACCGGGGCCCGAGCCTCGGCGATGATCAGCCGGCGGCGGCCCGGCGACGCTCCGCCGGGAAGAGTGGCGCGGCCTCGGGTTCGTCGAGCGGCTGCGGCGCCGGGCGCGGGGCCGGAGCGGTCTCGACCCATGGCAGGACCGGGGCGTGCGCCACCCGGGGCGCCATCGTGTACATCGGGCGGGGGATGGTCACTGGCGTCCAGGTGCCGTCGGACGGCCGTCCGGACTCGCGTGGCGCCACCGGTTCGGCCCCCGCCCCACGGTCGAAGAGCGGCACGGCCCTACTGGTGGGGTACAGCGACGGCGCCGGCTGCAGCGTGGTGGCCGAACGGACCCGGGCACGGGCGGCGGCCAGGACCTGGCGATCATGCGCCGCGCCCAGAACTCCTGAGACGCCAGCGGTCGTCACCCAGATTCCGGCAGCAAGGATCGACCACCACGGCGCCGCTGCCAGCACCGTCGCCGTGGTCGACCCGACGATCGCCAAGAGGCCAAGCAGCAGTCCCAGTGAACGGCCGGCGCGGCGGCGCCGCATCGCCCGGCGCTGGGCGGCGAGGTCACGCTTCGCCGATGCGAGGGCACCGATCTTGGCCGACGTCGTCATCGTCGGACGCCCGGCCGACAGCAGCACCCGCGGCTGACTTCGGTCTGATCCGCGAAGCTGCTCGGCTTCCAGCCTCGCCTCTCGGGCCGCCGCAGCGTTGGCCCGGTCGCGCGCCCAGACCGGGACAAGATAGACAGCCCACAGCACCACGATCGCGAGGAAGATCAGGCCGCCGGGGGTCACCGTCAGACGGTAGGCCGACACCCCCGTCCGGCGGCGGAGGCACGAGGGTGTGTCGCCGATCGGGCACGTCAACCGGGGCGTTGACCGCCCGATATGCCCACTCGGGCGATCATGCCGCTCGGGCCGACCTCCTCGGCCGTGATGGCGAAGGACACGTGGTCCCGCCAGCGGCCGTCGATGTGGATGAAGTCGCGGCGGATCCCCTCCTCGCGCAGTCCCAGCTTTCGGGCGACGGCCAGGGACGCGGTGTTCTCGGGCCTGATGTTGACCTCCAGCCGGTGCAGCCCCAGTACCCCGAAACAGTGGTCCATCACGAGCGCGACGGCGGTCGGGATGATGCCCCGCCCGGCGACCTCCTGATCGACCCAGTACCCGATGGACCCGGTACGGGCGGACCCCCACACGATGTTGGAGACCGTCACCTGCCCCCGCAGCCGTCCGTCGACCTCGACGACCAGGGGCAACATCCGCCCGGCGCGGGCCTCACGCCGGAACCCGCGCACCACCGCGCCGAAGGACGGCGAGTTGCCCTCCTCAGGATTCGTCGCCTCCCAGGGGCCCAGCCAGCCCCGGTTGCGCGTCTGTACCTCGGCCCAGTCGCCGACGTCGGTGACCCGCACCGGCCGCAGTCGCAGCGGCGGATGATCAAGCACGACCGGCCACCCCCGCCTGCTGCTCACCTGTGGTGATCCCTCTGATCTCCGCGCTGCCAGTCCCCACTGCGCCCACCGCGCTTCTCGACCACTCGAACATCGGTGATCTCCGCGTCGCGGTCCAGCGCCTTGATCATGTCGATGACCGCGAGGCCCGCGACGGCCACCGCGGTCAGCGCCTCCATTTCCACTCCGGTCCGGTCGGCGGTACGCACCTCGGCCCGGATCGACACGCCGGCGTCGATCACCTCGACCCGCACGTCAACGGCGTGCAGCGCCACCGGGTGCGCCAGCGGGATGAGGTCCGGCGCCCGCTTCGCACCGGCGATTCCGGCGATCCGGGCTACCGCCAGCGCGTCCCCCTTGGGCACCGCGCCGTCCCGCAGCGCCGCCACCGCCTCGGCCGAGCATCGCACCAGGCCGGTCGCGACGGCGGTCCGCGCCGTGATCTCCTTGGCGGAGACGTCGACCATCCGGGCGGCCCCCCGGTCGTCGAGGTGCGGGAAGGCAGCCGGGGTGTGAGTCACCGGCGCATTCTCTCCAGCACGAGACATTCCAGCACATCGCCCCCGGAGACCTCGGTCACATCCTCGGGCACCTCGGCGAGTGCGTTGGCGTGCGCGAGCTGCGCCGCCAGGTGTGAGCCCTGCCCGCTGGCGGGTTCGGCTACGTATGGCGTGGCCGCACCGGCGATGGCCGTCGCGTCACGCATCAGCAACACCCGGGCGTACTGCCGCCGCCCGGCCGGCGAGGACCAGCCCCGCAGCATCCGCGCCGGCACCCGACGGCGGTGCAACCGGCTCTCCCCGAGCATCGCACGAAGCGCGGGGCGCACGAAGATCTCGAACGAGACCAGCGCGCTGACGGGGTTACCGGGCAGGCAGAAGACGGGCACCCGCTCCTCGCCGAGCGTCCCCAGCCCCTGCGGACCACCCGGCTGCACCGCCACGTTGCGGAACGTCACGTCGCCGATCTCGCCGAGCACAGCCTTGACGATGTCCGCCGCACCCATGCTGACCCCGCCGGAAGTAATGATGACGTCAGCCCGGCCGACCTGGTCCTCGACCGCAGCGCGCACCGCGCGGGGCTCGTCGTCGATGATGCCGACCCGTTCGGCTCGCGCGCCCAGTTCCTGCGCGGCCGCGACGAGGCCGATGCCGTTGGAGTCGTACAGCTGGCCACGCTGCAGCGGCTGACCCGGCTCGACGACCTCACTGCCGGTGGACAGCACGACCACCCTGGGCCGGGGGTGGACCTGCACCCGCGTGCGTCCCACTGCCGCCAGCAGCGCCAGCTGCCGCGGGTTGAGCCGAGTGCCCGCCCGCAACACCGTGTCGCCGGTCTCGACGTCGTCTCCGGCACGCCGGACGTGCCGGCCCGCAGCAACCGCAGCCCGGATCTCGACCTCGGCCAGGCCGCCGTCGGTGTTCTCCACCGGCACCACCGAGTCGGCACCGTCGGGCACCACCGCACCGGTCATGATCCGCATGGCGGTGCCGGGCGCCAGCCGGGCGCTGCCGGCCGCGCCGGCGAAGACGTCACCGGTGACCGGCAACCGGACCGGCGACCCCGGCGCGGCACCGGTGACGTCCTGAGCGCGCACCGCGTACCCGTCCATCCCCGAGTTATCGAACCCGGGCAGCGGGGCCTGCGCCACGACATCGGCGGTCAGGACGCATCCGAGCGCC
The DNA here is from genome assembly GCA_964516515.1 of uncultured Kineosporiaceae bacterium. Classification (GTDB taxonomy): domain Bacteria; phylum Actinomycetota; class Actinomycetes; order Actinomycetales; family JBBAYJ01; genus JANNOG01. The sequence goes on along the minus strand of CAZEYA010000212.1, from coordinate 1,364 downwards.
TCCAGCAGCGGCACCTCGATGGCCGACAGCGGCGCGACAAGCGCGAGGCAGTCGGCGATATGGTCCTCGATGCTGACCCGACCGGCCTCGGCGGGCGAGAGGTTGCCCCGGGCATGCGGCACGGCCTAGGCCACCGGCAGTTCGGCGACGAAGTCGCGCAGGAACTGGTTGAAGTCCGGGCCGAGGTCCTCGCGCTCACTCGCCAGTCGCACCACGGTCTTGAGGTAGTCCAGCCGGTCCCCCGTGTCGTAGCGCCGGCCACGGAAAATCACGCCGTGCACCCCGGAGCCCGGACCGGTGCCCACGGCGAGGGTCTGCAGGGCGTCGGTCAACTGCACCTCGCCGCCGCGGCCCAGCGGGGTCTCACGCAGCACGCCGAACACGCTGGGATCCAACAGGTAGCGGCCGATGATGGCCAGGTTGCTGGGTGCCTTGTCCACCGACGGCTTCTCGACCAGGCCGGTCACCTTGACCACGTCGGGAGTCCCGGTGGCCTCGACGCTGGCGCACCCGTACAGGTGGATCTGGTCATGTGGCACCTCGAGCAGCAGCACGACCGACCCGCCGTGTTCGGCCTGCACGTCGACCATCCGGGGCAGGATCCGGTCCCGTGGATCGATGAGGTCGTCCCCGAGCAGCACGGCGAAAACCTCGTCGCCGACGTGCCGGGCGCCGCAGAGCACGGCATGACCCAGCCCGCGGGCATCGCCCTGCCGGACGAAGTGGATGTCGGCCAGGTCCGTCGAGCGCTGTACCAGCGCGAGCCGCTCGGAGTCCCCCTTGGCCTGCAGGATGGCCTCGAGCTCGGCGGCGCGGTCGAAGTGGTCGGCGAGCGCCCGCTTGCCCCGACCGGTGATCATGAGAATGTCCGTCATCCCCGCGGCGACGGCCTCCTCCACGACGTACTCGATCGCAGGTGTGTCGACGACGGGCAGCATCTCCTTGGGAGTGGCCTTCGTGGCAGGCAGGAATCGGGTGCCGAGGCCGGCAGCGGGAATGATGACCTTGGTGACCGGCGTGCTCATGCCGTCACCCTAGTGAGCCCGCACCGGGCGCACCCGCGACCGGGCGCAGTCGGTCACGTCGCCCCCCTGCTGCCCTTGGGGCCCTTGGCGGCCTTCGTACTCCTTGCTCCCTTGTCTTGTCGCGATGGCGCTGAGACGACACGATTGCGGCCGGCTCGCTTCGCCTCGTACAGCGCCAGGTCCGCCACCCGCATCACCTCGGGACCGGAGCGGCCGTGAACGGGGTGCGCCGCGATGCCGACCGAGATCGTGAGGTTGATGTCCGGTGCGCCGGCACTGCTGAACGGCTCGCCCGCGATGACGGTGAGCAGCCGGTTGGCGAGCACGGCCGCGCCGTCA
>CAZEYA010000211.1:0-6364 GCA_964516515.1 uncultured Kineosporiaceae bacterium | reverse complement strand
TCACCTGCCGCAGGTACATGCCGGTGATGCCGACCAGGGCGAGGGCGGCCATCAGGACCTTGAAGGTGTTGCGGACGGCCACTTCGGTGCTCGTGATGGAGGTGACATCCAAGTGCGGGTGGCCGATCTGGACGCCGATGAAGACGGCCCCGGCGAGGACGGCGGCGACGCCGGCCGCCCGGGTCAGAGTGGTGTGTGTGATGGTCATGTCCGGCTCCTGTTCCGGTGCTTCCGCGGCGAGTGCTGCGGGGATGCCTCGAACCTAGGAAGGGACGCGGTGGGCCGGCGTCACCACATGATGTGATCGAGGTGGTGAATACGGGTCAGAGCAGCCCGTGCTCTCGGGCGCGGCGGACCGCGGCCGCGCGGGTGGTGACGTCGAGCTTGGTGAAGATCCGCTTGGTATGCGTGCGCAGGGTGTTGACCGAAACGAACAGGGTCGCGGCGATTTGCGGCCCGGTCAGCTCGCTGCCGAGGAGCCGAAGCACGTCGAGCTCACGTGGGCTCAGGGGGTCAGCCACGTGCTGCTGCGGGGAACCCGGGGACGGGGACGCAGCACGCTCGAGCACCCGGCGGACGTGCTCCAGCACGGCTGGAGCGTCGGCGTGGTCGGCGGTGGCGCGCAGCAGTGCCAGCATCGGCGGGCCCTCGTCCAGGTAGAGCCTGACATGGCTCGACGGCTCGGGCGCCTCCTGCAGGGCCTTGCCGAGCGTGGCGAGAGCCTCGGCCCGGTCACCATCCAGGTCGTGGGCCAGTGCCTGCAGCACGCCGATCTCGAGCACGCTGCCCCCTCGCCCCGCCTGTGCCGACGCGACGTGCAGCCGTGCGAGCAGACGGATCGCCGCCCGGACCGGTGTCGCGGGTCCGGTTGAGAGGTTCTCATCGCCGGCGCGGTGCTGCGCGAGCAGGAGGCGCACCAGGGTGAGGTGCTCGTGCTCTCGCAGGTAGGAGGGTTCGTCGTCGACGCTCGCACCTGAGTCGTCGGCCCACGCGGCCGCCGCGACCAGGTCGCCGGCCGCGATATCGAGGCGTGCCCTCGTCGCACCGATGGTCCGGATCTCGGGATAGAAGCCGCGCCGGTACAAGGTCTGGGCCCGGTCGAGGAGCTCGACCGCGCCCGCGTGGTCGCCACGCGCCGCGCGCACTTGGCCCATCACCAGCGACCAGCGGTGGCGGTTCTCGGTGATGGAGGCCCGCTCCCTTAGCATCCGCGCCGTCTCGAGGTGCGCTTCGGCGCTGGTGAGGTCGTCGAGCTCCCGATCGAGGTCGGCCAGGCCGACATGGAGGTCGGCGGTCGCCCTCGGGTACGGCTCACCGCCCTCGGTGGCCGTTCGCACCGCCCGCTCATTCAGCTGGCGGGCGCGGCTGGGCCTGCCAGAGGCAACCCACATGTCGGCGAGCACCACCGTGCTGTCGAGCTCGTCGACCAGGTTCCCCGCGGCGTGCAGACTGCGGACCGCCCCGGAGAATGCGGACAGCGCCTCCTGGACGTCCCCAGCCGCCCAGGACGCCATGCCCAGGAACCCGTTCCCGGCGCCGCGCACGAAGTGGTCCTCGGGCCCTGCCAGGTCCAGCGCGCGCTGCGCGTGACGGGCGGTGCCGGAGACGTCGCCGCGTGCTTGGGCCAGCGACGCGCGGTAGACCGAGATGTGCGCCGGCGCGGTACGCAGATCGTCGGTCGCCGCCCATGCCGCCGCGATGGCTGGATCGCGTTCCCCGGCCAACAGTGCCGCTTCGGCGTCGTCAAGCCGGAGCTCGACCGCGTCGAGGTCACCCGACATCAGCAGCGCCCAGCCGGAAAGAATGCTGAGGACCGGGCTTCGGTGCACCACGGACTCCGGCAACGACCGCACCCAGGTCAACAGCAGGCTGTCTTGCCGGGTGCGGCGCAGCTCCGGCAGCGCTTCCTCCACCAGGTAGCCGGCACGGGCGAAGTCTTCGGCGTGCAGCGCATGCCGGACGGCGTCCGCGACGAGGTCGTGGGAGGCGTACCAGGCGCTGGCCCGCTGGTGCAGACTCGGTACCTGCTCAGGGTGTTCGGCCAGCAGGCGTGCGTGGAGGACGTCGGCGAACAGGTGGTGGTAGCGGTACCAGAGGCGCCGGGTGTCGAGCGGGACGAGGAAGAGGTTGCCGCGCTCGAGGGTTTCCAGCATCTGGATGCCGTCGGCGCGGCCGGTGACTGCATCGCACAGGGCGCCGGTGAGTCGGTCGAGCACGGCAGTGCGGAGCAGGAAAGAGCGGACCGAAGCGGGTTGCCGTTCGAGAACCTCATCGGCGAGGTAGTCAATGACAAACCTGTTGCTACCGGTGAACGCGTCGATGAAGTCAGCGACCTGACCCCGCTCTGGGATGCCGCGCAGGGAGAGCGCGGCAAGTTGCAGGCCGGCGATCCAGCCCTCGGTGCGCGCCTCGAGCGCCTGCACATCGGCGGCGGTGAGGTCGAGTCCCATCACCCGGTTGAGGAAGTCGCGCGACTCCGCTGCGGTGAAGCGGAGGTCGGCGGCGCGCACCTCGGTGAGCTGCCCGCGACTGCGCAGACGCGCCAGGGGCAAGGGTGGGTCGGAGCGGGTCGCCATCAGCAGGTGCACGTGGTCGGGAAGGTGGTCGAGGAGGAACGTCAACGCCTCGTGCACTTCGGGTGCTCCGATGACGTGGTAGTCGTCGAGCACGAGGAGCCACTGGTTCTCCGGTGCCTGTTCACCAGCACGAGCAACGTCGTTGACGAAGGCGACCAAGGCATCCTGGGTCGAGGCGGTGCGCAGGAGCTCGAGGACTGCGACGTCGACCTCGAGGCCGACGCCATGGAGGGCAGCAACGACGTGGGTCAAGAGGCGCGTCCGGTCGTTGTCGCCGTCATCGAGGGAGAGCCACCCGACCCGGGCGCGTGTCTCGCGCTCAGTGATGTGAGCGAACCAATCGCTGAGCAAAGTGGTTTTGCCGAACCCGGCAGGTGCAGACACCAGGGTAAGCCGATGGCCCGCAACGAGAGTGGTGTCAAGCTGCTGGACGAGTCTCGAGCGCGCAACCAGCTGCGGGCGCCGAGCCGGCGCGAACAACTTAGTAGCAAGCACCGGAGTCGACACCCACGGATGATAGGAGCACCGTCTCGACGGTCCAGCCGACACTGGCGCAATAGCGCACACGCCGCGCGGGCCAGGCTGGAAACGCAAGCCGATAGCTGGGCGGTATACGACCAGGGCATCGGGCCGGAACAAGGACCAGACCCGGAGATGGCGAATCTAAGTTGTTGGATGGTTGGTTTCGGTCTCTGGCGGTCGGATCGTGGTGAGGTAGTCGGCGAGTGAGGTGACGTCGAACCGCTTCCAGATCCGCCCAATCGTGGCCGGACTCGGGCCGCTGCGCTGGGCCATCGAGGCTCGTGACCAAGTGGGTGGCGTCCTTCGGCAGGTCCTCCGAGGTGGCCACCACGCCCTCCTCGACGTGGTCGAGCAGGATCGACGGCGGCCGGTCCCGGGCGTGGCTCGTCGAGTAGGCCGTCCAGCCGGTGGGTGGGTCGGCGCGTTGCTGGCCGGGTGGCGGTCGTGCCAGAAGGGCTTCGGCGTCATGTCGAATCCACCCCTTCCCGTTCGACGCATGGGTAGGCCAGGGTTGAATCGGTCAATGGGACCGATCCCGGGCAGACGCGAAGGAGCACAGCGATGAAGGTCGTGGTTCTGGGCAAGGCGACGGAGCGGTCCGAGTCCGGCGAGTTCGGTCCCGCCGAGGATTTCGTGGCGATGGACCTGTTCAACGAGAAGCTCGTCGAGGCGGGCGTCGTGCTGGCCGGCGACGGACTCCAGCCGACCAGCAAGGGCAAGCGGGTCGCCTTCGACGCCGACGGCAACACCACGGTGATCGACGGCCCGTTCGCCGAGACGAAGGAGCTGGTCGCCGGCTTCTCGATCTGGGAGGTCGCCTCAATGGACGAGGCCGTCGAGTGGGTCAAGCGCTCGCCGTTGCGCGACACCGAGGTCGAACTCCGAAAGGTCCTGGACGCTGAGGACTTCGACGACTCCCTCCCGGCCGAGATCGCGGCGGCCGAGAAGCGGATCCGCGCAGAACTCGCCGCCAAGTAGTAGTGACGTCAGCGACCCAGCAGGCGATCGACGCGGTCTGGCGGATCGAATCCGCCAGGCTGATCGCCGGCCTGGCCCGTGTCGTTCGCGATGTCGGGCTTGCCGAAGACCTTGCGCAGGACGCACTCGTCGCAGCGCTCGAACAGTGGCCCGAGTCAGGGGTCCCGGACATCCCGGGCGCCTGGCTCATGGCCGTGGCGCGCCGCCGCGGCGTCGACACGATTCGTCGCGCCGTGACCCTGCAGAGCAAGGTCGAACTGCTCGGTCGCGGGGTCAGTGATCACGAGACTCCGATGGACGAGATCGAATTCGACCTCCACGTCGAAGACGACGTGCTGCGGCTGATGTTCACCGCGTGCCACCCGGTGCTGTCGGGCGAAGCCCGCGTGGCCCTCACGCTGAAGATGGTGGCCGGGCTGTCGACCGAGGAGATCGCACGCGCGTTCTTGGTGCAGACGACCACGATGGCAGCACGGATCACCCGGGCGAAGAGGGCGCTCACCGAGGCCAAAGTGCCCTTCGAGGTTCCGGTCGGCGGGGAGCTCGCCAACCGGCTGAGCTTCGTGCTCGAGGCCGTCTACCTCGTCTTCAACGAGGGCTACACAGCCACCGCCGGCGAGCAGTGGGCCCACGCCGAGCTGTGTCAAGAGGCGATGCGCCTCGGCCGCATGCTCGCCGCGTTGGCAGCCGGCGAGCCCGAGACACATGCTCTTGTGGCGTTGATGGAGATCCAGGCGTCTCGCCTTCGCGCCCGCACCGGTCCCGACGGCGAGATCGTCACGCTCGACAAGCAGGACCGTGCTGTCTGGGACCGGTTGCTGATCACGCACGGGCTCGCCGCGCTGGATCGGGCCGAGGAAATCGGCGGTACAGGCTCCTACGCGATTCAGGCGAAGATCGCGGCCTGCCACGCCAGAGCACCACGTGCTCAGGACACCGACTGGGTGCGCATCGCCGCCCTGTACGGCGACCTCGTCTCGTTGACCCGCTCGCCGATCGTCGAACTGAACCGCGCGGTTGCCGTCTCGATGGCCGACGGACCGGCCGCCGGGCTCGCTGTGACCGACGGCTTGCTCGACGTTGCCGCGCTGCGTAGCTACCACCTGCTGCCGAGCGTGCGCGGCGACCTGCTGGCCAAGCTCGGCCACTCCGTGGAGGCACGAGCTGAGTTCGAGCGTGCCGCCGAGCTCACCTCGAACGAGGCCGAGCGGGCACATCTGCTCGCCCGGGCCAGCAGCTCCTGATCAAGACTGCGATACAGCGTCCCTGAAGGTTTTGTCACCTCAACTGCGCGACCATGCGTCCGCTCGTGGCCGTCTGATCAGCGGCGCAGGCACGATCGGCGGGGCGATGCTCCTCGCGGACTGGTGACAGGGATGGTCGACCTGACCCGCGACGAGCACGGGAACGCCACGCCCGCCTCCTCGACGTGATCAAGGGCCGATCCGGCATCGCCTATGCGACCTGGTTGCAGGCCGAACCCGAGGGGTTCACCGCCGCGGTGGGGCACGCAGCGTAGGACCCGTTGCGGGGATACGTCAACGCCATCGGTAGCGAAGTCGGCCACGCGGATCGCCAGATGGTCGGCGCGGACGATGTCGGGGGTGCTGGTCATGAAAGCTACTCATCATTGGTCTGGGTGAGCCGTCGCAGCGTGAATGGTTCAGCGAGAATCGGGCCGAGAAGCGGCCGAGGCAGCCGGCCTCCGCCTGAATGCAGGGCTCCGGCAAAGTCGGTTGATCATGCTGTGAGCTGGGGTTTTGGGGTGGGTGGCGTCGGCGTGGCGGGGTGACGGGTGCGGTGTGCCCGGTTTGGGTGGCGGTTGTCTACTCCAGCCGTCGAGCCGAGGACCGCATCCGTCGATGTCATCTTCTCCGAAGTCAGTCCTGTCCATGCAACTCACGCCGTTTGTGCCGCGGGTCGAGTTCGCTGGTGTGATGGATGTGCTCGCGCAGGTCCCGGGTCCGCGTCATCGCAGGGGTGTGCGCCATGGGCTGGTCGGTGTGGTGGCGGTCGCGTTGTGCGCGGTGCTGGCGGGTTCGCGTTCGTTCGCGGCGATCGCGCAGTGGGCCGGTGAACTGGGGTGCGAGGACCTGTCACAACTGGGCCTGATCCGTGCCAGCGCACCGGAGGAGGCGACCTTTCGTCGGTTGCTGTCCCGGTTGGACGCGGGCCTGCTGGACGCTCTGATGGGGGCGTTCATGTGGACCCGGACCACCGTCATCGCGGGGCGGCGGGTGATCGCGATTGACGGTAAGACAGTCCGAGGTGCCCGCACCAGCAACGCT
>CAZEYA010000210.1:0-6448 GCA_964516515.1 uncultured Kineosporiaceae bacterium | reverse complement strand
TTCGTGCGTCACGACCCGCCCATCACCAATACTTGACCGGTGGATCTGGGCTGAGGTCATACCAGCGGTAGCCCGTCACCGTGTCCACCCGCGCCGGCTGTAAGAGCCCGACCTCCTCCCAGTGGCGCAGCATCCGCCGAGAGGCTCCCGTGCGATGCGCCAGCTCCCCGATGCTCAACATGTCGACGCCCACGTCACACGCTCCCACGGTGTCAAGGTCAAGGACGGGCCGTCAGTACGCCCGCTGGGTATCCCGATGAGCGACCGGCGACCGCTGCCAGCCGTCGTCGGACGTCGTCCTGGCCCCCGAACCCGGCTGCAGGGTGCCACCTGGGGCGGGTCCGGTAGAGGATGGGTCACCGAGACCAGCCCACAGCCCGCATCACTGCCTCGGCAACCTGGAGCCGGTCGAGGTCCGTCGCATCGACGACCGCGTCGTCGACGGCGGCGCGCTCAAGGATCGCGTGCAACTCCCCGCAGCGAGGCAGGTGCCAGTCCAGCGCCGCAGCGTCGTCGCGGTGTCGCTGCCTCAGCCGCTGCTGGATCGTGGCGACGTCGGTGCGTACCCGCACGACGGTCAGTGGCGCCGCGACAGCCGCGGCGTACCGGCTGCGGAGACTTGGCTGCTCAAGCACCCCGGCAAGGATGAGGAGCCGTGCTCCTGCCCGTCGGTAGGTCGCGGCCACCGCTTCGAGGTTCTCCAGCTCCACGGCGTTGTTGAGCGGGTCCTCAGGAGTAGCGGGCCAGACGCGGCGCAGGGCGTCGAGGTCGACGACGGCGTGCGGCACATCCTGTACGGCGAGCAGCTGACCGACCGCCTCCGCGGCCGTCGACTTGCCCGCCCCGACCGTGCCGTTGATGAATACCGCGGCCGGTCCAGTCTCGGCTCTCACCATCCGGCACCTTAACGATCATCACCACGCACGCCACATGACCATCGGCTACCGGAGTAGTCGTACCTGGACCGGCACGTCCAGATTGGCCCACACGCGGTCGGCGGTGAGGACGTGCGGCGGATCGCTGCGGACGGTCAGGGCGAGGCAGCAGCGGTCCCCGAGGGACAGGGACCGTCCGCCGGGCAGGCCGCGCAGTGCCCCGGCGAGTTCGGCGTCGGCTTCGGTTACCGGTTCGACCCGCACTCCCGCGGCGCCGAGCAGCTCGCGTAGTCGCGAGGAGTTCACGTCCTCATCGACCAGCTTGCCGATGACCTCGGCGAGGTTGGCGGCGCCCAGCACGGAGCCGGGCAGGGCAGCCAGGACGGCGTCGGCCCCGGGTTCGTCGTGCAGGAGAGCGAGGACGGCGGAGGCGTCGAGCACCGTCATTCGCTGGCTGCAGCCTGACGCCGCTCGAAGAGCAGCTCCTCGACCAGGGAGCGAGAGGCCGGCACCGAAGCGGCCAGGCCCCGTAGCTCGGCGGCGGCGTCCTGCTGAGGCTGCAGGACGAGGCGGCGGCCGGCCAGGTGAAGGTGCAGGCGGTCTCCGGGAGCCAGTCCGAGCGCGGAGCGGACCTCTGCGGGGATGACGAGGCGTCCCTGCTGTCCGAGCACGAGTATGGCATCCATGGTTCAAGCATGGCACGGGCCGAAGCAGCATGCCACTGTCGGCTGTCGGGGTCTCCAGCAGCCGATCGGCTGGGAACAGGTCGGCGCCCGCCGGGGTCGTTCGTCAGTGGCTCCCTCCCACGGGGCGCGGCGGTGTCCGGCGGTCACCGACTGCCGACGGCCGTTGTCGGCCGTGGGGGCTGCGCGGGCCATGACTGCCTGTCGCGGTGCGGGTTCTTGACGCCGTGCCTGAGCGGTGCCCCAGGCTCGCGGGAGATGAAGGAAACGCGCTGGTCAGGACCGGTACAGCGGACGGTCTTGAAAACCGTTGGGCGGGTCACCACCCGTCTCGTGGGTTCGAATCCCACGCCCTCCGCTGACCAGGGTAAAGCGCCGTTGACCTGCGAGAACGACGCTGGCCTGCAGGAACGTCGCGCATGCGGGTCGTCAGGAGCTGACCACGCTCTGGAGAGCCGTGAGACGCGTCCGGCTGTCAACGACGGCCAGCGGCCGTCGTCGGCTCTAAGGGCCGAATGTGGGTGCGCGTGCCTGAGGGGTGCCTGAGAATTGGCCGCTCGACGAGCCGCTCAGACCAGGGTCTGCGGCGCCGTGCTCGTCGACGAGGTCACCGCGGCCGGCCGCGACGAACAGCTCACCGTTTCCGACGCCGGTTCGACGCGTGGGGTTGAGGCCCCCGAGGTGTCCGGGCGCTTGCACCGGTTTGGCCTGAGTAGCCGCCGGGTCCTCAATCGGAGGCGGCGACGGTGACCGGGCGCGCGGGCACGACGGAGGCGTCGACCACCTCGCGGTCACCGAGCGGCTCGGCGAGCTCGACGGTGAAGGGGGTCCCCGGGTTGCTCGGGCAGTTCTGGCCGCCTGGCAAGGGTCGCACCCCGACCCGAAGCCGGACCTGTGTGGCGGTCTCCGCCAGGTCGACCTCGATGCGGCCGTCGGCGTCCTGTCCTGACGCGCATGCCCGCTCCTGGATCAGCAGGTCGAGGGTGCTGTCCTCGGGCGCTGGTGTGTCCGCGAGGGTGACGTCTGCTACTTCCAGACCGGTGTCGTCAACCAGCCGTGGCGCGCAGGGGCCAGCCGACATCAGCATCCAGGTGCCGTCGGGCACGTTGCTGGAGCCGGTGATGCGCTCCAGGCTGCTGGACTCGTGCGTGCGGATGTCACCGCCCCCGTTGTCGAAGGGTTCCTCCAGCTCGCGGACGAGGTCGACCCGGCCGTCGTCCTGGTGCACCACAGACCAGTCCAGCGTCGGGTCGAAAGCGGGGTCCCCCAGGTCGTCCACCGCGCCCGCCGGCCCCCCGGTCAGCGAGGACGCGGGCGGGGCGTCGGCCAGCTCGTCGGCGTCGTAGACGCTGCCGCCACACTCGACCGTCCTCGAGCCGTCGCCTCCACCCGGCTCGCCGCCGCCAAGCGGCTTGAAGTTGCTCGCCCCCTGCCCGCAGCCGGTGAGCAGCAGTGCCCCCAGCACGGCGGCGGTCCTCATCCCTTCCCGCATGGCCATGAGACGCAGCATCCAGCACCGCGGTTCCCTGGCGAGGCGCTCAGGGTGCCCGTGCGCGGGTTCGTGGATGCGCCGGCCGGGCGGCGCGAGCGCAGAGGCTGCAGGAGCACGCACCGTCCCGCACGGGCCCGCGCAGCGTCGTGGTGATCGCCTGTCCGTCGCGGTGCTGTCAGGCTTGGGCCTTGCGATAGGCACGAGATGGACTGCGAGGTGGAGCGGTTGCCTCTAGCCGTTCCTGCTGCACGAGGCGTGTGAGGTATCGGCTGGTCATCGCGTGGCCGAGGCCTGTCGCGGCGGCCACCTGCGCGGTGGTGTAGGTCCCACCCTGGACGAAGAGCGCCTCGATCTCCCGCGACCTGTCGTATCGACGCCTTGCCTGCGGTTCGGAAGCGCTGCTCGACGAGCTGCTGGCAGCAGCGCTGAAGTCCAGCTCAGGCTGCTGCCTGGAGTCCTGGTTCAGGGCGGCGGAATCAAGGAGGAGGTACTCGGCGTAGCGGCGGCCACCGGAGCGGTAGGCGAGTCCCCGCGCCACCAGGTCAGCCAGTGCGTGGGTGGCCTCTCGGCTGTCGAGGCCCAGCTGACGCAGGGTGCCGTTGGACACCTGGCGGCCTTCGCGCATGAGGGCGAGAGCGCTGATCTGACCCCGGCTCAAGCCGGGCTGTCCGAGGTTCTCGATCCAGCGCAGCGTCTCCGGCGTCAGGAGGGTGTGCTTGGGGAAGGTGATGGTGAACCTGCTGAGCCTGCTGTCGAAGGTCGGCAGGGTCAGATCGGCTCGGCGCAGGCGGGCGAGCATGTCGGGGATGCCGCTGCCGCGGTTGTCGGCGACGACCTGGTCGGTGCCCGGTAGGTAGACGTCGCCCAGCAGGGGGATGAGGTAGCCGTTGCGTGAGGAGGAGACGCCTTCCTGGCCGAGGTCGTCAGGGGTGACGGTGCCGAAGAGTCCTCCGGGGTTGCGGATGACGAGACGGTCGACGTACAGCTCGACCTGGACCTGGGTGCCGCGCGCGTGCCGGCTGTAGTCCCGGTGGGCCAGGGCGTTGGTGACGGCCTCGCGCAGGGCCTCCACCGGGTAGTCACCGACGTCCTCACGTCCGAGGCCGCGCACGTGACCGGAGGTCCGGGTGTTGCGCAGGATGACCCGGACGGTCTCCTCGATAATCGCGGGGATGGGCCCGCGAATGGTGGCGTTGTCGGTGAAGCGGGGCGCTCCTTCGGGGATGGAGTCCTTGTGCGTGCCCGGGACCGCGATGAAGGTGACGCACAGCTGGGGGAGGAACTGCTGCGGCCACTGCCCCAGGGTGAGCAGGCCCGCAACGGTGACTCCGACGTGGTCGTCAACTCGGCGCAGGACGCCGAGCCTCAGCAGCGCGACCTCGTCGTCGACGGCGCCGAATGCACTGGGTTCGCGGTTGCGGACCCGGCGCAGGAGCCGGTCCACGGCGTCTCGGTCCAGGTCGGCCACGGACGCGTCGGTGACGAGCTCGTGGTCGTCGAGGGGCTGACCGCGGTTGGCGTGCAGCAGGTAGATCTCGTAGGCGGTCATCAACCGGTCGCCGTCACCGCCGCGGGTGTACGAACCGCCCGTGATGCCCTTGGCTGTGACGAAGCAAGGCTTCGCGTCCGGCGTGAGCTCGGCAACTGTCGCGACGACGACCTGAGCGCCCTCGAAGTCCTCGATCTGGATGTCGGCCCGGACCGGTGGCTCGAGCGCGTCGCTGCACAGCGACGCGAGGTCGTCACGGATCTTCGCCGCGTCGAAACCGGGAGCGGCTTGGAACCCGATGCCCTCGTCCAGGCCCAGGAGCAGGACACCGCCCCGGTCGTTGCTGAAGGCGGACAGCGTCTCGCGTGCGCTCTTGGGGAGGCCACCGCCGGCCGCCTTGGCCTCGACCGACGGCAGGTCCGTGGCACGCCGCCGCAGCAGCCGGACCAAGGACGGAAGGTCCGGGTCGAGCAACTCAGTAGTCACGGCCTTAGTATCGACCTATCGGCGAAAGTAGCAAGTAAGTATCGAGTTTTCTATTGAGTGGCGAAGCGAGCGGGGCCTGGCGCGAGATCGCTGCCAGGCCGGTCGGTATCGGCGCATGACGCGAATCGAGTCCAGCAACGTGGTTCCTGCCGCCGTGCCTGAGCAGTGCCCTGGCCCCCTCCGGATCGACAGGAAAGTGCAGGTCAGGCCCAGTACGGCTGGCGGTCTTGAAAACCGTTGGGCGGGTCACCACCCGTCTCGTGGGTTCGAATCCCACGCCCTCCGCTCAAAATGAGTATGCCGACCTGCCTGGGAGTCGTGAACGCGCTGGGCGCTGTTGTCCGCAGGCGTCCGCACCGGGACAGTTGGGACGTATAGGCCGAGCCTCGGGGAAGCTGCTTTGCATCGATCCGTGCGTGTGGGGACCCGGCTGAGCGGCGGATGGGCCGACAGGTCCGCCGCGGAGGACGTCCTGCAGCGTGTGGGGTGCAGGGACGATCTCGGACCCCACCCCCCGCCGGCAGCGGTCGACGAACGCTTGACATGCCGTGTTCGTGACCGGCCGGCGTCACCGACCCTTGCTCAGCCCCACTTCGCAGGGTGAGAGCGGAGCGGCATGCGCAGCTCGTCACTGCGACCGTAACTAAGGGTAGCGGTATCAGTGCTAGGCGTAGCGCTTGGTTACGAACGTACGAACTCTACCCAGTTCTCTCACCCGCCGTGATGGGTCGTCGTAGATTTCGCCGAGGCGGTACAGCTATCGCCTCCCGCATGTCGAACCATCCCTTCCGTAGAAAGCGAAAATGATAAACGCCGAGACCACGACGGTGCCGTCCGCGCGCACCCGCACAGTTCCTGCGCTATTCCTGCCGACGCCGCCGACCGAGGAGCAGAAGTACGCCTACCTCGGCCGGGAGCACCGCTGGATTTTCCCGACATCGGCCCTCGCGTTCGCCGCCATCATGATCAGCCTGATGATATTCAGTCTCAGTCACGTGGCGCTATGGGCGTTCTTGCTCCCGCTTGCGCTCTACACAATGACCATGGCCCTCTCCGGCACGACAAGCTTCAGGCGCGGCAGCATCCGCGGCACAGAGCACCGAGCCAACGTCGAGACCTGGGTGCCGTCCTACCTCGACAGCGTCGACGTGTTCCTGCCCAGCGCCGGTGAAGCGCTGGAGATTCTCGACAACACCTACTGTCATGTGGCTGACCTCCAATGGCACGGTGTGCTGAACGTCTACGTCCTGGACGACAGCGCTCGGCCGGCCGTCGCTGATCTCGCCGCCGCGTACGGCTTCACCTACCGCACCCGTCCCGACCGCGGCGTGCTCAAAAAGGCCGGCAATCTGCGGTACGGCTTCGATCAGTCGGCGGGTGACGTCATCGCCATCTTCGACGCAGATTTCGTGCCTCGACCGGA
>CAZEYA010000209.1:0-6464 GCA_964516515.1 uncultured Kineosporiaceae bacterium | reverse complement strand
CTCGTAGGCGGACACCACGCTCTGCTGCACCCCGGCCCGCCTGGCCACCTCGCGCTGCGTCAACCCGGCCGCGTGACGCGCCTGCCGCAGGACCGCACCTGCGGTGACGTCGGAGGCCCTCAGCCACTCAAGATAGCGGATCGTCGATATCAGGGAACGATCAGCACGATGCCCCCCGACCCTTGTCGGGGACGTCGACAAGCCGACTCCCACCCTTGTCGGTGGCTGCGACACGCCTTATCGGTGCCCCCGGCAACAGCGCGGGCCGAAGAGAGTCCGGCACGCGCTGCTCAAGTCCCGGGGGGCGACCCCACTAGGGCCTCGCACCCGGACCTGGTGCAACGCGAGTTCACACGCAGGCGTCGAACCAGTTGTGGGTGACGGATCTGACTTACGTCCCGACCTGGGCCGGCATCGCCTACGTCTGCTTCATCATCGACGCCTGCAGCCGGATGTCCGGGGGTTGGCGGGTCGCGTCCCACATGCGCACCGACACCGTCCTGGACGCCCTCGACCGGCAGTGCCAGGAAGCCAGGCCGACCACTACCGCCTCGGCTGCGGCGCCCGCGACCGCCCCTCTGGAGTTGCGCCGGGCCGGCATCGTCCACGTGTGAGGCGGGACCTGCGGCCGTGCCTGAGCAGTGCCCCAGCCCCGCCGGAACCCGCAGGCAGGTGCTGGTCAAAGCCGGTACATCGGACGGTCTTGAAAACCGCTAGGGGTGCAAGCTCCTCGTGGGTTCGAATCCCACGCCCTCCGCTCCTGAGCTGCAGGTTTGCCTGTGTAGGAGGCTCCACGCCGGAAGATCTAAAAAGGCCGAACACGGCCCGCGTGCCATTCGCGTGCCATAACAGTGTGGATCAAGGTGCACCGGTGCTGGTGATGACGGCCGGCTACTCGCGGATGCTGTTCCCGGCAGGCACCGGACCTGGTGCGTCACGAACGAGGACGTCAGTCATGTCGGCACACCTCCAAGTTGATATCAAGCGATAGCAGCGGCATCAGGCGGCGTCTGCTCAGCAGGGACGGCCAGCCCTCTGAAGGCAAGCCGTCGCAGAGATCCCGCTAGACGATCCCTTGCGGACACGTCGCCGGGCTGGCCGCCCCACGCGCCGAGTGCCTCGCTGGAGGTTCCGCTACTGGAATGGCCCCAGCGCCGCCCGCCAGCCTCGAAGACGATCGGTAGACGGTCGACTGGCAGGGCATGGCCACGGCCAGCACAGAGTGGGTGTCACCCACCCGTGCAGCGGCCCCCGCAACCGACGCTCAGATGACGCTCGACTGAGGATGACCGTCCACAACGCCGTCGCGATGACGCCTGGCGGGTCGACCCGCGAGCACCGGTACCGCGATGGTCGCGCAGAGGGCAAGGCCGAGGAGTACGACGCCACTGATGCCAATGGCCGCGAGCAACGAGCTCATCGAGCCGCTCGCCGGAGCGGTCCCCAGCGCTTCAGCCGTCATGAAGAACGTCAGCCCCATGCCGAACCCGGGTATGACGACGCTCGCAGCAGCTACCAGACCGCTCACGCCCAGCACGGGGGCCAGCCTGGCCATCCACGCCACGGCGCGGTCCCTCGACTGCCACTCGCGCCAGCCGAGGTGACCCAGCAGCAACGAACCAGCCGTGAGGCCCGCGACCACCGCGGCACATACGAGCATGATGACCGCGATGCCGACCCAGCCGCGAGGTCCCAGTGCCAGGTAGAGCGAGCCCAGGTCGCGGCTGACGGTCTGTACCGGGTCGACCACGAGCGTGGTCACCGCGATGAGTGCCGCAAGCAGGGCTATGGCCCCGGACACGAACCAGTTCCACATCGTCGTGCCCATCGCCGCGGATGCCGTGGCAGGACGAGCTCGGACTACCCCTTGGTGTTTCCCCATGCGCTCATCCTCCCTCGCTACATCCACGATGTGAACGGTGCTGAGGTCAACGATCACGGCCGCAAAGGGCCGGGCGTCGTTGTCACCCAGCGATCAGAGAGGGGCGGCGGCCACCGTGGCAGGTTGGCCGGCCGGGTGCCCGGTAGACGATCGCCGACTGAGCTTGTCATTCGCTCCGGACAGGATCGTGAGCCCCCAGGTGCAACTGGAGACCGCGCTCCGCACACGCCGCGAGGAGTGCGCCCTTCTCGCCGACTCCACAGTTTTAGGCACGCGTGTCCGGGAGGGCGTCACGATGTCGACGCCTACCGCACGTCCACGCTGGTGAGTACCCTCTTGTGTCTGGTCGGACGTGACCTGCCGCCCGCGCCGTCACCGGCACGGTGAACACGTCGAACGGATCGTCGTCATGGACCGTCTCGAGCGCACGGCGCCCTGGTCGGCAACGCGGGCACCGCACCCTCACGGGCACCGGCACGGACGGACCACCATGACCTGGACCATCACCACCCTCAAGAGTGCGGCTCGAAACCTACGGGTGGAGCTCGCCGAGACCGGCGTCGTCATCACCCATGGCCGAGCGCTCGAGCTCGTCGCGCGCCAGCTCGGCTACCGCGCCTGGAACACGACCGTCGCCGACCTCGCCGCCGCCGCCGCCCCGGACGTCGCCTCCGTGGTCGGCATCGGGGCCGCGGTCCCGGTGCTGCGCATGAACGACGAGACCGCCGCCCGCGCGTTCTACCTGGACTACCGCGGCTTCACCGTGGACTGGGAGCACCGCTACGAGTCGGGGATGCCCCTGTACGCCCGACTGCAGCGCCACACCGCGGTCCTCGACCTGTCCGAGCACCACGGTGACGGCACCCCGGGCACCGCGGTGTGGCTTCCCGTCACCGACGTCCGGGCCATGCACCGCGAGCTGACGCTGCGCCGCCACCCCAGGCTGCGACCCGGTGTCGACCGCCATGCTCCCGGGGGTCCCACGATGGAGATCCTCGACCCCTTCGGCAACATTCTCCGCTTCTGCCAACCGGACACCTGAGGCGCGCTGGCGAAGCGGTAGTCGCATTGCTGCCACTACGCTATTCAAGACCGCAGTGCGCTCGGCGCCGCAGGTCCCTGACCTGGGCCAACGGTCCACTGTGGATGAACCGAGCCTCGGCTGAGGAACAAATAGGGAAAGCGATCTTCGGGGTGACCTAGGGAAGTAGGTTCAATGCCCTGACGTGCTTGGGTCTGAGGATACTGAAATGGCGCCGATCGAGCGTGGCCACGTCGAGGATTCCGAGGCGTTCGCTGATAGCCAGGGCAGCTGATAGCCAGGGCAGCCGCGTCGACAGCTCCCAAGGGGAGGTCGCCGTTCTGCAGGATGAGCTCGGTCATGCGACGCCAGTCGGCGGCGTCCAGCTCGGCGACGACGAAGACGCCCTCGGCGACCGCAGCGGTGGAGCCAGCCTCGATCCTTGGGCCGGCGACCCGTCCCAGGAAGTAACAGACCTCCGACACAACCGGGGATGGCACCACCAGTTGTTGCCCGTCGAGGTGGGCGGCAGCGAAGAGGTCGACGCATGCCCGGTGATGGTCGTCCCCCGACAATGCGGCGGCAACGAGGGGACCAGTGTCGACGACGATCACTCGGTGGGGCGGCCGAAGCCTTGCGCCGGTCCGGAGGAGGTCGAGCGCGCGGTGCGCGGGCGCAAGACCTTGGGTCGCCACCGCCCGGCGGGACGCTCCCCCAAACGGCAGGCCACCCTGCCGGAGGAGTTGGACCGGCGCGGGCTGGCTTTCATAGAGGCCGGAGTAGCGCACGACTACTCGGCCCTGATGCGCACCGCGCTGGCGGAGTACCTCGACCACCACGCGAACGCGAAGGAACCTCGGTGAGCCGCACGCACCCGGACCTGAGCACGCCGGGATCACCATGGTGAGGTCGTCGCCTGGCGCGGGTGGGAACGCGATCATCGGGTGATTCTGTTGCAGTGGTTGGTCGGTGAGCGCCAGCTGGCTGGACCGCAGGGGCAGCTGGTCGCGCCCCGGATGGCCGTTCAAGCGAGGCGCGACCCGGGGCGCGGCCGGCAAGCATCAGCATCTGTGATGTTGAGGCATCGCGTCCTCATCGTGTGAGGTGGGCGAGCACCGCGAGCACGCGGCGGTGGGTGTCGTCGGAGTCGACCAGGCGGAGCTTGTGGAAGATCGACCGCATGTGGGTCTCGACGGTGCGCTCGCTGAGGAACAGCCGCGCGGAGATGGCCGCGTTGGACAGGCCTTCCGCGACCAGGGCGAGCACCTCGCGCTCCCGCTGGCTCAGCCGGTGCAGCGGGTCGTCCCGGCCGACCGGGGCCATCAGTGCCCCGACGACGGCCGGGTCGAGGGCCGAGCCGCCGTCCGCGACCCGCTGCACAGCGTCCAAGAAGTCGCCGACCCGCAGCACCCGGTCCTTGAGTAGGTAGCCGAAGGACCCGCTCGCCACCAGGTCGCGCACCTGTTGGGTCTCGATGTGCTGGGACAGCAGGAGCACCGGCAGGTCGGGCAGCTCGGTCCGCAGCTCGCGCGCGGTGCGGGCGCCGTCGTCGGCCATGGTGGGGGGCATCCGCACGTCGGCGATGACCAGGTCCGGCGGGTCGGCGCGAACCGCGGCCCGAAGGTCGTCGGCGTCGGCGACGGCTAGCACGTCGTGCCCGGCCTCGGTGAGCAGCCGGAGCAGGCCCTCCCGGAACAGGGCCGAGTCCTCGGCCAGGACGACGCGCATCACGTCGGGTCCCTTCGTGCGGCCGCGGGGAGGGTCACAGCAGTGCCCGGACCGACGTGCCGGCCCCCGCCGGGCTCACCACCTCGACCCGGCCGCCGTGCGCGGCGACCCGGTCCTGCAGTGCGCTCAACCCGAACGCGGCCCGGGCGCCACCGACACCGTCGTCGACCACCTCGACCGCCAGCCGGCCGTCCCGAGGCTCCACACAGATCCGGACCGCGCCGGCCCGGGCGTGCTTGAGGGTGTTCGCCATCGCCTCGGCGATGACGTAGTACGCGGTGCTGGCCACCGCGTCGCTCATCGGCACGTCCGGCACCGACACCTCGACCGGCAGCGGGCAGCCGGCGACCAGGGACCGCACCGCCGCGCCGAGCCCGTCGTCCAGCCCGCTGGGCCGGATGCCGTGCGCGAGCCGCCGCAGCTCGGCCACCGTGGCCTCCAGGCCGGCGACCGCGGCATCGAGGTCGGCGTAGGTCGGGTCGTCCGGGTGCAGCCGGGCCTGGGCCGATCGCAGCCGCATGCCCACCGCGAGGACACGCTGCTGGGCGCCGTCGTGCAGGTCACGCTCGAGCTGGCGTCGCTCGTGGGCCGAGGCCTCGACGAGGCGGGCGCGGCTGTCGCGGATCTCGGCCAGCGCACCCCGCAGCTCCAGTCTGAGGCGGCTGACCTCGATCGGCAGCCGGGCCTCCGCCGCCAGCTCGCGGGCCAGCCGCAGCCGGCGCCGCGAAGTGTGGCCGAGGACCACGACGGCGACCGGGGCGTCGCGCACGGTCAGCGGGACCTCCGTCCCGGCTGCCTCCGGGGCGGCGACCCCCTGCAGGTCCACGCGCTGACCGGTCCCGGGGGCGGTCAGCAGCAGCCGCAGGCCGTCATCGTCCAGCGCCCGGCGCAGCACCCCCTCCACCTCCTCCGGCTCCGCCTCACCGTCGCGGACGTCCCGGACGAACCGGCGCACCGCCTCGACGGTGACGGTACGGTCCCGGTCGAGCAGCCGGGCCGCGCCCCCGTGCAGCCGGCGGTGCAGCGGCAGCAGCATCAGGGCCGTGACGAAGGCCGCGGACGTCACCCCGACGCTCGGCGCCACCACTCCCCGGCCGAGCTCCGAGACGAGGAGCACGACCGCCGCGAACACCCCCGCCGAGACCAGGCTGGTGAGCACCCAGGCGACGGTGTCGCCGAGCAGCCGGTCGACGTCCAGCAGGTCGTGCCGCAGGATCGCCACAGTCACCGCCACCGGCACCAGGATTAGCATTGCGAAGACGAAGCCGCTGTAGGCGACCAGGGTCGAGGCACCTGACACCTCCGCCACCCACCCGGCCGCCAGCAGCACCGGCACGCTGCCCGCGCCGAGCAGCAGCCACCGCAGCTGCTGCCGGACCAGGTCGTCCCCGCGCCGGTACCGGACCACCAGCGAGGCCACTGCACCGAGCAGAGTGGCGAGGAACGCCAGGAACGCCACGGCGATGGGGGCGATCGCGGCGCCCGTCGGCCCACTGTCCGACTGGTCGGCCCCGGACGGCGCCACCAGGAGGACGACTATCAGCGCCGACGCCAGCCACGCCCACGGCACCGCCCGCCAGGCCCGCCCGGGGAGCGGTCCGTCGGGGAAGGTCAGGCACAGCACGACGAACCCCGCCAGGTTGAACACCCAGATGCCGACGCCCACCCGGGCCAGCACCTCAGCGCCCCACCACGGGTCCCCGGTGGCCGCCGTCGATGCCCACCTCTCCACGCCGTAGGTGAGGACGGGGGCGGCAACCAGGGCGAGCAGGGCCGGGCCCGCGGGGCTGGCGGGTCGCCGGGCAAGCACGAGCAGGCCGAGGACGAAGCCGG
>CAZEYA010000208.1:0-6484 GCA_964516515.1 uncultured Kineosporiaceae bacterium | reverse complement strand
CCTCCAAGAGGGGCAGGTGGGTGGGCAGGGCGGGAAGGTGAGCGGACCGGCGATGCGGAACGGGGGGGACCGGTCATGGCGGGCCGGCTGCTCGGGCCGGTCTCGATGGGTCCGGAGTGGGCTCCCGGTGCGTCGTTGATTCGCCACGCCGGCGTGGTTCCGACAACCTCACGCCGCCAAACGTCACCGAGGCCGACGGTCGTCTCGGCGCCGCCGAGGAGCAGGTAGCCGTCTGAGCGCAGGTGGGCGCGCGTGCGGTCGAGCACCCCGGTCTTGGTCCGGGTGTCGAAGTAGATGAGGACGTTGCGCAGCAGGACGATGTCGAACCGGCCGAGCGCGGGGAAGGGGTGGGCCAGGTTCATCCAGTCCCACCGCACCATCTGGCGCAGCTCCGGGATGACCTCCCACTCGGTGCCCGCCCGCCGCATCCATTGCACGAGCAGCGGGGCGGGTAGCCCGCGGTTGACCTCGAGCTGGGAGTAGCGACCAGCCTTGGCGCGGTCGAGGATGTCGCGGGAGAGGTCGGTCCCAAGGATGTCGATCTCCCAGCCGGGCGGCACGATCTTCTTGCACATCATGGCGACCGAGTAGGCCTCCTGACCCGACGAGCAGGCGGCCGACCAGATCCGCAGCGACCGCTCACTTTGCCGGGCACGAATCAGCTCCGGGAGGATGGTGGTTCGCAGCGCCTCGAAGGGCCCGCCGTCACGGAACCACGAGGTCTCGTTCGTAGTGAGAGCGTCGACGATGCCGGCCATGACGGAGCGGTCGCCCCGAATGGCGTTGCGCGCCACCTCCTCGGCGCTCGACAGCCCGAGTCTGCGCGCGAGCTCGCACAGCCGGGAGTCGATCAGGTAGTCCTTGCCGTCGAGGACGATGGAGGCCTCGCGGCGGACCATGTCGCGGACCCACGAGGTTGACGCTTCCGTCATCCCGGTGGGCTTGGCGGTCAGCGATTCCGGCGCGTGAACGGTCATCGAGTCGTTCCAGGTGCGACCCGGACGCCGGCAGCGGCGGGCACGGTCCGTGCGATGGCGCCGCGCGTGGAGCGGCAGGCCACGACGAGCGCGTCCGACAGCCCCTCGACGGTGAGTACCTTCTCCACGACGCCGGTCGCGACGGTGGCGCCGGGCATCCCCCACACCACGGCGGAGGCCTCGTCCTGGGCGAACACCCGGCCACCTGCGGCAGCGATACCGGCCGCCCCGAGGGCGCCGTCGGCGCCCATACCGGTCAGCACGATGGCGAGCACGGCTGCGCCGACAGCGGGGTTGAGCGAGGAGAAAAGCACGTCGACCGAGGGCCGGCACGAGTTGACCAGCGGGCCGTCCGTGAGGCGGGCGCGCAGCTGGGGACCGTCGCGCACCACCACCATGTGCCTGCCGCCCGGAGCGATGGTGACGGTGTCGGGCAGCAACGGCGCGTTGTCCACCGCTTCGGTCACCCGGAGCTTGCAGCCAACGTCGAGCCGCTCGGCGAGCAATCTGGTGAACATGGCGGGCATGTGCTGGACGATGACGATCGGCACTCCGAGGTCACCGGGCAGCCGGCGCAGTAGCAGGGACAGGGCCTCGGGACCGCCGGTCGAGGAACCGATGGCGACGATCCGTGGCTGCGCCTCGGATCCGGGGCGCCCGGCCTGGGCACCGGGGCGGTGCGGGGCGAGGGGACCGGTACGGGGATGCTGGCCCGGCAACGCCGACGACGTCGCCGCGCGGGCGACCTGAGCGGAGCGTGCGGTGATCTCGGCGACAGCCGCCCGGGCGGTCGCCCTGGGGTCAGCGAGGGCGAGGATCTTGGGTAGGAGTTCCACCCTGACCGAGTCCATCCCGGCGGCCATGGAGCGCGCCTGGCCCGGCTTGGTCACGAAGTCCGTGGCCCCGGCAGTGAATGCGTCGAAGGTCGCGCGAGCTCCCGCGGCGGTCAGTGTGGAGAACATGACGATCGGCACCCGGCGATCGAAGGTCCGGATCTCACGGGTCGCCTCGATGCCGTTCATGACGGGCATTTCGATGTCCATGGTCACCAGGTCGGGGCGCATCTCCTTGACGAGAGCGACACCCGCCCTGCCATCTCCCGCGGTGCGGACCTCGACGATCCGGGGATCGCCACGCAGCCCGTCAGCCACGACACGGCGCACCACGACCGAGTCGTCGATCACGGCGATCCGCAACGGCTTGCCAGCGGCCACGAGCACCTGCTTCCCGTCGTCAACAGTCGCACCAGGTGGTGCGGTCCACTGAGTGATCGGCGGGAGCCCGACCCGACTTGACAGTGGTGTGCCGCCCAGCGCGGCACACCCGCATCGGCCGCGAGGCCGGGCCGACCTCAGGCGGTGGCACCGCCCACGAGGATCGCCCGCTGCTCTTGCGGCATGAGGTCTGCGACCACCTCGGCCGCCACCATCCCCGACGACATGTTCCACGCCCAGCCGGCGCAGTCCTCGGGGCCGAGCCCGGACGACAGCAGCACGTCGACCAGCATCAGGTGGGCGGCCGCCATCGGCCTGGTGCGACCGCTGAGCTCGACGGCCCACGACACGGCGTGCATGGCGTCGACCCACTGCTGCGAGGCGTCCGGAGTACGGGTGGCGGCCCGCAGAGCAAGCAGGTCCAACCCGGTTGTGCCGCCGGCCACGGCGTCGTGGAGCCGGTCCAGCACGGCGACCACACCGGGGCCGCCGGGACCGAGGTCCGGATCACCGGCGGGTTCGGCACCGACCCTGCGGTAGCCGGCGTCCAGCTCATCGGCCAGGTCGCCGCGGCCAGGGTCACCGCTCGCGCGCAGCAGCGCTGCCGTCACGGCGTCGCTCAGGCGCCGCCGGGCGGCATCGCGGGTGTCGGCAGCGACGTCGAGGCCTGCGTGCAGACTGTCGGCACCGAGCATTATGAGATCTGCGGAATCACCGAAGCGGATCGCCTCGACGCGTCGCTTGAGGGAGCGCAGACCGGCCAGCGGGTCGTGCCCGCCGTCCGGCGTCCGGCCGGGCGCTGCATCGGTCAGGGCGATCTCGAATCGGGTGTCGGCGGCGTCGAGCCGGGCGAGCGCCGCGGCGCGCGCGAGCTCGCCTGCGGGTGGCCGCCGCGCAAGTGCCGTCACGTATGCCTCATCTGCTGCGAGACCACGGAACAGCACGCTGGCGACCTCGCGGCCGCCGCGGCGCCGGGCAAGATCGAAACCAAGGGCGCTCGACCCGCTCCACGAATACGCCATGGAGGCAGAGTGACTGCAACGGCAGCTTCGTGCTGACCGCCGAGCGGGTGAGCGTCGCGAGGCCGGGCCCTCGAGGGATCAGACCCGGAAGCCGCTCATGTTTGCCCGCAGGGCCTCACTGAGGTCGGCGAACACCCGGGCGTCAGCGAGCGTCTGCTGTACCTGGATCTCCGATTCCGCGGAGGCGGCCGCTACGGACCCCATGCCGCTGGCGATCTCGCTCGAGCCACCTGCCGCCTCGGCGAGCGATCGGCCCATCTCGGCTGTGGTCGCGGTCTGCTCCTCGACCGCCGAGGCGATCGTGGTCTGGATGTCGTTGATCCGGGCGATGATCGTCTCGATCTCGCTGATCGCCTGCACGACGTTGCCGGTGTCGGACTGGATGGCGTCGACCCGCGTGGCGATGTCCTCGGTGGCCTTTCCGGTTTGGGTGGCGAGTTCCTTGACCTCGGTGGCGACCACGGCGAACCCCTTGCCGGCCTCGCCCGCGCGCGCAGCCTCGATGGTGGCGTTGAGGGCCAGCAGGTTGGTTTGTTCGGCGATGGAGGTGATGACCTTGACCACTTCACCGATGAGCTTCGACGACTCCCCCAGGCGGTGCACGGTCGTGTTGGCCTGGCCTGCGACGCCGACGGCCTCGGCGGCCACGCGCGCTGCCTCCTGAGCGTTCTCCGCGATCTCGCGGATCGAGGCGCCCATCTCCTCCACCCCGGCGGCGACGGTATGGACGTTGCGTGTCACCTCATCGGCTGCGGACGACACGAGACCCATCTGCGAAGACGACTTGCCGACCGAGTCGACGACGGCTCCTGCGCTGGCGGTCAGGGAGGAGCTGCGATCGGCGATGTCGGAGGCGTTGCCCTTGACCTCTGCGATGACGCCGCGCAACCGCTTGGCTAGCGTGGACACGCTGCCGAGGATGCGGCCGACCTCATCCCGGCGAGCGGTGGTCACATCGACCGCCAGGTCGCCGTCGGCGAGGCGCTCCAGAAGGTCGACGCCCTGGCGCAGGGGGCCCACGAGACTGCGGACGACGAGCATCGCCAGGACCGCGACGAGCACTAGCAGCGCCATCGCGACGGCGACGAGAACCAGCAGGGCGGCGCGTGAGGATGCGGCGTGGTCGGCGTCGAGCTGATCGAGGGCGCCGACCATGGTCTCGGCCGTCGCGCCGAATGCGGCTTCGGTTCTCTCGTGGGTGCCCTCGACGGCCGCCACGTCGCCCGCGACCGCGGCCGCCTGATCGGTGATGGCGGACTCGACGAAGCCCTGGATGTCCGCCTGGTAAACCCTTAGCACGGGGTCGAGTTCCTCGAGCGCAGCGCCCGGGTCACCCGCGAGTTCGAGGGCACCCAGTTCGGCCAGCGTCGCGTCCATGTCCGCAACGTCCTCGGCCAGCTGCGGCAGAATCCTCTCGGGGTCCTGCAGCAGCGCTGCCTCGAGTCCGTCGACCTTGAGGTCGACGCTGGTGGCGTCGAGGTGGTTGATGAGAACCAGGGCAGCGTTCAAGTCCTGACGCTGCTTGTAGTCTGCCTCCTGGGCGCGCAGCTCGGAGAAGGCCACAGCGCTCGTGACCAGCGTGGCGAGGATGGCCGCCACGGCCAGCGACCCGACCTTGCTTCGGACGGAGAGGTTGTCGAGCAAGTTCGCGTTGGGGGCGAAGGCGGTCTGGGTCATTATCTACTCCTCTCTCCGGCGCTCACGCGGCCAGAGACTCGATTCGGGTTGCCTGAACAGGGTCGAGCACGAGCAACAGCTCGTTGTCAAGGGCGCCGGTGGCGATGAGGTGACGGGCGGCCGCCTGGTGGACGGTGGCTGGGACCGGAGCGTGCTCGTGCGCCCGCAGCGCGACCACGTCGTCGATCACGTCGACGAGGAGGCTGACCGCCTCTGATCCGGTGCGGACGACGACATTCATCCGCCGCGACGCGGGCGGGAGTCCCAGCTTCATGCCGAGATCGATGGCAGTGACGATCTGGCCACGAAGGTTGATCAGACCGCGGACCGCGGGCGGTGCCAGCGGCACCGGCGTGATCGGCTGCTCGCGCAGTACCTCCTGGACCACTCCGGCATCGATGCCGAGGTACAGGTCCCCGATGCGGAACGTGCAGTACATGGTCGCGTCAGCACCGGCTTCAGACACTGCGGCTTTAAACACTGAGCATCTCCTCTGACACGTAGGGGTGGTGGTCGATGTCGAGCACGTCCGTGACCCGCCCGTGCACCACGATGCTGCCGAGGCTGCCGTGACGTGAGCCGGCGCCCGAACCGGACATGGCGACCTGGACGATGTCGACGACCTCCAGGACCCGCAGGCCGACCGGCCGACCGGCCGTGCGGCAGACGATGACGGGCGCAGTCGGCTCGGCGGTGATCCGCTCGGCTCCCGGGGATTCGCCCTGTGCGGGGACGCCGTACGAGCCGTCGTCGTAGGCCGGGTAGGCCCCGGCGCCACCCGTGAGGTCGACGATCGGCAACAGATGGCCGTGGTACTGCATGACGACCATGTCGCCGAGCCGCTCGAAGGCCGAGTGCTTGGCCTCTTCGAGCCGGTCGACCTGCGACAGCGGGATGGCGCACCAGCTCTGGGGACCGGACTTGACCACGACGAAGCTGCCGTCGCCAACCTCCATGTCCAGCTCGGTCACGCTGGTGTCGCCGTAGCCGGCGATCTCGGCCGCGGCTGTGGCGATGTGGCCCTGGGCGGACAACCCGGGAACGTCGAGTATCAGTGCCACCCGGCCATCGCCCATCACCGCGGCACCGGCGAAGACGCCGATCCCGGTGAGCGCGGTGCCGAGCGGCTTGACGACGATCTCCTGGGTGTCGAGGACCGCCTCGATAACCACCCCGAACTCGGTGTGGTCGGCGCGCAGGACGGCAACGGTCCGCTGGCGCTGAGCGCCGGTGTCGGTGAGGTCGACCCCCTCTGCCGGCTCGTCGTACTGGTCGCCGTGCATCTGCAACACATTGGACAGGTCGAGCAGCGGCAGGAGCTTGCCGCGCAACCGGTGCACCGGCGACCCGGCGACGTACTCGACACCGCGGGTGGGGTCGTCGGCGTCCATTCGGACAAGTTCGATGAGCTGCGCCTGCGGGATGGCGTAGCGCTGGCCGCCCTGGCGGACCACGAGTGCGGGGATGATCGCCAGGGTCAGCGGGATGGTGACGCGGATCGTCGAGCCGCGGCCGAACGTGCTGGTCAACTCGACGGAACCGCCGATCTTCTCGATGTTGGTGCGGACCACGTCCATGCCGACGCCGCGGCCGG
>CAZEYA010000207.1:0-6509 GCA_964516515.1 uncultured Kineosporiaceae bacterium | reverse complement strand
CGGTGCCCTCGGGATGGAACTGCCCCGCTACGAGCAGGCCCGGGTCGACCCGGGCGGATTCACTGACCTGACTCCCACCGCGTACCTCGCCGACACCGTCGTGGTGCTCACCGCATCGGGGGTCCCGGTCATGGCGGTGGTGGTCGAGGTGCAGTTGGGGCGCGACAGCGGCAAACGTTGGAGCTGGCCCATCTATCTGGTCACGCTCCGCGGCCGGCTGCAGTGTCCGACGGTCCTCCTCGTGGTCTGCGTTGATGCTGGCGTCGCGGCCTGGTCGGCCAAGCCGATCGAGCTGGGACACCCCGGGTGGACGCTGACACCGCTCGTGTTGGGCCCGGACCGGGTACCGCTGGTCACCGACGCCGCCGTCGCTGCCCGTGCACCGGAGGTGGCGGTGCTGTCGGCGATGGCTCACGGGGCTGATCCAGATCATGCCGGTGTGCTGGATGCCCTGCTCGGGGCGCTGCTGAGCGTCGATGAGCAGCGTTCCACCTTGTACTCTGATGTTGTGCTCGCCGCGTTGCCGCTGGCGGCACGCCGTTACCTGGAGGCACTCATGACCAGTCCGACCTATGAGTACCAGAGCGAGTTCGTGCGGCGGTACGTCTTTCAAGGTCGAGCCGAGGGCGAGGCGAAGGGCGAGGCGAAGGGCGAAGCGAAGGCTGTGCTCACCGTGCTCGACGCGCGCGGTATCGACGTTCCTGATGCGGTCCGCGCCCGCATCACCGAGTGCGCTGATCTCGTTCAACTCGACCTGTGGGTGCGCCGGGCGACCACCGCGGACTCGGTCGAGGACCTCTTCGTCTGACGGCCCACTGCCAGGAGCACCCCTAACCGTCCAGCGAGCATCGAGCCTGCGCCTGCGCCTGCGGCGGGGCCGCCCCCTAGCCTGTGCCCATGTCCGCCGCCGACCTGCCGGTTCGGGTGATCGTGGGGATCGACGGCAGTGGACGCACCCACCGGTTGCGTCGCGAGACACGAACCGCGGCCCCGCAGGTGCTCGTGCCCCGTCGTGCGGATCTGGCCCGGGTGACGGCCCTCGTGGCCTCGGCACCGGCGGGCAGCGTGCTCGTGCTCGACGACGCCCACGAAGCATCCCCGGACGTGCTCCTGGTGCTCCTCGAGGCGGTGCAGGACGGTAGGAGTGTGGCCTTGGCGAGGCGACCGGGGGCGGCGTCACCGGAACTCGGCGACCTGGAGGACGCAGTGCTGGAGTCGGGACGGCTGGTCACGCTGGCGCCCTGGGGGATTGACGACGTCGCACGGTGCCTGCACGAGGCCGGACACTCTGGCGATGACGCCGCGCAGGTGCTATGGCTCGGGTCCGGTGCGCCGTGGGTGGTCGCCGCTCTGGCCCATGACGGGGTCGCTGAACTCGGGGGAGGGCGCAGTGGCCGGTGGCCGACCCTGCGGGCTGCTCTCGATCGGCGGCTCGGGCGCCTGCCGCCGGCTGCGATCCCCCTCGTCGAGGTGCTCGCGGTGGCAGGTGCGATGCCCGGTCTCGCCGACGAGGCAGTCAACGGCGTGGTGTCCGAGGCCGCGGAGGTCCGCCACCTCCACCTGGCGGGCCTGCTCGACGAAACCTCCCGGACCGATGGCCGTGATCGCCTCGTATCGGCCGTGGCTCGCGTGGTGGCCGCCGACCTGACCACCGCCGAGCGGCACCGCCACGCAGCCCGGCTCACGGCCGCCTTACTCGCCGGCGGGGCCGACGCCCTGCTGCTGCCGTCCCGTCCCGACTCCGCCCTGCTGGCGGGGGCGCAGCGGGCCGCCCGGGAGGGCCGCCTCGACCGGGTCGCCGAGTTGCTGGCGAGCGCGCAGGGGCCGGCGCAGCGCAGCCTCGCCGTCCCCGCGCTCGTGGCCACCGGTCAGCTCGCGGCGGCGGGAGAGCTGGTCGAGGCTGCGGGGTCGGTCGGCGCCGCCGAGCTGTTGGCGAGCGCCTGCCTGCTCGTCGGCGAGCTGTCGCCCGATGCGGTGCTGCCGCGGCTGGTCGAGGCCGCCGAGCGATTCTCCGCCATTGCAGTCGAGGTGCCCGCGGCGCCGCACGCCATCGCCGCGGCCGTGGCCGTGGCAGCCGGTGACGCCGCCACTGGGGAACGCCTGCTGGCACAGGGCGTGGCCGGTCCTGGCGGGCCGGGCGGGCGGTGGCGATTCCGGCTGCTCGACGCATGGGTGCGGCAGCGGACCGGGCGAGGCGATCCGTCAGCCGTCCTGCGCGAGTCCGCAGCTGTGGGCCTCGACCCCCGCGACCGTGTCGTCCGGGCCGCGATCGCCGCCGGTGCCGCCCGCCGAGCGCACGACATCGCGGCACTGCGCGCATGCTGGGACGACGCCGCCGAGGTGCTCGCCAGGCGCACCGTCGACCTGTTCGCAGTCGAGCCGGTCGAGGAGCTGGTCCTGGCTGCGGCGCGACTCGACCAGCATCGCCGCGCCGACGTCCTGGTCGCCGACCTCGCGGCCGCTGCGCCCCCCGGGGTTGCCATGTGGCGCTCCGCCCTGGCGTGGATGGCCCTGCAGGTGGCAGTGGTGGGCGACGACGCTGCCGCGGCGGATGATGCCGCAAGCCGGCTCGCGGCCTCGGCAGAACTGCCGACGGCGGGCCCGCGGCAGCGCGCACAGGCCACTGCGGGCCGTGCCTGGGCCGACGCCCTGGCGGGTGACATCGACGCCGAGACCGTGCTCGATGCGGTCGAGGCCCTGGTGATCGATGCTGAGCTGCCGTGGGAGGGCGGGCGCCTGGCGGGTCAGGCTGCGGTCCGCACGGCCGACCCCCGAGTGGCCCGGCGTCTGCTGGAGCGCGCGCGGGACCTCTCCGGTGCCCTCGACCACCCGACACCCGCTGCGGTGGCCGACACCACCGCGGTGTCCGAGCGCGAGCTGGAGGTGGCCCGGCTGGTCCTCGCCGGTCGGACCCACCGCGAGATCGGGGCCCAGCTCTACATTTCGCCCAAAACGGTCGAGCATCACGTGGCTCGGATCCGCACGAAGCTCGGTGCCCGCGACCGGGCCGAGTTCGTCACCGCCTTGCGCGTGCTCGTGGCCGGTCGCGAAATGGCTACGCGCGACTGACGCGGGATTTATTGCCTATTGCGGGCGATGGGTGCGAGGCGCTGAAATACCCCTACGGCGCCCGTCCAGAACTAGGGATCGCCCCGATGTGGGGGTTCGGGGCCGGGAGCAGTCTTGCCTCAGCCCGACCACCCCGGCCGGGACACACAGCCAGAAGGGATCGTCATCATGGACGTTTCAACCGCCAGCGCCCAGGTCGCCGAGTACATCCGCACCGCCATCGACTACGTGACCGGTGGCCAGGAGCCCGACGTGGCCCTCGCCAACGCCCAGACCGACACCGGCATCACCGCTGACGCCTTCGAGTCGGCCGACATGGGCCAGAGCATCGACTTCCTCTGCTCCGCCGACGGGCTGCCCCCGCAGTACGACGCCTACTTCGGCGCCGTCTCGCAGAGCTACGCCTCCTCGGGCAGCGTCGCCGTCGGCGGTGGCTCGGCCGCCTCCGCTTCCGCCTCCGCGTCGGCCTCGGCGGGCGCCTCGGCTTCGGCCGCCGCCTCCAGCAGCATCGTCTACAGCTACCCCACCTACATCGAGAACACCTACAACGAGAACGACTACGACTTCAACGACGTCAACGGCGACATCTCCATCGACGTCGACCAGAGCAACACCGACATCGACGGCGACGGCAACGTGGTCGCCAACGGCGACGGTGACGTCAACGCGGCGACCGGCGACGGCTCGTCCGCCGCTCAGGCCGGCGACGGCGGCATCGCGCAGTCCAACACGGGCGATGAGGCCGTGCAGAACACCGGCGTCATCGACGGCGACGTCAACACCGGCGACGGCGCAGTGCTGGCCGACGGCGACATCGAGGCCCCGGTCGTCACCGGCACCAACACCGGCGTGATCGCCGACGGCGACATCGACGCCCCGGTCAACACCGGCACCCTGACCGGTGTCCAGGCCGACGGCGATGTCACCGGTGTCGCGGTGGGCGACGGCAACACGGTGGTCGGCGGCGACGCGGACAACCTGATCAGCGGCGACCACAACACGGCCACGCAGATCGACGGCGACGTCTCGGACTCGGCGGTCGCAACCGGTGGCGACGCGACCAACTTCAACCTCGAGGACGCGGACATCAGCGACTCGTCCGTCAACTTCGGCAGCGGCGACAGCACCAACGTCTCCGACAACGACGGGTCGAGTGTCGTGCTCGGCGACGGGACCGCCAGCACCACGGGCGACATCGACGACTCGGCCGTCGGCATCGGCGGCGGGGACGTCGCCGACGTCGACACCACCATCAACAACTCCGATGACGTCCAGGTCTCCGGGGTCGGCGACAACCTCGACGAAGTGAACGTCCTCGACCTCGACCAGCCCGAGCCCGTGTTCTTCGAGGAGGCCCCGGCCGTCGCCGCTGCGCAGGAGGCGCCGGCGGAGGAGTTCGAGGACGCCTGAGCCCCGACACGAATGCGTGCCAGCACCACCAGACGCACCTCGCAGTGGCGGACCCGGTCGATCACCCAGTGATCACCGTGTCCGCCACTGCGTCTGGTCCGCAGTAGCGTCACAGCTGACCGAGGAGTGATGAGATGTCCCAGACCGCACCTGCGGGTGCCCCGACCGCGGGCGCCACCGCGCTCGTCGAACTGGGACTCAAGGCATGCACCGCATTCGGCCGGGACGACCTCGCCAGCCGCCTGGGCACCGCCCGGGCGCGGCTGGCCGACCCCACCTTCCACGTCGTGGTGGTGGGCGAGTTCAAGAAGGGTAAGAGTTCCCTCGTCAACGCCCTCGTGGGGGCCACCGTCTGCGCCGTCGACGACGACATCGCCACGGCCCTGCCCACCTACATCCGCTACGGCACCGAGACGGCCGCCAACCTGTTGTTCGGGACCGAGTCACCCGAGCCGCGGCGCCAGGCCATTGCCTTCGCCGAGGTCCGCTCCCATGTGACCGGCACCCGCCCGCCGGGCCAGCCGGGCGACGTGCCGTCCGGCGTCGAGGTCCTGCTGCCCCGGTCGATGCTCGCCCCGGGCCTCGTGGTGGTCGACACCCCCGGCCTCGGCGGCTTGGGCTCCCGGCACGCCGCCGCCTCACTGGCCGCGACCTCACTGGCCGACGCCGTCGTGTTCGTCACCGACGCCTCCCAGGAGATCACCGCCACCGAGTACGAGTTCCTCAAGCGGGCCCGCGACATGTGCCCCAATGTGGTGTGCGTCGTCACCAAGCGGGACTTCTACCCCGAGTGGCGCCGCATCGCCGACCTCGACGGTGGGCATCTGAACGGCCTCGGCAACATCCCCGTGATGACCGTGTCGTCGCTGCTGCGTGCGCGGGCGGTCAAGGACAACGACCGCGAGCTCAACGAGGAGTCCGGGTTCGGCGAACTGGTCTCGTTCGTCACCGGGTCGGTCACCGGCGGCGCCGTCCGCGGGGTGATCCGCGAGGCCGCGTCCGAGGTCGAGGCGGTCTGCGCCCAACTGGGACGCGACTTCGGGCTGGAGCGGGCCGCACTCGCCGACCCCGAGGCGGCGCGTGCCGTGGTCGCCGACCTCAGCGAGGCCAAGCGGCGGGCGGAGGAGCTCAAGGAGTCGGCCGCCAAGTGGAGCACGACGCTCGGCGACGGGGTGGCCGACCTCAGCGCCGACGTCGACTTCGACCTCCGCGCCCGGATCCGGCAGGTCCTGGCGGAGGCCGATTCGGCCATCGAGGAGACCGATCCCGCCGACACGTGGCCGCAGATGCAACCCTGGCTGGAATCGCGGGTGTCGGCCGAACTGGTCACCAACTACACGATGCTGCGTGACCGCTCCGTCGAGCTGAGCCAGACGGTGGGCGACCACTTCCGGCAGGCTGCCGGCGAGGTGCTGGCCGCGGTCTCGGTGCACGATCCGACACCCCGGCTGGAGGCGTCTCAGGCGGCGGCCAAGGCAACGGCCGGCCTGAACCTGGAGAAGATGACGGCCCGTAAGCAGGCGATGGTCGCGCTCAAGGGCAGCTACGGCGGCATTCTCATGTTCACACTGCTGGGCAGCATGGTGGGCATGAGCCTGATGCCCATCGCCGTGCCGATCGGGTTGATGATGGGCCGCGCCGGGCTCAAGGAGGAGCGCAAGCGCCAACTCGCCAGCCGGCAGGCGCAGGCAAAGAACGCCGTGCGGAAGTACTGCGACGAGGTCTCGTTCGTCATGGCCAAGGACTCCCGCGACACCCTGCGCCGGATCCAGCGCGAGCTGCGCGACCACTACGGCCGGCGGGCGAGTGAGCTGCAGCGCTCCACCACCCAGGCACTTGCCGCGGCCAACGAGGCCGCCAAGCGGACCGAGACCGAGCGCGTCACCCGGCTGCGCGACGTCGAGGCGGAGATCAAGCGGCTGACCACCCTCGAAGAGCGCGCCAAGGCGCTGCGGGCGGCGAACGCACCGGTGACCGGATGAGTTCGGCCCTGCTCCAGCGGGCCAAGGGCGTCGTGGTGGCGGCCGTCG
>CAZEYA010000206.1:0-6571 GCA_964516515.1 uncultured Kineosporiaceae bacterium | reverse complement strand
CATGGAACGACTTCGTGTTCGGCATCTCCCTGACGTCGACGGACGCGGCTCGGCCGGTGCCCGCCGCACTGGCTTTCTTCACCGGCGCCTCCCAGTTCGAGGCGCCCACCGGCGCCATCGCGGCAGCCTCGGTGGTCGTGACCGTCCCGGTCGTCATTCTCGTACTCATCTTCCAGCGTCGAATTGTGTCCGGGTTGACGTCCGGCGCCGTCAAGGGCTGATCAGGAGGCCGTCATGTCCCAGATTTCATTGCGCAACGTCTCGAAGAAGTACGGCGACGGCTTTCCCGCGGTCAAGGACATCGACCTCGACATCAAGGACGGCGAGTTCGTCATCCTGGTAGGCCCGTCCGGATCCGGAAAATCCACCGTGCTTCGGATGATCGCCGGGCTGGAGGACATCACCGACGGCGACCTGTTCATCGACGACGAGCGCACCAACGACAAGGCACCCCGAGAGCGGGGCCTGGCGATGGTGTTCCAGAACTATGCCCTCTACCCGCACCTCAGTGTCTTCGAGAACATGGCCTTCCCACTGCGACTGGCGCGGCACAAGAGACCTGACGCGGAGATCAAGGAAGCGGTCAACAAGGCAGCGGAGCTGCTGGAACTGACCGAGCACCTCGATCGCAAACCCGCTAATCTTTCCGGTGGGCAGCGACAGCGGGTGGCAATGGGCCGGGCGATCGTCCGCGAGGCCCGGGCCTTCCTCTTCGACGAGCCGCTGTCCAACCTCGACGCCAAGCTGCGCGGGCAGATGCGCACCGAGATCTCCCGGCTACAACGCCGGCTCGGAATCACTACGGTCTACGTCACCCACGACCAGACTGAGGCGATGACGCTCGGAGACCGGGTCGCGGTGCTGCGCAGGGGCGAGCTGCAGCAGGTCGCCAGTCCGCGGGAGCTGTACGAGCAGCCGGTCAACCTGTTCGTCGCCGGCTTCATCGGGTCCCCGCCGATGAACTTCGTCCCCGGCCGCGTCACCGACGGGAAGATCGAACTGCCGTTCGTCGACCTGAAGCTGCCCGAGAAGCTGGCGGGCGCGATCGAGGGCCGTGACGGCGACGTCCTCGTCGTCGGCATTCGTCCGGAACAGTTCGAGGACGCCTCGCTGGTGAGTGAGGACCAGCGGGACAAGGGCACCGAGTTCGAGGTGACCGTGGACGTCACCGAATGGCTGGGAAACGAGCTGTACATCTACGTGCCGTTCGAGCCGGAGGAGTCGGTACGCCAGACGCTCATCGAGCTGGACAGGGAGCTCGATGGCGGCGGGCTGCGGACCCAGCTGGTCGCGGCACTGGACGCGCAGAGCCGAGTGCGAGAAGGAGACAAGGCAACACTGTGGTTCGACTCCGGCCGGGTGCAGGTCTTCGATCCCGAGACCGGCGCGAACCTGACCCGCGACGACGAGGTGGCCGCTGCGCTGGGCGAGGAGCAGGAGCAACTGCGGCAGGAGGCCCTGGAACGCGGCAGGTCCGGTGCGGTGGAGCACGGCAAGGCCGGCGCTGTGGCATGACGCAGGCCGTCAGCGGTGCATCACGGGCCCAGGACACCGATCGGAACCACGTCGACGCCGTCCGGCCGCCGGTAGGAGTAGCCACCCCCAGTCACGACGACCAGCGCGGCTGGCGCCCCCATCACCTCGGTGTCTACGCGGTCGGCGAGTCGCAGCAGTGTGGCTGCGGCCGCATCGATCGCCCTGGGTGACAGCTTGACCTCGCACGCGAGCCACCGCCCGTCGCGAAACTCCACGATGATGTCGATCTCGAGGTCGGTGTTGTCGCGATAGGAGAACACGTCCCCGCCGAGGCGCTGGGAGTACACCCGAATGTCACGCACCACCAGCGACTCGAAGACCAGACCGAAGAACTCGGGCTCCTTCAGCAACCGCTGCGGCTCGACGCCCAGGGCCGCCGTGGCCAGCGACGGGTCGACGAAGGTCCGTACCGGCGCGGTGCGCAGTCGGGATCGTGACCGGATACGCGGCGACCAGGCCGGAACGTCCTCGACGATCATCACGTGGGCAAGGGCATCGAGATAACTGCGGACGGTGTCCTCGGCTAACGGCCGGTCGCCACCTGTGTCCGAGGCGATCGTGGCCACGGATGCTCTCGTCGATATGTGCTGCGCCAGCGAGCGCGCCAGCCGCCGAACCCGCACCGGGTCCCGGCCGGACTGTGCACCCGGCACGTCCAACCGGATGATCTGCTCCAGGTAGTCCCTGACCAGCTGATGGGCGTCGGCGGCGGCCAGCGTCAGCGAACCCGGCCAGCCGCCTCGGACACACCACCCGGCGACGTCCTG
Organism: uncultured Kineosporiaceae bacterium; assembly: GCA_964516515.1. Lineage (GTDB taxonomy): Bacteria > Actinomycetota > Actinomycetes > Actinomycetales > JBBAYJ01 > JANNOG01. The sequence goes on along the minus strand of CAZEYA010000206.1, from coordinate 4,268 downwards.
TAGGGCGGCGCCGGTGTCACCGGCACGAGCGGGCTCGCCAGCGGCCAGCGCCGCCAGGCTGACCGATCCAGCGGAGGCACCCGACTCGAACAGGCTCATCGGCCGCATCCGCACTCGCGCGAAACGACCGGCGCCGCTGTGCCGGGTGATGTCCTCGGGCGGGGTGGCCGACCCGGTCAGGATGTAGTGGCCCGGTCCCCCCAGGTCGTCCACGCGACGGCGGACCGCATTCCACAGGTCGGGCACCATCTGCCACTCGTCGAGCAGGCGAGGACTGTCACCGTCGAGGACGAGGCTGGGGTCGAGCGTTGCCGCATCCCTTGCCCGACGATCACTGTCCAGCCGTACTTCACTCGCAGCATGCTGCCGACCGGTCCCGGTCTTCCCGCATGCTTTGGCACCCTCGAGCAGGACGGCGCCGGCTGCTCGCAGCCGGTCGCCGACCTCGTCGTCCACCACACGCGCCTGATACCCCGCCACCGGGCCATCCTGCCATTCGCAATGGTTTCGTTAGGGGATTCGCAAGGCCGTGGTTAGGCGATTCGCAACTCTGGGCACAGCTCGACGTGCCGGCACCTTCTACGCTGCCGAGGTGTCCCTCACGGGTGAGGCCGTCGATGAGCTGTACAGCCTCGCGCCCGACGGCTTCCTGGAGCGGCGCAAGGAGCTGGTGACGGCGGCCCGCGCCGCCAAGGACCGTGACGCCGCCAAGACCATCGCCACAATGCGGCGCCCCACCGTCGCTGCCTGGCTGATCAACATGTTGCGGCGCGACCCCGAGGGCGGCGCCTCGCTGACGGACCTGGCGGCGCTGGGCGCGAGACTTCGCGAGGCCCAGGCGGCTCTGGCGGCCGATCTCCTGCGCGAACTCGGCCGGGAACGGCGAACCCGCGTCGCCGATCTCGTCAGCCGCGCCGAGGAGCTGTCCGACGCCGCAGGTCACACCATCGGGCCGGCCGTGGAGCGGGAGATCGAGGAGACGCTGGTCGCGGCCGTGGCCGACGAGGCGGCTGCCGAGGCGGTGCTGTCGGGTGCGCTGACCCGAGCGCTGTCGTACTCCGGCTTCGGTGAGGTGGACCTCGACGCGGCCGTGGCGGCGCTGCCGCCGGCGCCGGTTGCCAAGCCGCGAGCGACGGAATCGGGGCCGCCGGAACCGGACGCCGAGCACGAAGCCCGGGTTCAGCAGGCCGCTGCGGCCCTGGATGCGGCGAAGGCGGCCCTGGCAGCCGCACACGAGGAGGCCCGGCAGGCGAGCGAACGCCGTGACGCGGCCGAGGCCGCCGCGTCCGCATCGAACCTGGCCGTCGCCGACCTCCAGCGGCGGCTGGCGGCGGCGCAGGACGCGGCGGCTGCCGCCGCGCTCGATCAGCAGCAGGCGGACGAGGACGCCCGCGAGCGTGAACGCCGGGAGCAGGCGGCGGCGGATTACGTCGAGCGCCGGCGAGAAGAGCAGGCCCGATTGGCGGCTCTTCATACCGTTGACAGCACCACCCAAGGCCCTGGCAGCATCTGAGTCGACGTGATCATGCCTGCGGAGCGATTCGTTCGCCGACACCAACCGTGGCACGTAGCCGCGATCGTGGCATACTTCAGCCATGGATGCCACGTTGGTGCTCGGTCAGCAAGGGAGAGTCGTCATCCCGGCCCATATCCGGACCGCACTCGGGATGGCACCCGGCGATCGGCTGCACCTGCAGGTCGCAGGTCGACGGCTTGTGCTCGAGCGCCAGCAGGACGCGGTTGCAGAGTTGCGTCGCTTGGCGTCGGCGGTCCCCCAGGAACGCTCGCTCGTCGACGAACTGATCGCTGAGCGTCAGCTGGCCGCGGCGGCCGAGTGACGGTCCTGGACGCCTCGGCGGTGCTCGCCCTCGTTCATGACGAACCTGGCGCGGACGTCGTCGCCGGCGAGCTCTCGTCAGCCTCCCTCGGGACGGCGAACTTGGCCGAGGTCATCGGAAAGCTGGTCGACGCCGACATCGACATCAGGCGAGTCCGTGAGCTGCTCGCCGCCGCCGGCGTCACCATAGAACCCGTGTCAGCGGCAGACGCGGAGCTGGCCGGCGCGATGCGTTCGCTGCCTGGTGGGCCCTCCCTGTCGCTCGGCGACCGCTGCTGCCTGGCGTTGGCGGTCCGCAGCACGCCCGCCGAGGTCCTGACGGCCGATCGTGCCTGGGCCGACCTGACGTTGCCCTTACGAGTGCGGCTGATCCGGTAACCCGTCGCCAGCAGCGACGTCTACGGCGTCGACAGCGACCGCGACTGCGACCGCGACCGCGACGGGGAAGGGCACGGCCGCGAGTAGCCGGCGTCGACTCCCGGTCTCGTGCCCGGGATCAGTCCCGGCGCGGCACGGAGCGCGCGACCAGGACGGGGCACGGCGCCGAGTGCTGCACCCGCTGCGCCGTGCTGCCGAGCAGGACGCTGCCGCTGAGCCCGCGACCGCCGCTGGCCAGGACGAGCAGGCCTGCCCGCAGCTCGGTGGCGGCCTCGACGAGCTGGATGGCGGGCGACCCGCTGCGGACCTGGCGCTGCACCCGCACCCCCCAGTCGGCGAACTCCTCGGCGACCGCCTCGGTCGCGGCTTCAGCCTCCTCGCGAAAGCTCAGCATCGTCGGGTCAGCCGCTCGCAACGAGCCACCCAGCTCGTTGACGAACGGGACGGCGGCGAACGGACTGATCACGGCCACGACGGTGACGTCGCTGATCCGGCCCGGGTCGGCGAAGGACTTCAGGTGCCTAGCGGCCTCGAGCGATTGCACCGATCCGTCGGTGGACACGATGACATGCACGGTCAGACCTCCCTGTCCGCCGACGACGTGGGCCGGTGTTCGGCCACCGGAGTCGGCCCTCTTAGCCGGCGGATGAGCAGTAGCGCGACGCCGACGGCCAGCAGGGCACCCACCCACAGCAACGACGATGGATCGTCGACGATCACATAGACCAGCAGAACCACGTTTCCCAGCAGGCCGACCAGCAGCAGCGGCGTGTTGGCGCGATACGAAGCGGCGTGCTCGTCCTGACCGCGAAGCTTCAGAGCTGACACGATGACCAAGGCATAAATGAACAGCAGGAAGACCACGGTCACGGTGGCGAGGCGGCCGACCAGGTCGACGTCGGCGTCGATCCCGGCGATTATCTGCCCGACGATCAACAGGGCTGAGACCACCACTGCACTGAACAACAGGGCGACCCAGGGGCTGCGTCGCACGGGGTGGATCCGCCCGAAGCCCGACGGCACCACGTCGGCGCGCGCCATGCCGTAGAGGATGCGCGACTGCGTCACTATCGCGACCAGAGTGGTGTTGGTGATCGCGATCATCGCGATCAACGCGAACACAATGAGCATGGCGCCGACCGGCAGCGGCAGCACGCCGGCGCGGATCACTTCCAGCAGCGCCACCTCTGCCCCGGCCAGCGTGTCGACGGGTACGACAAGTGCGGCGGACACGGACACCAGCACGTAGATCACGCCAGCGGTGATCATGCCGCCGACGAGGGCGCGGGGGAAGGTCCGCGACGGGTTGACGGTCTCCTCGGCGACATTGGCCGCATTCTCGAAGCCGGTCATCGCGAAGAAGGCCAGGGCGACACCGGCGACGATCGCGAGGATGGGGTTCGCGTCACCGGTGTTGAACTGGGTCAGCACGGCGATGTCCCCGTCGCCCTGCGCGAGATAGACGAGCCCGATCAGCACGACGAGGACCAGGCCGCTGACCTCGACAATGGTCATCACGAGGTTGGCCACCACCGACTCGGTGATGCCGATGAAATTGACAATGCTGAGCACGATGACGAAGGCCAGGGTGACCAGCAAAGCCGGCGGTAGGTCCCACACCGAGTTGAAGTAGCGCGCGAAACCGGTGGCCAGCGAGCCGCTGGCGGCGAACGTGGCCGACAGCATGCAGATCGTGATGAGGAACGTCAACGTCGGATTGCGAAAGGCCCGATTGACGTACATCGCGGCGCCTGCGGCCTGTGGGTACTTGGTCACCAGCTCGGCGTAGGCGAGGCCGGTGATGGTGGCGACCGCGACCCCCGCCGCGAACGCGATCCAGAAGGCGCCGCCCACCGCGCCGGCGACCAGGCCGATGAGCACATAGACCCCTGACCCCAGCACGTCGCCGAGCACGTAGAAGAACAGCAGCCGACCGGTGATGGAGCGCTTCAGCTCGCTCTCGGGCCCGACCGAAACGGTGTCCCCCGCAATAGGCATAGGGGACCGTATCCCTGGGGTTGACGCGGCGCCCTTCCTCTGGTGTCGGCGGGGC
>CAZEYA010000205.1:0-6610 GCA_964516515.1 uncultured Kineosporiaceae bacterium | reverse complement strand
AGCCGCTCGACTCGTAGCCACTCGACTCGTAGCCAATCGACTCTGTGCTGCCGGGCGGGTAAGTGCTGCCGGGCGGGTAAGTGCTGCCGAAGGGGTCGCTGTCGTCGTGTCTGTTCCACCGCGGCTCTTCGGTCCGGTCGCCGCCGAGGTAGGCCCCTGGCGCGTCCCCGTGGTCGGAAGCAACGCGCAGCTGCCCGCGGGCCGCCGCGTACTCCAGACGGTCGATCTCCTCGCCAGGGCCGCGATGGCTGTGCCGCTCATGGCGCTCGGCCCGCGGCAGGTCGTCACGGATGTCGATGACGTTGCCGTCTGCAGGCGCAGCAGGAACTGCCCACTCCTCGCCCGACCCTTGACTGGACCCTGGGCGCACCAAGAGGCGCTCGCGCTCGGCGAGCTCGACGACGGCAGAGTCCACCGGCACCTCACGGACGGCAGAGACCGCGCGACGGCGTGCGCGGCGGGCCTCAGGCCATGCGGGTTCGGCGAACTCGTCGCTGCTGCCCGCGTCGCCACTCACACGCGGTGTGAACGCGGTCATGGCTCCTCCGGTTGGTTCGGTGACGGGGTGTCCCGACAAGAGTGTGCATGCAAAGTAGCCCCGGGAAGAAGCCCTTGCACAATTTACGGCCCGGATCTCGTCGGAGAGGCCAACTCAAACACCACGATAAGGCCCGCACGGGACGGCCCTGCCGAAGATGGCCGCCACCGGCTTATGGCGATATCTCAACGTATACGCCACCCGTCCCAACGGCCAGGCAACCGGCCGTACTGGTGGCATCCCGGGGGGTCGGCAGCGAATACCCCGAAATCCCACTACTGAACCGAGTCGTGGGCTGGCGACGGGTCGACGAGTCGCGTCCCGGTGGCGGGTATCGCATGGCGCCCTCGGCGACATCGACGCCGTGTCGGACGATCCCAGCTAAAACGGCCTGTCACAGGATGCGGCGCGCTCCGGGCGCTGACGCCGAGCCCGGACCCGCAGGTGGTCCGGGCCGAAGATCTCGGCAGAGCGCCACGCTCGCGGTGACCTGGTTCAGCAATCGGAAGGCCACGAGGCGAATACCCGAGGACGGTGGACGCGAATTCCAGAACAGATTCTCCGAATAGTCCGGAGAGTCGCGCGGGAAAGCGGGATCGCCATAGTTGCCGGGCAACGGGTCGGCACTCAGCATGGTGATGTCCGCCTCCTCGATGACGACGTCGCCGGGGTGTACCCGGCTCGGGCCGGGTGGGGTCGATGCGGTCATCCAGCGCGTCCCCGCTACCCGCAGTGGGTTGGTGCGCCAGGTCGACCGGCCCGGGGTTGGCACACTGGTGGCGTGACCACGCTCGCGCAACTGCTCAGCCGCTCCATCGACCTCGCGACGGAGTCCGTCCACCGTGGCGGAGGTCCATTCGGTGCCGTCGTCGCTCGCGCGACCAGCGTGGACGACCAGTGGGAGGTGGTCGCTGAAGGCGCCAACCGAGTGGTGCCCGACCTCGACCCGACCGCGCATGCCGAGGTCGTCGCGCTGCGTGCCGCCGCCGTCGCGCTTCAACGGTTCGATCTGGCGGGCACGGTGCTGGTGGCCAGCTGCGAGCCGTGCCCGATGTGCCTGGCCGCAGGACTGTGGGCACGCCTCGACGCCATCTGGTTTGCCGCGACCAGGGACGACGCCGCGGCCGCCGGATTCGACGACCTGGCGTTCTACACCGCCTTCGACACGCCCCGGGAACAGTGGGACGTGCCCGTGCGGCGGCTCGGTGTGGCGCACCCGCGGGCCCCGTTCGAGGCCTGGTCGCGGCACTCGCAGCGTGTCGCCTACTAAGAGGCTCGCCCATGCCCGTGGAGATGACCGTCGCCGACTTCGAGCGGGCGGTGTCGCAGGCGCTGGACCTTCTGCCGGCCGAGATCGCCTCACTGATGGACAACGTCGTCGTCCTGGTCGAGGATCTGCCACCGCCGGACGTCGAGCCCGACACCCTCGGTCTCTACGAGGGCACGCCGCTGGGCGAGCGGGGCGACGGCTGGAGCGGGTCGCTGCCCGACCGGATCACGATCTTCAGGCTGCCGATCCTTGCCATGTGCGGCGATGCCGAGGAGGTCAAGGACGAGGCGCTGGTCACGGTCGTCCACGAGGTGGCGCACCACTTCGGGATCGACGACGAGCGGCTGCACGAACTCGGTTGGGCCTGACCGGCCGCTCGCGGCCTCGCTGAGGTGGAGCGCGCCCTACCCTCGAGATACCGGGACACAGCATGGGCGCCTGGGCCGCGACAGCGAAGGCTGGCTGGCATGAAGCGAAACCCGCTGTTCCAGCTCGGCCGCAACACGGCCTATGTCCTGCTCGGCTTCCCCCTCGCCATCGTGTCCTTCGTCATCGTCATCACCGGCCTGTCGCTGTCGGCTGGTTTGTTGATCACACTTCTGGGCATCCCGGTCGCCCTCGTCACCCTCGCCGCCGCGCGTGGCTTCGGCGCCGTCGAGCGGGCCCGATTGACGGCGCTGTCCGACCGGCCGGTCCCGGCGCGTGCCCCGATGATTCGCCGCGGCCGAGGGCTGCGTGGCTGGGTCGAGCCGCTGGGCGACGGGCAGGCGTGGCTTGAGGCGTTGCACGCCATCATTGGCTTTCCCGTGGCGGTGGCGACGTTCAGCATCGTTGTGACCTGGTACTCGGGGGCGTTGGGCGGCCTCACCTACCCGATCTGGATGCGGTTCCTGCCCGAGAACACCGTCGGTGACGGCAACACGACCCTCGCCGAGTTGCTCGGTTTCGGTCCCGATGCCGACGTCCCGCTCTACGTCGGGTTGGGGGTGGTGTTCCTGCTGACACTGATCCCGGTCGTGTGGGTGTGCGCCGCCGCTCAGGGCGGGCTCGCCCGGCTGCTGGTGGCCAATGACCAGGTGGCCCAGCTCCACGAGCGCGTCGACACCCTGTCGGCCAGTCGCGCCGCGGTGGTCGAAGCCGGCACGGTCACCCTGCAGAAGCTCGAACGGGATCTCCACGACGGGCCGCAGCAACGCCTGGTGCGCCTGCAGATGGACCTGGCGAGCGCCGAGCGCCGGATGGCGGACGATCCCGAGGCCGCGCGCGGACTCGTCGTCGAGGCGCAGGACCAGGTGAGCGAGGCGCTGGGCGAGTTGCGGGCGCTCTCGCGCGGTATCGCGCCGCCGATCCTCGTCGATCGTGGCCTGGCCGCGGCACTGTCAGCGCTGGCTGCCCGGTGCACGGTCGAGGTGAACCTCGACGTGCGGCTGCCTGACGGCTCTCGGCTGCCGTCGCAGGTCGAGAGCACGGCCTACTTCGTCGTCGCGGAGGCATTGACCAATGTGGCCAAGCATTCCCATGCGACCAGCTGTGCGGTGACCGTGGCGTCGAACGGCTCCTCCCGCAAGGATGCGATGGTGCGTATCGAGGTCGGGGACAATGGGGTCGGCGGCGCATCGCTGGCCAAGGGGCACGGCTTGGCCGGGCTGGCCGACCGGGTCGAGGCAGTCGACGGCAGGCTGTCGGTGAGCAGCCCGAACGGCGGTCCGACCGTTCTCGTGGCCGAGATCCCTGTCTCATGACCCAAGCCCCGGCCGGGCCGCTGGATCTGCGGGTGGTCGTCGCCGAGGATTCCGTGCTGCTGCGTGAGGGCATCGTGCGGATTCTCGGCGAGGCGGGGTGCGTCGTCGTCGACGCGGTCGGCGACGGGCCGTCGCTGGTCGCGGCGGTCGTCGAGCACCGGCCGGACGTCGCCGTCGTCGACGTGCGGATGCCGCCCTCGTTCACCGACGAGGGACTACGAGCCGCGGTCGAGGCGCGCCGGCTGGTGCCCGGGACTGCGGTCCTGGTGCTCAGCCAATATGTCGAGCAGGCGTACGCCGACGAGCTGGTGGCGTCAGGCGAGGGGGGCGTGGGCTACCTGCTGAAGGACCGGGTGGCTCGGTTGGACCAGCTGTCGGACGCGTTGGTGCGAGTGGCCGCCGGCGGGACGGTGCTCGATCCGGAGGTGGTGGCGCAGCTGTTCGCGCGGCGGCGGGCCTCGCCGGTGGGGTCGCTGTCGCCGCGGGAGCGGGAGGTGATGTCCTTGATCGCCGAGGGGCGGTCCAACCCGGCGATCGCCGAGATCCTCGTGCTCAGCGACGGGGCGGTCGAGAAGCACGTCGGGTCGATCTTCACCAAGCTGGGGCTGCTGCCGTCGACGTCGGACTCGCGCCGGGTCCTCGCCGTGCTCGCCTGGCTGCGCGGCTGAGCCCCCTCCCGGCGCGATCTGCCAGCTGGGGACGTTGCGGGTATCCCGTTTGGCGCGGGGTCGGGAGGCCCGTATGCTTGCCCGGTCCACCGACGGATAGTGCCTGAGCCCTCATCGTCCAGAGGCCTAGGACGCCGCCCTTTCAAGGCGGTAACACGGGTTCGAATCCCGTTGGGGGTACGGTTCAGCCGGTTGGCTGAACGGCACGAGCACCACAGCACCACGCAAGGCCCCGTAGCGCAGTTGGTTAGCGCGCCGCCCTGTCACGGCGGAGGTCGCCGGTTCGAGCCCGGTCGGGGTCGCTCAACTCCAGTGAGGTTGGCGCGCACCGGAGCCTCCGTTCATCCCGAGCTGTCACGTCGGCTGGCTTGCAGTCACCGCACCTTCGCCGCATGTCCCGGATTGTGTCTGACCCCATCGGCAGAGTCTTCGTCATGGCAGAGAGCATCAGCGACCCGTCGCCGGGCGGATACGACGAGTTGTCCAAGATCGCCGTGGCGGCAGCCATCATCGACGTGATGACGCTGCTCGGACTTGACGACGCGGCCCTCGTCAGCGAGCCCTTGGAACAGCTGGAAGCCCTTCCGGTGGAGCTGTCCACAACGGTGCGTCGCGTCGATCTGCTGTTCCGGATGCGCTCCAGGCGCCTCATCCATGTGGAGATCCAGCAACGGGCTGATGCCGAGATGGGCCGCCGGATGGCCGAGTACGGCATAAGACTCGCGGGTGCCTACCCCGACGCCGTGGGACCGGACGCGGCCATTCAAAACGTCATTCAGGTCAACGGCGCGCCGATGCCGCAGTCCTGGCGCTGGGGCGGCCTCCACTGCACCTTCCACCTGCTGCACGTCCCCAGCGTGGACCCCGCAGTGCTGCTCACCACACCCGCCCTGGCGCCGTTCGCGCTGGTGAGCGGGGGCGAGACAGTCATCCCCGAGGTGGTGTCCCGCCTGGGCGCTGTCACCGACCGCGGCCTGTTCCGATCGCTGGCCCTGCTCGCACTGCGCCTGGCGCCGGACCTGAGCGATATCATTGCGCAACAGTTAGGAAGGGATCCTATGTCAACCCAGATCATCGCCGAACACCTGATGGACACCGACATCGGCCACATCATTCGCGAGCAGGGTCTTGAGCAGGGTCTTGAGCAGGGTCTTGAGCAGGGTCTTGAGCAGGGTCTTGAGCAGGGCAGAGCCACCGAGCGCCGGGCAGCCGTCACGTCGGTGTTGCGGCACCGCTTCGCGGGTGGCGACGAGCAGCGCATCGCCCGAACGGCTGATCGGCTGACGACCAGCCGCGGCGACGGCGCCCTGGAGGCCGCCTTCGCCATCGACGACCTCGACGACTGATCAGCCGTCCCGTAGTCAGTCAAAGGGTTCATGAGAGCGCGAGGAGCGCCACAGCGCCGCCCGCCAAGGCCAGGCCGGTTGCTTGCTGAACGTTGATCCGCTCCCGTAGGACGAAGCGCGCCAAGAGGATGGTCGACGCCGGGTAGAGCGCGGTGATGACAGCGACGATAGCCAACTCGCCCTGCCGCACGGCGAGTAGGAAGGCGATGCTCGCCAAGCCATCCAGTGCTCCGGCGGTCGCTGCCAGTCGCAGGGGAACGCCGGAGCCATTGGTCGTACGCCAGACGACGAGCAACGCGCCGCCGGCGAGCACAGTCGAGGCCAGGCGACCCACCAGGATGGGGGCGAGGCCGCTGTCATCGGGAGCCTGGTCGAGCGCCACGAGTTGGATCGAGATGGCAGCGCCCGCTCCCAGCGCCAAAGTGAGTGCCTTCGCGGTGACCTGCACACCGCTGTCATTTCGGGACGCGCTGACCATGACCACAGCGACCAGGCCGAGCAACACTGCGACCACGCCGAGGGGTGACAACCGCTCACCCCGACCGAACCCGACGGTGGCCGGAATAAGGGCCGTGGCCACGGCGGTAACCGGAGACAGCACACTCATCGGGCCGATCGCCAGGCAGCGATACAGCAGGACGAAAGCCGCCGCGTTGGCCACACCCGACGCGGCGCCCCATGCCAGTGCCTGCCTGTTCCACTCGGCTCCGAGCACTGGCAGCAACGCCGCCTCGACGAGCAGGCCCGCAGGCGCGGACATGGCGACAACCCGCAGCACATGCGCCCGTTGCGCCGCGAGGCCACCCACGAAGTCGGCAGATCCGTACGCCAGGGAGGACAGCGCCGCCAGGATCAGCACGCCCATCCCGAGATCCTGACAGAGCCGATCGGTCAGCTCGGCCCCGTCAGTCACACACTCGACAAGGCGCGGCTGTGCTGGGGTAACCTGCTGCACCGAGGCCAGGTAGCTCAGTTGGTACGAGCATCCGACTGAAAATCGGAGGGTCGGCGGTTCGACCCCGCCCCTGGCCACCCATCCGGACCAC
>CAZEYA010000204.1:0-6616 GCA_964516515.1 uncultured Kineosporiaceae bacterium | reverse complement strand
GTCTCGTCTCACTCGGTACCGCTGCTCACTCGGTACCGCTGCTCACTCGGTACCGCTGCTCACTCGGTACCGCTGCTCACTCGGCACCCCTTCTCACTCGACACTGAAGTAACGAGCAGACGAGTACGCGCCGGTCCGCTGCTTGCGGCGCTGCAGCAACACATCGGTCAGCAGCGACGACGCGCCGAACCGGTAGCGGTCCGGGTGCAGCCAGGCGGGGCCGGTGGTCTCCTTCACCAGCACCAAATGGCGGATGGCGTCCTTGCTGGTGCGAATGCCGCCGGCGGGCTTCACGCCCACCACTCGACCGGTCAACGACTCGAAGTCGCGGACGGCCTCCAGCATGACGAGCATCACCGGCAGCGTGGCCGCTGGGGAGATCTTTCCGGTGCTGGTCTTGATGGTGTCGCCGCCGGCCAGCATGGCCAGCCAGGAGGCCCGGCGGACTGCGTCGTAGCCGCCCAGCTCGCCGGTCTCGAGGATGACCTTGAGCTTGGCGCGCGACCCGTCCGGGCGGACACAGGTCTCGCTGACGGCGACGATGTCGGCGAAGACCTCGCCGTAGCGACCGGCCAGGAAGGCGCCGCGGTCGATGACCATGTCGATCTCGTCCGCGCCTGCTGCGACCGCCTCGGCGGTGTCGGCGAGGCGGATCCGTCGCGAGGCGCGGCCGGAGGGGAACGCGGTCGCCACGGCTGCCACTTTGACGTAGCGGCCAGGGCTACGGCCGCCTGCCTCGATCAACGCGGCGATGGCGTGTGGGACCAGGTCGCCGTAGACACACAGCGCGGCGACCGGCGGGCACCCGGGATCGGTGATGTCGGGTCGCACCCCCTTGGCGGCCAGTCCTTTGATCTTCCCGGGCGTATCGGCGCCCTCCAGCGTGGTCAGGTCGATCATCGAGATGACGGTGTCCAGCGCCCAGCGCTTGGCATCGGTCTTGATGGAGCGGGTGGCGAGCTTGGCCGCTCGTGCCTGCGCGCCGACCTCGTCGACCCCGGGCAGGCCGAACAGGAACCGGCGCAGGGAGGAGTCGTCGATGCCGGTGCCGACCACCCATCGCGCCAATTCGCCGGTGGCGCTGGGCGCGGGCGCCTCGGCGCTTCGGGCTCCTGGCGCGGTGTCGGGCGGGGTCGTGGTCGTGCTCACCCCGTCAGGGTATGGCCCGGGCCGGCGATCATGCGATCGGACCGGGTTGTCGCAAGCTCCGCCGCTGGGGAGCGCTGATAGACCAGGGTGTGCACGACCGATCCCGATGGAGGCCCCGTGAGCGTCGAGCCGGCTGCGGTCGGGCCGTACCCGTCGCTGCCCGCCGTGCTGCTGGTTGGGGAGCAGGTGACGGCGATGTTGCCCTACGTCCTCGCGGGCACCGCCCACGAGGTGCATCCGGCCGCCGACGCCAATCACGCCAGGCTGGTGCTGGAATGGCTGCCGGCGGACGTCGTGGTGATCGACCTGCGGGAACGGCAACCTGATCTGCTCGGACTCGCTACTGACATCGACGACCTGCGGCCCGGCGCGAGCGTGCTGGCGGCCGTCACGGCCGCGGACGCCGACGGCCTGGCGCGGGAGTTGGGGCCCGGCTACGGCCTGGTGCTGGACCCCGGCGACATCCTCCCTGTCGCGCTGGACGCGACCCTACGCGCCCGGTCCGCGCCGCTGCGCCTGCTATCCCGATTCGCCGGGTGCGACGCCCTGCCGCGGCGTCCCGAGGTGCACATCGAGATCGTCTCGTTGACCAGTGATCCTCGCACCTCGCTGGAGGACATCGCCGCGGCCGTGGAGCGCGATCTTGCGGCGGTCGCCGACGTAATGCGCCTGGTCAACTCGGCCTGGTTCGGCCTGCGGACCCGCGTGGACAGCGTGGTGCAGGCCGTCCGGCTGCTCGGTGTGGACGTGGTTGCGGCGCTCGCGGTGGCCTCGAGCGTGTTCGGCGCCGACCGGATGCCCGACGGCCTTGACCTGGCGGAGGTCGCCGAGCGGGCCGCGCGGACAGCTGCCGCGGCGCGTCGGATCGCGCAGCTGGAGCGCTGGCGGGCCGATGCCCGCTCGGACATCTTCGTCGCCGCGCTACTGGCCGATGTCGGCCTGCTGGCGCTCGCCGCCGCGCAGCCCACTGAGGTGGCGGCGCTACTCGCCGCTCGGCCGGTGCCGGGCGCCGCCGACCGGCCCGGGAGGGACGAGTTGGAAGCCGCGGCCTTCGGTTGTTCAGTGGCCGAGGCGAGCGCGGCGGTGCTGCGCTACTGGGGCTTCGATCCGGTCATCACGAGGATGCTGTCGGAACTGCGGGTCGCAGACCCCGACCGACCATGGCGACCGCCCGGTGTCGCCGCACTCTTGGCTGCCCGCTGGTCGCAGTCGGGAGATCGCGGTGAGCCGCGGCCGGTGGATCCCTGGCTGACCGAGGATCGCTGGCAGCGCTGGTTGCCGGGGCAGGTGCCCGTGCCACGCTCGTCGCCGGAGCCGACCCAGGAGCCGACCGAGGAGCAGAAGCAGCTCCGAGCCGACCGGCGGGCACCTGTCGGTCATGGGCAGTGACGTCCAGCCGTTTCCAGCTAGATCAGGCCGTGCCGCAGCGCGTACGCCACAGCGTGGGTGCGGTTGCGCAGGCTGAGGCGGGTGGTCACGTCGTGCAGGATGTTCTTGACGGTCCGCTCGCTGTAGGACATCTTGCGGGCGATCTCGGCGGTGTGGAAGCCGTCGGCCACCAGCCGCAGCACGTCCAGTTCGCGATCCGACAGCCCCGAGAGGTGCAGGCCGCGAGGGGCCAGCACGGTCCGCTGCATGTTGCCGACCTGGCTCAGCAGTGACCCGAGCACATCGCCGGGCAGCACCCCCTCGCCGCGGGTGGCGCCGGCGATGACGGCTGCGAGCCGGTCGGCGGAAGCATCCGCCCGGCGCAGGATCGCGCACACGCCGATCTCCACCGCGCCGACGAGGTCGGCGTCGTCGGCGGACGCGGCGACCAGAACGATCTTGGGGGAGGCCGCACCGCGGAAGGCGCGCACCGCGTTGACCGCCTGCTCACCGATGCGGTCCACCACGCAGACCAGGACGTCGGGTGAGGCCTGGGTGACTGGGGGCAGGACATGAAGTTCGGGGCGGCCGTGCAGTTGCGCGCGGATGCCGGCCTCCGACACCGGATCCTGGGCGCGGACCTGAACACCGATGCGCATTCGCGTTCCTCCTATGGGGTTGGCCGTGCGCTCATATGGCTACAGGCTGTCAGCGGCCGACGCCATATAGTGATATACCCACTAAGCCCGTGAGGTCAACCGACACAAGCAAGGACACGCCTGTTGTGACGAGAACGTGATGATGGCCGGATAACGCACATCTGTTCGCGCTATCGGGCTAAAGCATCAGATCGGTGACGACAGCGGCGAGTCGGACCAATCGTGCGTCGGCGGCATCCCGGGCTCGCGCCAGATCCGGCCGTCCGCCGTCAGGGATGCCGCCGACGACCTGCAGATACGCCTTGAGCTTCGGTTCCGTCCCGGACGGCCGGATGACGACCCGGATCTGCTCACCGCACCGCAGTCGCACGCCCGGCGTGCCCGGCAGGCCGGCCCCGCCGGTCGACAGATCCTCGACCGACGTCACCGCGGTCCCATCGAGTGAGACGGGGGGATCGGCGAGGATTCCGGCAAGCACGGCAGGGACGACCGTCTGGTCGCGCAGCCTGACGGTGACCGGTGCGGTGGCATACACGCCATGGCGCAACGCGAGATCGTCGAGCGCGTCCAGCAGTGTGCGATCGGCGGCAGCCAGCTGGGCAGCCAGCTCGCATGCCACCACCGCCGTGCTGATGCCGTCCTTGTCGCGGACGGTGGCCGGGTCGACGCAGTAGCCGATGGCCTCCTCGTAGCCGTAGACGAGGCCGGGCACCCGGGCGATCCATTTGAAGCCGGTCAAGGTCGTGGCGTGGCGGACGCCGTGCGCCGCGGCGATCTTGGCTAGCAGCTCCGAGGAGACGATGGAGTTCGCCACTGTCGGGGGCTCCCCGGGGTCCGGGCTGAGGGCGCTGCCGGAGCGGCGGGCCAACAGGTGCTCGCCGAGCACCGCGCCGGTCTCGTCCCCGGTCAGCCGTCGCCAGGTGCCCGTGGCGTCCCGCACCCCCAGGGCGCAGCGGTCGGCGTCGGGGTCGACGGCCACGACGAGGTCGGCTCCCACCTCGCGGGCCAGCGCGAAGGACTCATCGAGGGCGCCCGGCTCCTCCGGGTTGGGAAAGGCAACGGTCGGAAAGTCGGGATCGGGGTCGCGCTGGGAGGCGACGAAGGCGGGTGGATCGAAGCCGGCGGCGATCAATGCGGCCTGCAGGGTGTTCGCACCGACACCGTGCAGCGCGGTCGCGACGATGCGTAACCGCCGCGCGGGGGGCGGCACGCGTGGTGGCGCGTCGGGCGGCCGGCGCAGTGCCGTCGCGGCAGCCGCTGCGATGAAGGTCTCGGCCGGCTCGTCGCCGAGCACCTGCCAGCCGCCCTCGCTGCGAGGGACGTCGAGCGCCGCCGGGCCGGTCCGGATCCGATCGGCGATGTCGCTGTCGGTCGGCGGCACGATCTGCACGCCGGCGCCGGGACCGGGTGCGATCCGGCCACCGAGGTAGACCTTGTAGCCGTTGTCCTGCGCGGGGTTGTGGCTGGCGGTCACCATGATCCCGGCGTCGCTGCCCAACCGGCGGATCGAGGCGGCGAGTACGGGGGTGGGCAACGGTCCACCGAGCAGCGCCGCGCGGCAACCGGCCGCGGTCAACACCGCGGCGGTGGTGACGGCGAAGTCCTTCGAGCCGTGCCGGGCGTCGTAGCCCACGACCACCAGCGGGGACGGGTCGGCGCCGGGCAGTCGGTCGTGCAGGAAGGCCGAGATCGCGGCAGCCGCTCGGATCACGACCGCCGTATTCATCCGGTTCGACCCCGCCCCCATCGCCCCTCGCAGTCCCGCGGTGCCGAACTCGAGGTCGATGCCGACGGCATCGGCCAGCTCCTCGGCCGCTGCGGCATCACCCGATTCCGCGGCGGACAACAGTGCGGTGAGGCAGTCGCGGGTGACCGGATCGGGGTCGCCTGCCAGCCAGGCTCGGGCTCGCGCCGCCAGTTCCGGTGTCACCATCGCGAGCCCGGTGGTGGCGGTGTCAGTGGGAGGCGCCATGGCGCTCGCCGGTCTCGCCGGCCCGGTTGTCGCCGAGCCGGGACACGATTGCGGCCAGCAGCTCACCGCACCGCTGCGCGGCGGCGGCACCGGCCGATAGCACTTCGGCGTGATCAAGTGGCTGATCGGTGGTGCCCGCGGCGAGGTTGGTCACCAGGGACAACCCGAGCACCTCGAGGCCGGCGGCCCGGGCGGCGATGGTCTCCAGCGCGGTGGACATCCCGACGAGGTCGGCGCCGAGGTTGCGCGCCATCCGCACCTCAGCAGGGGTCTCGTACTGCGGACCGCTGAACTGGGCGTAGACGCCCTCGGGGAGCCCGGCGTCGACCTCGTGTGCCAGTGCCCGCAGCCGTGGCGAGTACGCGTGACTCATATCGACGAAGGTGGCCCCGATCAGTGGGGTGGCACCGGTCAGGTTGATGTGGTCCCGCAGTAGGACGACCGTGCCCGGGCCCCAGTCCGCGACCGTGCTGCCGCAGCCGTTGGTGAGCACGATGCTGCGGCAGCCCGCCGCGGCCGCGGTGCGCACGCCATGGGCGACTGCGTCGACGCCATGCCCCTCGTAGAAGTGGGTGCGGGCGGCGATCAGCAGCACGTGTCGGCCGGCGGCAGTCCTGACGACCTTGAGCCGGCCGTGATGACCGGCCACAGCCGCCGGCCGGAAGCCCGGGACCTGGGAGGCCGAGACGTCCACCAGCGGCTCGCCCAGCAGATCTGCCGCCTGGCCCCAGCCTGAGCCGAGCACGACGGCGGCGTCGATGGTGAGCTGCTCCCGCTGTTCAGCGGAGGCGGTCGGCGTGCTTGCCGCCAGGGCGGCCAGCAGCACCTCGGCGGCAGCATGAGCAGACACCTCGGGGGTGTCGCGTCTGGGGCGACGCAGGACCGCCGCGGTGTCGGGGGATGTGGTCGTGGAGGCCATCTGGTGAGGCTAGTCCCGCCGTCGTCACTCCACGGATCGGCAGGGGCGGGAACGCAGTTCGCCGACGTAGTCATCGGGGGCGCCGCCCGCCTCGGCCGCGTCGGCGATCATCCCCAGGTAGCGGGCCGACGGCAGGCCGCCCTCGTAACCCATGAGGACGTAGACCAGCGCCGGGACGCCCCCGTCCAGGGTCTCCACGCGAAGCGTGATCTTGTCGAACAGCCCCATCCCGACGCCCTCCCACTCGTCCAGGGTATGGAGATCCTCGGCCGCGATCTCGTAGAGCACCACGTAGACCTGCGAGGTGGGGTCCTCGACGATGGTCGCAAGCGGGCCTTCCCAGGCCCGGTCCTCGCCACCGAACGTCAGCCGCCAGCCCGGCAGCCAGCCGGAATCCCGCACCGGCGAGTGGGGAGCGCGTTCGGCCATGCGGTCGGGGTCGAGGTTGCTGCTGTAGGCGGCGTAGAGCACGAAGCAGAGGCTATCGGCCCGGCGGGCATCCGCGCCTGGGACGATGCACGGTGTGACCGTTCCGGTGCCCACGCCGCC
>CAZEYA010000203.1:0-6641 GCA_964516515.1 uncultured Kineosporiaceae bacterium | reverse complement strand
CCGCCCCAGCCGCCCCAGCCGCCCCGGGGGGCAGTGGGGTCGGGCTCACGCGAGGTGGAGGGTCACTGGAGACCGACGAGCTCGACCATCCGGTCCAGCTCGAGCTCGTAGACCGCGGCGGCCGCGGCGTCGGCGATCACCCGGTGGCGGTGACCCCACAGCTGCGAGCCGATCGACCCGAGAATGTACGTCCAGGCGACCATGCCCCGGAGCAGCAGGTCGTCGGGAACGGCAGCCGGGTCCTCGAACACTGCGCGCAGCTCCAGCGAGTCGTGCAGTTCGGCGGGCACGGTCCCACGGTCACGCGCGGCGCCGGCCTCGGTGACGTCCAACAGGATTCGGGACAGGACGACGGGGGCCCGGATCGCCGGACCGACGGTGTCCGAGGGCGCCACGTACCCGGGCACCGGCGAGCCGTAGATCAACGCCCACTGCTGCGGCTCGGCAACGGCCCACTCGCGGCTCGCCCGCCCCACCGCCCGGTAGCGATCACCGAACGCGGCGCGGTCGACGGCGGCCTCCGCTCGCTCGACCACCTCACCCAGCGCGTCGTAGGACTCGATGATCAGGGCGGTCAGCAGGGCGTCCCGACTGGGGAAGTAGCGGTAGACCGCCGACGACACGAGTCCGACGTCCCTGGCCACGGCGCGGAAGCTCAGCCCGGCGGGACCCTCCTCGGCCAGATGCCGGCGGGCCGAGGCGAGGATCTCGCCCCGCATCTCTTCGCGCACCCGCGCTCGCAGCCCGCGCGCCGGTGGCGGCTCGGTGGTCGTCATGCCTCAGTTGAACACGAACGAGAGAGCAATGCAACGATACGAGAGCGCTGCTCTTGACATGGCGCGGATATAGGGAGCACTATTCCGTTCTGAGAGCGATGCTCTCCTCAACGAAAGGATCTCACCCATGACCACCACCCACCTCGTCGTAGGCTCCGGCCCGGTCGGGACGGCTATCGCCCACGAACTCGTCACCAGCGGTCACGAGGTCGTCCTCGCCTCTCGATCCGGCAAGGGCCATGACATCAGCGGCGTGCGCCGGGTCGCGG
This sequence comes from uncultured Kineosporiaceae bacterium, assembly GCA_964516515.1. Lineage (GTDB taxonomy): Bacteria > Actinomycetota > Actinomycetes > Actinomycetales > JBBAYJ01 > JANNOG01. The sequence goes on along the minus strand of CAZEYA010000203.1, from coordinate 5,596 downwards.
TCGACGCCGCGGACGGCCCGGCCATCAGCGCGCTCGCAACCGGCGCGGATGTGATCTACAACGCCGTCAACCCGCCGAAGTACCACACGTGGCCCACTGTGTGGCCGCCGATCGCCGCCGCCCTGCTGAGCGCTGCCGAACGCAGCGGTGCCGTGCTGGCGACGGTCGCCAACCTGTACGTCTATGGCCGTGTCAGCACGCCGATGAGCGAGCAGACACCGCTGAACCCGGCGGACATCAAGGGCGAGGTCCGCAAGCGGATGTGGCTTGACGCCCTCGCCTCGCACCAGGCGGGTCGGGCCCGGGTCGTTGAGGTCCGCGGCAGTGACTACCTCGGCGCAGGCGCCCAGTCGCACCTCTCGCGGGCGGCGGATGCTCTGGTGATGGGCAAGCGCGCCCAGCTCATCGGAAACCCGGACCTGCCGCACTCGTGGACCTACGTCGGCGATGTGGCCAAACTGCTCGTCGCGGCCGCGGCCGACGAGCAGGCGCACGGCCGCGCGTGGCACGTGCCGTCCAATCCGCCCGTGACGCAGCGCGAGGCGCTGCGCGAGATGGCGCAGCTGTCCGGTCTGCCCATGGTCGGCGTCACACCCACCTCGACCCCGATGCTGCGCCTGCTCGGGCTTTTCATCCCCGAGATGCGCGCCGTGGCCGACAGCTCGTATCAGTTCAAGGCGCCCTTCGTCATCGACGACTCGGCAGCGCGCGCCCGCTTCGGCCTGGAACCGAGCTCGTGGACCGTCGCCCTGACCGAGACCGTGGCACACGCGCGCGCCACCGCTGCGGCCGCGACGGCGGCTGCCCGATGAGCGCGGCACACGGCCGGCGGCCACGGGCCTGCTCCTCGTCGCGTCGGCGCTGCTGTCGGTGGTCGGCCACATCGTGCTCGGTACCCAGTTCGAGTGGCCCGGGGTGCTCGACGAGCCGGGCACCTCGGCGCTGGACAAGTACGTGGCCGCGGAGCAGGCCATCCGGGCCGGCTTCGATGTCATGTCCCTGGCCAGCCTGGTGCTGATTCCCGCCGCCTTCGGGTTGCAGGCCGCGACCACGCGCGATCACACGGCGGCGCGGATCATCACCGCCTTCGGTGTGCTGGGCGCGTTCGCACAGCTGCTCGGCTGGCTGCGGTGGCCGATCACCATGCCGTCGGTGGCCGACTCATGGGTGGCGGCGCAGGGCGACCCGACGGCCGAGACGGCGGTCGCGACGTCGTACGACATGCTCAACAACTACGCCGGCGGGGCGCTCGGGGAGCATCTGGGATGGCTGCTGCAGGGTGTCTGGGCGGTCGGGATCTTCGTGATCGGGCTGCGAGCGGTCGGGCTGCCGAAGTGGGTCTCCTGGGTGGGCCTGGTGCTGTCGGCGCTGTGGGCGGTGGCGGTGCCGGTCGGAACCGCCCTGGGCAACGACTCCCCCAAGACTCACGGCAGTCCCGGGGGAGGGTCGTGGTGAGGAGGGATCAGCGGGGGGCGAGGCGGATGGCGCCGTCCAGGCGGATCACCTCACCGTTGAGCATCGGGTTCTCCACGATGTGGCGGACGAGGGCGGCGTACTCCGACGGCTCACCGAGCCGAGCGGGGTGGGGCACCTGACGCGCGAGTGACTGCTTGGCCTCCTCCGGCAGGCCGGCGAGCATCGGGGTCCGGAACAGGCCGGGGGCGACGGCCACCACCCGGATCAGATAGGCGGCGAGTTCGCGGGCGGCCGGCAGCGTCAGGCTCGCGACCCCGCCTTTGGACGCGCCGTAGGCCGCTTGGCCGACCTGCCCCTCGAACGCTGCCACCGAGGCGGTGTTGACGATGACTCCCCGCTCCCCGTCGACCGCTTCGCTGGCCGCCATCCGTGCCGCGGCCAGCCGCAGCACGTTGAAAGTGCCGATGAGGTTGACGCGGATGACCGCCTCGAACCGCGCCAATGACAGCGGTCCGTCGCGGCCGAGGATCCTTGCGGGCCCGGCCACCCCGGCGCAATTGACGACCACCCGCAACGGCGCCGCGGCCTGCGCCGCGCTCAGCGCCCGTTCGACGTCGTCGGCGTCGGTGACGTCGCCCACGACCACCGTGGCGGCCGCACCCAGCGTGCCTGCCGTCTCGGACGTCGCCGAGGACGGCAGGTCCAGCACGACGGGGTGGCATCCAGCGGCGATGAACTCGGCGGCGGTGGCCAGCCCCAGACCGCTCGACCCGCCGGTGACCAGCGCCGACGTGCCTGTCAAACGCACCAGCGCCCCCGGCCGTCAGTGATAGGGCTTGTGCGGGATCGCCGCGTCGTTGAGCTGTTGATCCATGTCCACCCACACGGCGTCGTCCTCGATCTTGCAGGCGTACACCGGGATCGGGGCGACCGCGGGGATACCGATCGGCTCGCCGGTGCGCAGGTCGAAACGCGAATTGTGCGCCGGGCAGATGAGCGTGTCGTCGTCCTGCAGGAATCCCTCGTTGAGCGGCTGCTGCTGGTGGGTGCACGTGTTGTGCACCGCCACCACCTCGTCCTGCGACAGCCGGACGATGCACACCGGCTCGCCCAGCTGTACCAGCATCAGGTCGCCCTCCTCGAGCTGGTCGAGATCAGCGATCGCCTTCCACGCCATGTGCGTTCCTCCTCGGGTAGCCGTGCCTAGGTTGTCGAGCGCCTGGGCCGGGGCGCCGAGCCCCGGACCTCGACCCAGCCGTTGCGGGCCCGCGCCAGCAGCACCGGCTGCGCGTGGTGTGCCGGGCCGCGCAGGATGCGGCCGTCCCGAAGATCGAACTTTGATTCGTGCAGCGGGCAGATCACGGCGCAGCCCTCGACCTCGCCGCGGCTGAGCAGAGCGCCGGCGTGACTGCACACGTCATCGATGGCGTGCAGGTCATCTCCTCGGCGGTGCAGCAGGACGCGGCGGCCGTCGACGACCACCCCGGCCACGCCCCCGTCGGGGAGGTCCGCCGCCGGCAGCGCCCGCACCCAGCTGCTCGGCCCGGCATTGGCGGCCACCCGGTTGACCATGACCGCCCTGCCCTGCACCAGGTGCCCCCCGACGAAGCCTGCAGCCCCGACCGCGGCGAAGCTGCTCGCCCCCAACAGTCCGGCAGTCCGCCGCCTCCCCGACAGCCGAGCGATCAGCGCGGCCGCCTGCAGTGCGGTTGCGGCCAGGTTCAGCAGGCCGTGAAAAAGCCCGGCCTTGCGGTCCTCGCCGTCGCTGACGTTCCAATCCGTGACCCCGGTCGCCACCGTGCCCGCCGCCGCCAGCAGCCCGGCCGCGCTGAGCGTGGCCGCCGGATCCAGCCGCCCGCCGTGTGGTGCACGGCCAGTCCCGGCCGCCTCCTCGACCACGTCGAGCACGAGGGCGCCCGCCCACAAGCCGATCGGCAGGTCGCTGAGTGCGGCATGCAGCGAGTGCCCGGCCCAGCGACCACCGTGCATCAGCTCGACGACGAGGTTGTCACGGTGCCGGTCGTACACCGGCTGCGTCACTGCTGAGACCCGGTCGTTCAGCGTGCTCAGCCACGGCCACTGCCCCATCGCCTTGAAGAAGGACTCGTGCCAGGTGGTCAGCCAGGATCCGCCGGGCGCCGTGGTGCCGGCCGACCGAATCGCACTCGTCATCGAGACCTCCTGGGGCCCATCTGTACCAGGGGCCCCCGGCCCTGACCACCCCTGTCCAGAATTGCGACAGCATCGGCCGCCTCGCGGGTCAGTGGCTGACCTCGTGCGGCAGCCACCCCGGTCGTCAGGTACGCGGTCGGTACTGCTGCACGAGGGGACATACGAATGGATCGCTAGCCCCGAGGCCTACCCGGTTCAGATAGGCGATGACGATGCCGTAGGAGGTGAGCAATCCCTTCTCGGTATACGTGATGCCATGGCGTTCGCAGAAGGCCCGTACCACGGGCTGTGCGCGCCGCAGGCTGGTGCGGGGCATGCTGGGAAACAAATGATGCTCGATCTGGTAATTCAACCCGCCGAGGAATGTATCCATGAAACGACCGCCGCGGATATTGCGCGACATCAGCACCTGGCGGTGCATGAAATCGAGCGACGAGCCCGCGGCAAGAATGGGCATCCCCTTGTGATTGGGTGCGAACGCCGATCCCATGTAGAGCCCGAACGCGGCGAGCTGGATGACGAGGAACAGCGCAGCCTTTCCGGGTGGCAGCACGACGAAGACGACAGTCGCATAACCGCCCAGTCGCAGCGCAATCATCCCCAGCTCGATCCGTCGCCGTTTCATGGGGCGGCTTCCCAGAAGCGCCCGAATTCCGGAAATGTGAAGACTCAGGCCCAGCAGCAACAGCACGGGGAAGAACAGCCACCCCTGCCGGGCGGACAGCCACGAGCCGACCCGGCTCCGCCGTCGAGCCGAATGCTCGGGAGTCCACGCCAGCAGCCCCCGGTCGATGTCGGGATCCTTGCCGACCTTGTTGGGATTGGCGTGATGCCGGGAATGCTTGCTGGTCCACCAGCCGTGACTCATTCCCAGCAGGAGATTCACGATGATCAGCGACGTCCACTCGTTGAGTCGCGAGCTGGCGAAGATCTGCCGGTGGGCCGCGTCGTGCCCGACGAATGCGGTCTGGGTCAGTGCTATCCCGAGCACCGCAGCGAGGACCAGTTGCCACCACGTGTCCCCCAGGACGACGAACGCCGTGCCCAGCGCGGCGAGCACAGTCACCGCCCCGATGATCTTCGTCCAGTAGTAGCCATACGCGCGTCGGAGCAGACCGAGTTCGCGGATCTCGGCGGACAGCTGGGCGTACAGCGACTGTTCGCGGACAGGGCGCGCAACGACGGGCGCAGCGGTAGTGGTCATAGAGGTCCTCCGGGCGGACACGGCTGAGCACTGCCCCGGGGGGTTCGGCCGGAAGGAAGTGCCACGTCTGGAAAGGGCTCCATCACGGTAACCTGGCGGGACCGTGGCTGCAGTGTCGCCCTGGATGCCGATGGTCAGGGCCAGGTGGTGAGCAGCTCCTCGGCGGTCCACACCTGGGGGCCGGGCGGCTGTCGGGCACGGCGCCACCCGGGCCGACAGCCACCAGTGAGGTGGCGGGCGTGACTGCGTCTCGTTGTACTTCCGGACGTGTCTTCACGTCGGGGCGAGGGTGTCGAGCAGCTGGCCAAGCACCCCTCGGACGAAGCTGTCAGGTAGGCCCTCGGCCAGCGCCCGCAAGGTGGCGCCGTCGATGACGGCCAGCACCAGCCGCGCGTTCTCGATCGAGCCGGCGAAGCCAGACCGCTCGAGGACTGTCCGCAGCAGGGACTCGATCTGCTCGTCATAGTGAACAACAAGTCGCCGCAGCCGAGGATGGCGCGCCGCCTCCAGGTAGCGCTCGTACAACGTCAGCCGGCTGAACAGTGGCTCACCCGCGCCGACCGTCGGGTCGTTCATCCGGATCAACGCGCCCAGGAGCCCCGCCACGTCCAGACGATCCGGCAGTTCCGCCATCACAGCCCGCGCCTGCGCCAGCCACGCCTCGGCCAACCGTGTCAGGGCCTCGGCCATCAGGTCGTCCAGGGACGTGAAGTAGTACGTGGTGGCGGCCAGCGGGAGGCCCGCCCGCTCCGCCACGCTGCGGTGGCTGACGGCAGCGAATCCTCGCTCCAGCAGCACCTCGAC
>CAZEYA010000202.1:0-6704 GCA_964516515.1 uncultured Kineosporiaceae bacterium | reverse complement strand
TGGCGTTCATGCGGGTGTTCTCCGGCATCGTTGAGCTGGCGGCCGCCCGGGCGGCGGGGGACATCGAGATCAGCGGTGACCCGAGACTGGTCCGGCAGGTGCCGCAGTGGTTTCTATGGAGTCCCTTCGCCCCGGCCGTGAGGGCTCACCTCGCTGTGTAGCCCGGCGGAAGTGCCGGCGGCGTCGGGCGCGCGGGGGGTGCAGATCGTGCCTCCGTGGGCACAAATCCCACCCCCACCGCCAGATGTGGCCGGCGGGCGTCGAGATGTTCATCACGCTTCGATGGGGCGTCGCAGTTCGATTCATCTGATAGCGGGCAAGTGCGGGAGTATTTGAACGTAAGGTCCGCGTCCAGGCTTTTCCCAGGTTGGGTGATCTCGGACAAACGATGGACCGATGGGGCACCCTGCGCATAGGGTGCACTTGGTGGGGACAGTGGCGCCCCTGCCGACAACCCGCCGCCTGCCCTTCGGAGAATGTCGTGTCGCCTCGAACGGAACCGCTGATGCGCTGGCTTCGTAGCCGCCGCGCCGCGCTTGCGGACCTTCCGAAGCCGAAGCCTGCTCCCGTGTTCGCCGGAGCCAAAGCGGGGCTCGCCAAGGCCAAGCTGGGCGTGCTCGCCCTCGTTCGCAAGCGGCCCCGCCACGCCGCCCCGAGTGGCGGCTGGGGCGGACCCATCGCCCTCGTCAGCGTCGGAGCCGCCGTAGCCGCGCTGACCGCGCTGCCCGCGCTCGGCAACGACGTCGTGGTCAGTACGCCCCAGGCCCGGGCCCAGCTGGGCGCGGCTCTGAACAGCGCCTCTGACACGGGGCGGACCGGCGAGGCGGGCACGCAGGCGTACGGCTGGGACGAACAGGTCCCGCTGCCGCTCCCGGGGACGTTGACGCCCGCTGCCACCGCCGCAGTCGCCGCGATCCTGGCCGACAGTGCCGCACTTCTTCCCGCCGATCCCACGGGGGCGCAGGCAACGTCGCTGGCGGCCAACGGCATCCCCGAACACACGTTGCGCGCGTACCAGGCCGCGGCCGCGGCACTCGCCATCGCGGACCCCAGCTGCCGGTTGGACTGGGCCTTGCTGGCGGGGATCGGGCGGGTGGAGTCCAACCACGGTCGGTTCGCCGGAGCCATCGTCTCCACCGACGGGGTCTCGATCCCGGCAGTGATCGGGATCAGGCTGGACGGCACGGCCCCCAAGACAGCCGTGATCGTCGACAGCGACAGCGGCCGATTGGACGGCGACGCCGCATACGACCGCGCCGTTGGACCGATGCAGTTCCTGCCCGGCTCGTGGGTCGCCTTCGGGGCCGACGGTGACGGTGACGGCGCCCGCAACCCACAGGACATAGACGACGCGGCGCTGGCCGCCGGTGCCTTCCTGTGCTCGGGCAACGCCGACCTGTCCACTCCCGCCGGCGCGTCGGCCGCGGTCCGCCGCTACAACAACTCCGGCGAGTACGTGGCCCTGGTACTGAAGCTCGCCGAGCAGTACCGCACCGGGTTCCCGGTCGGCGCGATCGCGGTGATCGCCCCCGTCAACAGTGTCCCCGTGCAGCCGGGGATACCCCAGCAGCCGGCCGCGCCCGAGGTCGTGCTGGGCCTGCCGCCCGTGCCGGGCACGCCCACCACGGACGCCACGACGACCGACGGTACGACGACGAGCCCGACCGGGACCCCGAGCACCTCGACCGAGGTGCCGCCGTCGAATCCGACGACGAGCACACCCACGACGAGCACACCCACGACGAGCACACCCACGACACCCACGACACCCACGACACCGACCGACCCGACGACACCCACGACGCCGGCGAGTCCCACGACGCCTACCAATCCGACGCCACCGACGCCCACCTCCACCTCGATCGCGAGCGCAACCGCCCCGACTGTGACCTCCCCGACGCCCGATCCCTCACCGAGCTCCAACCCGGCTCCGTCGATCACTCCAGCCGCGCCCGATCCTGCACCGTCGACCACGCCGACACCTGACCCGACGCCGGCGGGTCCGCTGCTGACCACGACGGGCAACCTCTTGGACCCGACCCCGGCACCCAGCCCCTGAGGACCTAGGCGGCAGGGCTAGGACTTAGGCGGCAGGGCTCACGCTCGGCACGGCTTCGAGGGGGGGCACCGCCGGGACCGCGGGAACGCCGACACATCCGACCAGCGGCGTGGCGAGCGTGGCGGCGGCCTGCTCGACCGGTACGGCGGAGGCGAAGTCCGAGCCGATGGTCACCGTCACCGTCTCGCGAGCCACGTTGACCGCGATGTCGACGGTGCCGACATTCGCCGCAACGGTCAGCGCCTGCGCCAGCAGGTCGGGCGGGTACCGAACGTTCGTGACCTGCGCCGCCAGCTGCGTGTCACCGATGCGGGCGATGGTGAAACCACGGGCCGCCAACTCCCCCGCCAGTGCCGTGGCCAGTCCCTCGCGACCGGTGCCGTTGAGCACGGTCACCTGCACGCCTTGGGCGGCCGCGAACTCAATCGTCCCGTCCAGGCCGCACTCTGGCGTCATCGGCCCCGAGTACGACGGTGTGGCGCTCGGCGCTGCCGCGGCCACCGGGTCCTCGACATAGGGCAGGTCCCAGCGACCCAGTGCCGCGCCGCCCGCAATGATGCCCACCGCCGTCAACCCACCGAAGAGCACCGTGAGCAAACCCAGATGGCGAGCCATTCGCGCGCGGCGGCGCTGCCGAAGGGCGAGGGCGAGATCCGACCCGGCGCGCGGCTCGCTCATGTCAGATGGTCCCGGCCTCACGTGAGCCGTAGCCGTCCGCGAGCACGAGCACCCGGGCGTGGATCACCAGTCGCTGCGACAGCGCGGCCCGCAGCGCCCGGTGCAGCCCGTCCTCGAGGAACAACTCGCCCTCCCATCCCACGACGTGCGGGAACAAGTCCCCGAAGAACGTGGAGTCCTGGTCCAACAGTTGGTCGAGGTCCAGGTTCCGCTTCGTCGTCACCAGGTCCTCCAGGCGCACCGTACGTGGCGGCACCTCGGCCCAGTCACGTGCGCTGTTCCGGCCGTGATCAGGATACGGCCGACCCGCCCCCACGCGCTTGAAAATCACGCACACAGGGTAGGCGTTCGGGCGCCGGAGGCGACCGCGGAAAGGTCACGACATGGTACACAAGCAGGGTCCGACGAACCAGCGGAATGAGGACCCCCCGCGCACCCACCAGAGCCCACCTGCCCTTGCTGCCTTCCGGCCCTGGGGGGGTTCAGCAGGATGGCGCCGCGCGGGGAGCCACGGTCCACGGTAGCGGGCGAGGCCCGGGCCTGCCGAGCCGTGTCGCGTGGGCGCGCCCCTCGGCTACCCTGGCCAACGGAGGATTCGCCTAGTGGCCTATGGCGCACGCTTGGAAAGCGTGTTGGGTGCAAGCCCTCGCGGGTTCAAATCCCGCATCCTCCGCCATCGGGAACAGCGGCCACTTCATGAGCTGTCCGCACGGGTGCCGGCGCCCGTGTCCGGCGTCCTAGGGTGGGCGTGTGGCTGACCGTCCGGTACTCGCCCTCTACCGCCGCTACCGGCCCGACACCTTCGCCGACGTCATCGGCCAGGACCACGTCATCAGCCCGCTGACCGCCGCCATCACCAAGGGCCGGGTCAATCACGCCTACCTGTTCTCTGGCCCGCGTGGCTGCGGCAAGACGACGAGCGCGCGCGTGCTCGCCCGGTCGCTGAACTGCGCCGAGGGCCCGACCCCGACACCGTGCGGGCGCTGTGATTCCTGCCACGACCTGGCCCGTGGCGGGCCCGGCAGCCTGGACGTCATCGAGATCGACGCCGCGAGCCATCGCGGCATCGACGACGCCCGCGACCTGCGCGACCGGGTGACGTTCGCCCCGGTACGCGACCCCTACAAGGTCGTCATCATCGACGAGGCGCACCAGATCACCAACGAGGGCTTCAACGCCCTGCTCAAGGTCGTCGAGGAGCCTCCCGAGCACGTCGTCTTCGTCTTCGCCACGACCGAGCCGGAGAAGGTGCTGGGCACCATCCGCTCGCGCACCCACCACTTCCCGTTCCGTCTCGTGCCGCCCCGGCGCCTGTTGCCCTACCTCGAACAGCTATGCGACGAGGAGGGGGTGGCGGTCGCGCCCGGCGCCCTCGGGCTGGTGCTGCGCGCCGGTGGCGGCTCGGTCCGCGACACGCTCTCGGTGCTCGATCAGCTGATCGCCGGGGCCGGTCCGACGGGCGTCGACCTGGAGGTCGCAGCCGACCTGCTGGGCTATGTCCCCGAGGGCCTGCTGGACGACATCGTCGACGCGCTGTCGGCGGTCGACGGCGCGGCTGCGTTCGGCGTGGTGCACCGCGCCGTCGAGGGCGGCCACGACCCCCGGCGGTTCGCCCACGACCTGCTGGAGCGGCTGCGAGCCCTGGTGATCGTGTCCCGGGTCGGCGACAGCGCCGCGGACGTGCTGCCCGACCAGTCCAGCGACGCCATCGAGCGGCTTCGAGTGCAGGCGGGTCGCTTCGGCGTGGCCGAGTTGAGCCGCGCGGCGGACACCGTGGCCACCGCGCTCGCCGACATGGCCGGCGCAACGTCGCCGCGGCTGCTGCTGGAGTTGCTCGTCGCGAGGCTGCTGGTGGTGGGCAGCGAGACGGGAGCCGTGGTCGCGGCAAGGCTGGACCGCCTGGAGCGCCAGGCCGCGCTCGTTGCCGGGGGGACGGTGGTGACACAACCCCAGGGGGTCGCCCAGGCGGGGACCGTGACCGAGGTCCCCACGCCCACCCTGGCACCCCTGGCAGCGGCATCCGTTCCGGTGCCGACGCCGGTCGCGTCGGCTCAGCCGTCAGCGTCGTCCTCACCAGCGCCGGCGTCCGGGCAGGGCAGCATCAGCGTGCACGTGCTGCGACGCTCGTGGGAAACCGTCACCGATGCGCTGCGCGAGATCAAGCGGGTGACGTGGAGCCTGGTCAGCGAGAGCGCTCAAGTCATCGCCCTGGACGAGCGCACCCTGACCCTCGGCTTCGTCACCTCGGGCCTCGCCGACACCTTCAACAACCGCGGCCACGGCGTCGTGGTGCGCGAGGCGCTGGTCTCCTCGCTGGGAATCGATCGCACGGTGCTCGCCGTCGTGGGGCCGCGCAGCGAGGCGGCGGCAGCGGCAGCGGCAGCGTCGCCGTTGTCGTCGAAGCCCATGGCGAGCGCGCGGGTGCCGACCCGTGCCCAGGACCGCGACGAGCCCCCGCCGGACTGGGATGATGTCCCACCACCCCAGGTGCCCACCAGCACGGCCCGTCCTGTCGCGCCACCCGCTTCGGCATCGCCGCAAGTCTCGGCGCCCGCCTCGGCGCCCGCATCTCGGATCGAACCTGTTCACGTGATGAGCGACGGCTCGGAGGATCCCCGCCACGACTCCGTCGACGCGCCCTCGGAAGGTGCCCACGGCGCTGCCCTCCTCGAGAGGTTGCTCGGCGGGCGTGTCATCAGCGAGGAGTAGGCCGTGTCCCGCGTCGGGCCGCCCGGCTCGACCGCTTAGGGTCATCTGGTGAACGAGGCCGGGTACGAGGGCGCTGTCGCCGACCTCATCGGCGAGCTCGGTCGGCTGCCCGGCGTCGGCCCCAAGTCAGCCCAGCGCATCGCCTTTCATCTGCTGCAGGCCGACAGCGAGGACGTCAACCGCCTCGTCGCTGCGTTGACGGAGGTGAAGTTGCGGGTCCGGTTCTGCGCCACCTGCGGCAACATCGCCGAGGAGGAGCTGTGCCGGGTCTGCCGCGATCCTCGTCGCGACGAGGATGTGATCTGCGTCGTAGAGGAGCCGAAGGACGTCGTCGCGATCGAGCGCACCCGCGAGTTCCGTGGCCGCTACCACGTGCTCGGCGGTGCGATCAGCCCGATCGACGGTATCGGCCCCGACAACCTGCGCATCGCACAGCTGCTGCGGCGGCTGTCGGACGGTCAGGTGACCGAGGTGATCCTCGCCACGGACCCGAACCTGGAGGGCGAGGCGACAGCGACGTACCTGGCGCGTTTACTTAAGCCCATAGGTTTGCGCACCACGCGGCTGGCCAGTGGACTCCCCGTCGGCGGGGACTTGGAGTACGCCGACGAGGTCACTCTGGGCCGGGCGTTCGAGGGACGGAGGTTGGTCGATGTCTGAGGAGACGGAGCGCGATCTGGCGCGCAGCGAGGCGGGACCGCCGGGGGACGCGGAGCTGCGGGCGCTCGCCGAGGTCACGGCGGGAGAGTGCCGGTCCTACCTCGACGCAGTGACACTGGTCGCCGCCGGGGAGGGTGACGAGGCGGCTGTGCCGCTGCTGGTTCTTGCGGTGTCCCAGTTGCTCGCCGCCGGGGCCCGGCTGGGCGCCACCCGCGACGTGCTGCCACGGGCGCGGTTCGAGCCGGACGTCGGCCCCGAGCCGGACGTCGAACCGTTGCGGATGGGCCTGGCCCGGGTGCTGCTGACCGTCGACGGCTACACCGAGACCGCCGACCCGCTGACTATGAAGGACGTCGTGCCCGGGTCGCTGTCGGATGATCTGGCGTCGGTGGCCTCCGACATCGCCCACGGCCTGCGGCACTTCGAGTCCGGCGACGCCGGAGAGGCGATGTGGTGGTGGCAGTTCTCCTACCTGTCCAACTGGGGCAGCCGGGGTGCCGGCGCGCTGCGGGCGCTGTTGTCGCTGCTCAGCCACGCCCGACTGGACATCGATGCGGACATCGCCGCCGAGGCCGCCTTCGAGGCCCTGCACGCCTGA
>CAZEYA010000201.1:0-6750 GCA_964516515.1 uncultured Kineosporiaceae bacterium | reverse complement strand
CCGCGCCTCGTTCCGGCGCGGATGATCGTTTCGCCCTCACGGTGGGCCTGGTGGCGCTGACGATGCTCGCGCTGCTGGTCCTCGGGCTGGGTCCGCGGGCCTGGCGTTGGGCACGGGAGCAGTGGCGGTGGCGGGCCGCTGGTGGTGACCCGCACCGGATCGCCGAGGCCGCATGGCTGACGCTGAGCGAACGGGTGGCTGATCTCGGCTGGCGCTGGGGCACCGGGACGCTGCGCGAGGAGGCCGGTGCCCTGGTGGCTGCGGCCGAGCTGTACCCGTCGGCTCGTGATGCGCTGTGGCGGGTGGTGGAGGCCGGTGAGCGTGCCCGGTTCGCGGCCAGCCCCGCACCCTCGGACGGGTTGCGGGCCGATGCCGCGGCGGTGGTGACGGCCGTGGCGTCGCAGCAGCCCCGGTCGGTCCGGCTGCGGGCGGTCTGGTTGCCGTCGCTCGGACCGAAGTCACGAGCAGGCAGCGGCGAGCACGGGTTCGCGGCGCGGGTGGGAACGCGCGCACGATAAGGGGCGGACCGATGTGGTGGCCGGCTCACCGGCAACTGGTCGCGAAGACCATGGCCGAGGAGACCGTGGCCAGGGAACCGTCAGCCGACGGGAATCATTGCCAGCCGTCGGAGCGGCGTCGCTCCCAACGCTGCTCCATCCGCTGCACGAACGATGGTCGCGATCGAGTGCGCCGCGACGTCCCGGCACCACCCACGGCGTTGAGGGTGCGCTTGGAGCCACCGCCGGTGACGGCGAAGACCGCGCCCGCGAACATGATGACGAACCCGGCGATCGCCACGACAAGTTGCCCCGGACCAGCAAAGAAGATCGCCCCGATGACGGCGAGCAGGCCGATGGCGATGGCGGCGATCCCTATGGTGACGCGCAGCGTCGATCGCGACCCCCGTCGGCGACCGGTCAGTGCGGTCGCGAACTTGGGGTCTTCGGCGTACAGCGCCTGTTCCATCTGGGCGAGCAACTTCTGCTCGTGATCCGAGAGGGGCACTTGACCTCCTACCCGTCGCGTGTGTGACGAGGATACGAGTGACGGGCGGCAGACGAAAACCCGGGCCCGCGCCTACGCGGGAACGAGCTCCGTCACGGATGGGCGGAACGTGGTGCGGGGGTGTCATCGGTTGAACGTCAGCGGGGGTTCACTGGTGCCCCGGATCGGAATGTGATCCGGGATGCCAGAAGTATCGCCGACAGGTGCTTCGTTCGGGGGTGGCAATAGCGTAGCTGGCCGGACGATGCCCGCACCGAACCGGGCGCTGGCACGGTCCACCGCCAGCTCCGCCTCGCGCCAGTCGTCAGCGGCGGGATCGAGGTGAAGCTGGACCGGGGTGACCGCCGAGTCGGCCAGACCCTCGACCCGCACCCCCACCAGCCGGATCCGGGCACGATCCAGGCCCAGCGCGTCGAACAGCTGCGCAGCGACGCCGTAGACGTCGCGGCCGGAATCCGTCGGGTTCGGCAGCGAGCGGGACCGGGTGATCGTCGTGAAGTCCGCGAACCGGATCTTCAACGTGACGGTGCGGCCGACTGCGGCCGAGGCTCGCAGCCTGGCCGCCACTCGGTCGGAGAGCCGCAGGATCTCGCGGTGGATGACCGCGGGATCGTCGACGTCACGGGAGAAGGTCTCCTCGGCGCCGATGCTCTTGTCCGGGACGTGCGGCACTACCCGCCGGGTGTCACGTCCCCAGGACAGGTCGTGCAGCAGGGCGCCCTGGGCCTGACCCAGTGCGCGCAGCAGCGTCGAGCGGGGGGTGTGGGCGACATCGGCGACGGTGTTCAGTCCCAGTCTGGCCAGCGCCTCGGCGGTCTTGGGCCCGACGCCCCATAGCGCAGCCACCGGGAGGGAGTGCAGGAAGCCGACGGTGTCGGCTGCGGCGATGACCAGCATGCCGTCGGGTTTGGCGGCCGAAGAGGCGAGCTTGGCCACGAACTTGGTCTGAGCCACCCCGACCGAGCAGGTGATCTGCTGCTCGTCGGCCACCTGGTTCCTGATCATGGCCGCGATGGCGGCGGGCCGGCCGAGCAGCCGCCGCGCACCGGAGACGTCGAGGAACGCCTCGTCGAGGCTGAGCGGCTCGACCAGGGGGGTGATGGCGGCGAACAGCTCCATGATCCCGCGTGAGGCGTCGGCGTAGCTCGCGTGGTCGGGGGTGATGATCGTCGCCTGCGGGCACAACCGCCGGGCCCGGCCCATCGGCATCGCCGCCCGGACGCCGTAGCGCCGGGCCTCGTAGGTCGCCGAGAGCACCACGCCACGCTCGCCACCGCCGACGATGACCGGCGTGCCCCGCAGCTGGGGACGGGTGCGCAGCTCGACCGAGGCGTAGAACGCGTCCATGTCGACGTGGAGGATCGGACAGCCCTCGTCGTCGGCCGTCGCTGCGGTTCGCAGCGGGCGGCCGTCGGCGCGGGCAACCTGCTCACGACTCATGACGGGGAGCCGTCAGCGGCCGGCGGTGGGATCACATCGGCACACCGGGACACGACAGCACTGTGCCTCATCAGTCCCGCACCTCATCAGTCCCGCACCTCATCGTCCCGAACTGCCTGGACTGGCGTGCCACAGCTTGCGTGCCGGTCGTACCGGCTCCGTCGTCCCCGGCGCCGGCGGTGGGTCGTCGCGATACTCCGGCTCCGGCGAGATCCGGGCCATCCTGCGTGGGTCCCGGCCGTCGACCCCGGCCGGTTTGATGTCGGCGTAGGGCGACTGCCGGAATCCGGTGACATGGACCAGGACCCGCTGCCGACCGTCGCCCGCCATGTCGTCCGCCCCGTCGGCCGCCTGGTCATCCGCCCCGTCGGCTGCGGGGGGCCGGACGACGACCGGACGTGCCGACCTGCTCGCCGCCGCGCCCGAGACCGCCACTGGGCTCGGATGTTGCACCGGGCGGGGGGCGGTGTCGATGAGTCCGAGGACCGCGTCCAGGCCGTCGCGCCGCCACGCGGCCCACAGCGCCGGCAATTCCCACGCACCCGTGGCCCGTAGCGACACCCCCCGGGGCCCGGTGCGACGCAGTACACCGCGCACCAGAAGCAGCCACGAGCCGAACACGGTGGTGGCATAGGGCCCCTGGACATCCTCGAAGAACGTCGCGTCGACCGCACCCGTGGCGTCGTCGAGGGTGAGGAAGACCACCCGGCGACCGGAGCGGATCGGGGGGGTCTGGGTGGCGACCTTGACACCGGCGACGAGCAGTTCGGAGCGGGTGCGCTGCCGGACCAGGTCGGGGCTGCGGACAACGCCCAGCGCGTCGATCAGCGGGCGGTAGAAATCCAGGACGTGGCGGGAGGCGTCCAGGCCGAGGATCTCCAACTCGGCCGCCACCCGCTCGGCGCTGGTCATGTCCGGCAACAGGCTGGGCCGTATGACGTCGGGCGCATCCCCCAGATCCAGGGCCAGTTGCGAGGCCAGTGCGGTGGGCGGCTGCGCCGGGCGGGGGGCCTGGGACTGCCGCCTGGCCGCAGCAGCCGTGCCGGAGCTGCTGCCGGGTCCGCTCGGCGGCATCGCGTCAGGGTCCCCCGGGCCCACCGCTAGGCGGCGGCCGGCGCCCCGAGGCGCGGCGGCCCTGCTCCAGCGGTCCAGCTCGGCGACCTGGATCAGCAGGTCCCGGCGGGTGAGCCGACCGCGGCGCCGCATCACCGGGATCATCTGGTAACCGCTACCGCCGCCGGGGCCCGGCTCGCCGAGTCTGCCGCCGAGGCCGTGCAGATCGTCGAAGGCGCCGGTGAGCACGAGCCGCTCGGCGGTGGGGCGGCTGACACCGCAGCGGTGCCAGAAGTCGGCGAGTGAGGCGTACGGCCGGTTGGCGATGATCCGGGAGATCTCCGAGGAGCTGATGCCCTTGACATCGGCCAGCGACAGCCGGATGCCGTAGCCCGAACCCGCTGCCCTCTTCTCGTCCCCTGCCTCGTCCCCTGCCTCGTCCACCGCCTCGTCCCCTGCCTCGTCCCCTGCCTCGTCCACCGCCTCCCCGGCGCCGAGCTGCTCCACCCGCTCCACCCGGTAGACCTCGTCGGAGCGGTTGACGTCCAGGCCGAGGACGGCGATCCCCAGGTTGCGGGCGTCGTCGAGGATGAGCCGCTTGGGGTACATCCCCGGATCGTGGGTCAACACCCCGGCGAGGAACGCCGCCGGATGGTGAGCCTTCAACCAGGCCGACTGGTACGTGGGCAACGCGAAGGCCGCCGCGTGCGCCTTGCAGAACCCGAACGAGGCGAACGCCTTGAGCACCTCCCAGATCCGCCCGACGGCGTCGTGGGAGTACCCGTTGCGCACCGCCCGGGGAATGAACCAGTTCCGCACGCCGTCCTGGCCCTCACGCGACCCGAGCGCCCGGCGGACCTCGTCGGCCTCGGCCAGGCTGCAGTCGATGGTGGCGGCGACGATCCGGATCACCTGCTCGTGGAAGACGACCACGCCGAAGGTCTCGGCCAGGATCGGGATCAGGGTGGGATGCAGGTACTCCGGCTCGGCCCACCCCTGCCGGGCTCGCAGGAACGGCGCCACCATGTCGGACTTGACCGGGCCGGGCCGGAACAGCGAGATGTCGATGACGATGTCGTTGAACGTCTCGGGGGCGAACTTGCCGACCAGTTCACGCTGCCCGGGCGACTCGATCTGGAAGCAGCCGAGGGTGCGCGCCGAGCGGATCAGCCGGTAGGTGGCCTCGTCGTCATGGGCGACGCACGACTCGTCGTCGAGGTCGATCCGCACCCCGTCGACCCGGGCGACCTCATCGACCGCGTAGGCCATCGCCGACTGCATCCGCACCCCGAGGATGTCGAGTTTGAGCAGCCCGACCACCTCGACGTCGTCCTTGTCGAACTGGGTCATCGGGAACCCCATCCAGCTGGCCTCCACGGGCGTGCGGTCCAGCAGCCGGGCGTCGGAGAGGATCACCCCGCACGGGTGCAGGGCGATGTGCCGGGGCAACCCGTCCAGCCGCTCGACGATGTCGAACAGCAGGCCCAGGCTCGCGTCGTTCAGCCCGGACGCCCGCAGCTCGGGCAGCTCGGCGATGGCGGCCCTGGCGTCGCGGGCCCGGATGTGCGGGAACGCGGTGGCGATGGCGTCGATCTCGCCGGGATCCATGCCCAGTGCCGCCGCAGCGTCCCTGATCGCGTGCCGGACCCGGTAGGTGTCCATCATCGACACGCACGTCACCCGGTCCCCGCCGAACCGGTCGAGGACGGCCCGGTAGACGTCAAGTCGGCGGGCGGCCTCGACGTCGACGTCGATATCGGGCAACTTGGCCCGCAACGGGGTACAGAACCGCTCCATCAACAGGTCGTGCCGGATCGGGTCGACACCGGAGATCCCGAGGACGTGGCAGATCAGGCTGCCCGCGCCGGAGCCGCGTGCCGCCACCCGGACCCCCATGTCGCGGATGAGCTCGCAGACGTCGGCGACGGCCAGGAAGTACCCCGCGAAACCCAGTGCGGCGACCGTCGCCAACTCGTCGGCCAACCGTTGTTCGACCTGGGGACGGCCGACCGGGCCGTGCAGTCCCGGGACGGGCCGGTGACCGTAACGGCGGTCCAGTCCGGCACCGCACCGCACCGCCAGTACCGCCTGTAGATCCGTCGTCGCGTGCAGGCCGAGCACCTCGGGTTCGGGCAGGTGGATCGCTCCGACCGAGAGGTCCGCCGCGGGATCCAGCCGGCAGCGATCGGCGAGACCAGCGGTCCGGCGCAGCAGGCGGCCGGCACCCGTGGCATCACCGGCGATCATGGCCGCCCTGGCGGCCATGTCGGCGCCGTCGGCGAGGTGTCCCGCGGCGGTGCTGCGGTCGGTGTGCCGACTGCCGAGGACCACCAGCCGGCGTGCCGCGTCGAGCACGTCGACGGTCATCGCCTGGTCGGGGGTCGCGTACCGGACGGCATTGGTGAGCACGGCGGGTACCCCGCACTCCTCGGCGAGGTCGAGCAGCCGCCGGGCGTGGGCGGACCCGGTCGGTGAGTCCGGTGGCCCCTGATGGCAGACCACCTCGATGGCCAGACAGCCGGGCGGCAACGCGTGACGCCACAGCCGAAGCGCGACGGCAGCGAGATCGGCGCGCCGGGCCAGCAGCGCCCGGCCCGGTGACGAGTCGGGTCCCAGCAGGACCGTCAGAGCGGCTCCCCCAGACACCGGGTCCACGGCGTGCTGGGCTATGAGGTCCATCGTGGCTGTGCACCGGCCACGCTCGCCGCGCAACTGTGCAGCCGAGACCAGCCGGCACAGCGCGGCCCACCCCCGGGCCGCGGGCAGCCCGCTCGCCGGATCAGCGGCATGGGCCAGCACCGTCACCCGGGGGTGCCGGGGATCGACCGACTCGCCGCCCCGGACCGGGTGGCGGCGCCGCCCACCGCGGTCGACACCCGGCACCCGCCCCCCGGCAACGGACGAGCGGGGGGCCACGACCGCGGCCATGGGCTCGACGGCGAGGTCGACCCCGAGGATCGGGTCGATACCCGCCGCCGTGCAGGCCGTCGCGAACTTGACCGCGCCGTAGAGGCCGTCCCGATCGGTCAACGCCAGCGCGTCCATACCGTGCTCGGCGGCACGGGCCACCAGTGCGGCCGGTGACGACGCACCGTGACGCAGCGAGTATCCCGAGGCGACGTGCAGGTGAGGGAAGGACTGCATCTCGTCTCAGCCGGACGACGGCAACGCGGGCGGCAGCACCGGTTGCCAGGGCAGGCCGAGCAGCTCGGTGACGATGCGGGCGAACGTCTCGGCGTCCCGCAACAGGTC
>CAZEYA010000200.1:0-6755 GCA_964516515.1 uncultured Kineosporiaceae bacterium | reverse complement strand
CGCCGGCCGATGCGCCGGGCCCTGGTCAGTGTCTTCGACAAGACCGGGATCGCCGACCTCGCCGTCGAGCTGGCTGCGGCCGGCGTCGAGCTCGTCTCCACCGGTTCGACGGCTGCGGCGATCGCGGCCGCCGGTGTTCCCGTCACCGAGGTGTCATCACTGACGGGATTCCCAGAGAGCCTGGGCGGCAGGGTCAAAACGCTGCACCCGGTCGTACACGCCGGTCTGTTGGCCGACACCCGGTCGCCCGAGCACCTGGATGAATTGCGGCGCCTCGGCATCGCGGCCTTCGATCTGCTGATCGCCAACCTCTACCCGTTCGCCAGCACGGTCGCCGCTGGGGCCCTGCCTGAGGAGATCATCGAGCAGATCGATGTTGGTGGCCCGGCAATGATCCGCGCGGCCGCCAAGAACCACGCCAGCGTCGCCGTGATCGTCGATCCATCGCGGTACGCACAGGTCCGCGGTGCGCTGTCGACCGGCGGGTTCACGGCCGCCGAACGCCGTGGACTGGCCGCCACAGCATTCGCGCACACCGCCACGTATGACGTTGCTGTCGCGAGCTGGCTGCACTCCGCGAGCACGCCGCCCGGTGAGATGCCGGTCTGGCTCGGCGCGACATGGGAGCGCGCCGATGCGCTGCGCTACGGCGAGAACCCTCACCAGTCGGCCGCGCTGTACCGCTCGCTCGAGACCCGGCGGCCGGGACTCGCCGACGCCGAGCTGTTGCACGGCAAGCCGATGTCGTACAACAACTACGTCGACACCGACGCCGCCGTACGCGCGGCCTACGACCACGAGCGCCCGGCCGTGGCGATCATCAAGCACGCCAACCCATGTGGCATCGCCTTGGGGGCGGCAGATGCGGCCGACCCAATCGCGGACGCCCACTTGCGCGCCCAGGCCTGTGACCCGGTCTCGGCCTTCGGCGGCGTCATCGCGGCCAACCGAGAGGTCACAGTCGCGATGGCCGAGCAGGTGTCCGACGTATTCACCGAGGTGATCGCCGCGCCCGCCTTCGCCGCTGATGCTCTCGCACTGCTCACCCAACGCAAGAATGTCCGGCTATTGGCCTTGCCTAGCCCGGTGCCCCGCCCCGCAGCCGAGGTCCGCCTCGTTCCCGGGGCCGCTCTGCTACAGGTCGCCGACCGCCTCAATGCGCCAGGCGATGACCCGGCGACCTGGCGCCTCGCCTGTGGTCCCGCCGCGGACGGGCAGACGCTCGCAGACCTCGTCTTCGCCTGGCGAGCGGTCCGCGCCGTGCGTAGCAACGCGATCCTGCTGGCCCGTGACGGTGCGGCCGTGGGGGTCGGAATGGGTCAGGTGAACCGCGTCGATTCGTGCCGCCTGGCGGTGGGGCGCGCCGGCGCCGACCGGGCGCGGGGGGCCGTGGCAGCGTCGGACGCGTTCTTCCCGTTCGCCGACGGTCTGCAGGTCCTGCTGGATGCCGGGGTCAGGGCGGTGGTGCAGCCGGGTGGCTCCGTTCGCGACGACGAGGTGATCGAGGCCGCCAAAGCTGCTGGAGTGACGATGTACCTCACGGGCGTCCGGCATTTTGCTCACTGACGTGGGACCCGAGCGGAGCACCCGCAGGGGGCGACCGGACCGGACTGCCGCCCTGCGCCAGCTTCCGGGGGCCGTCGTTCTGGTCGGCCTATTGGCCTCGGCCCTGATCATGATTCCGGAACAGTTCAGCTACCGCGCTGCCTGCACGGGCGTGACGGCGACGTGCGCCGTGGCCGCAATCATGCGGGCAGCGTTGCCCACTCGCTGGGTCGGAGTCCTCGCGGTCCGCTCGCGGCCGATCGACGTCGCCTTGTTGACTGCGCTCGCCATAGCCGTCTCGCTGCTGGCGTTCCGTGTGCCGCTCCCCGCGGCCTGACGTCAGCTGACTAACCCGAGCTGTCGCACCGCCTCACGCTCGTCGGCCAGTTCGGCAACGCTCACGTCGATCCGCGCCCGAGAGAAGCCATCGATGCTCAACCCATCGACGAGGGACCATTGGCCGTTCGAGCAGATGATGGGGAACGACGAGACGAGACCCGGAGCAACGCCGTACGAGCCGTCCGACACCACCGCCATCGACGTCCAGTCGCCATCTGGGGTCCCCGACACCCAGTCGCGGACGTGGTCGACAGCGGCGCTGGCCGCGCTGGCGGCCGATGAGGACCCACGTGCCTCGATGATCGCCGCTCCTCGTTTCTGCACCGTCGGGATGAAGTCGTTCACCAGCCAAGCCTGGTCACCCACGACCTCCGCTGCGACCTTGCCACCGATCTCGGCGTGGAAGAGGTCGGGGTACTGGGTGGCGGAATGGTTGCCCCAGATGGTCATTCGCCGGATGTGCCCCAGCGGCGAACCCGTCTTCCGCGACAGCTGCGCCAGTGCCCGGTTGTGGTCGAGCCGGGTCATCGCGGTGAACCTGTCCGGGGGGATGTCGGAGGCGCTGGACTGGGCGATCAGGCAGTTGGTGTTAGCGGGGTTGCCGACCACCAGGACCCTCACATCCTGCGCGGCATGACTGTTGAGCGCCTTGCCCTGCACGCCGAAGATCGCCCCGTTGGCCGCCAACAGCTCGCCACGCTCCATTCCCTTCGTGCGCGGTCGTGAGCCGACCAGCAGCGCGATCGAGGCGCCGTCGAAGGCGGCGTCGGCATCATCGGTGATGTCGATGCCACGCAACAGGCTGAACGCGCAGTCGTCGAGTTCCATCGCCACCCCCTCGGCCGCCTTCAGTGCCGGAGCGATCTCCAGAAGCCGCAGCCTGATCGGTGTCCGCGATCCCAACATGGCTCCGCTGGCGATGCGGAACAGCAGGCTGTAGCCGATCTGGCCGGCGGCGCCGGTGACGGCAACGGTCACGGGTGGCTGATCAGTAGAGGTGGTCACGCAAGCTCTCCTCCATGGAACGCAAGTGGCTGTCACATGATCCTGGCAGAGCCGCGCCTGGAAGACACGAGGGCCCCAGTGGCCGTAACCACCGGGGCCCTCGCACTCTCCGCTCCCTCCAGAGCGAACAACAGGTTAACGCCAGGCAAACATATGCGCTACTTGACGTGGCCAGCAGGGTGTCCTGGCGGGTTTACTGCAGCTCCGGCCAGCCCGGCTCGTCCATCAGCCAGGTCCGCTCCAGCGAATCCAGGGTGCCGTCCTCGCGCATGGCCGACAACGTGGCGTCGACGCAGGAGGTCAGCGGGCTGTCCTTCGCCAGGACCATGCCGTACGACTCCACCGGTCCGTCCGACCTCGGCAGGCTGGCGATGATGTCGCCGTCCAGCAAGCGCTGATCCGAGTCCGCCAGGGCTGCCGCCTGCGGCAGGTCAAGGACCAGTCCGTCGGCGCGCAGATTGCCCACAGCGCCGATCGCTTCCTCGATGCCGCCGTACGGCAGCACGGTCGCGCCGGTATCGACGTGCGGCAGCAGGCGTTCGCCTTCCGATCCGGCCAGAACGGAGAGGGTCACACCATTCAGATCAGCGAGCGACCGGGCCTGCTCGACCTGCTTGTTGCCGTTGGAGATGATCACCTGGCGCACCGTGTAGTAGGGGACCGACAAGTCGACGTCCGCGCGGCGATCGGCCGTGATGGTTGCCTGATTGATGTTGACGTCGAACTGCTTGGTGCCGGCGGAGATAGCGTCCGCGAAGGGCGTGGCCACCCAGGTGACGTCTTCGCGGGCGTAACCCAGCCGCTCCGCCAGAGCGAAGCCGACAGCCGCGTCGTACCCCTCCCCGTCATTCGGATCACCGCTGGTGCCCGCCAGGAGGTCGCCGCCGTTGACCCACGGCGCCCGCGTGGCGGCTCCTGTGGACAGGGTCAGCGTCGATGGCGTGACAGTCATGAGTTGCCCGGGGTCGCAGTCGGCGACGGATCTCGAGCCGGTCGTGGCGCAGGACCCGACGGTGGTCGAGGACAACAGCACGAGTGCGGCCACGGCACGAGCCCGGTTGATCACGAACGGCAAGGATAGGCCCCCTCGATCAAGTGTCGGTCTTTCTGAGAGAAGGAAGAACATTCGGTAAACAGAAAGCGAACACCAGGGAACCTGTAAGTGTCGGCTGGCGCTGCCCGGAGCTTGTGCCTCATCTCACCTCGCGTATCATCGCAGGTCAAAGACACCGGGGGGCAATGGGGAACCGGGCGTCGGGCGCGGGAGGACCCGCGAAAGCGTGGAGGATCCCGCCTCGTCCTGCGACGGCTGGTTGCGACCGTCGTTGTGCCCAGTTCATGATGCCAGTGGGCCCGAACGCCGTTATGTGTTCGTGCTGCCATGGCTGGAATGGCAACACCAGAGTGACAATGACATGCCAGAGGAGGGAAGCGTGGCCACACGCGGCTCGTACCAGGAGCATGGCGTCGGCGACCCCCTCGCGGAAACCACCGTGGGTGGTCTCGAGACGATGGACCCGGACGTCGATGACGGCGCTTCGGACCGGCCCCGACGGCTCGTAGTGCGTCCCAGTGGGGCTGACCGAGCGTTCAGGCTCACCATCATCGCCGCCGGGGTCACCGTGCTGGTGATCATGCTGGCCATCGGCCTGTTCCTTACCTTGCGAGCAGCCGGAGCGCTGCAGGTCGCGGGTTGGGGATTCCTGACGACAGCCGACTGGAACCCCGAGAGCGGCAGCTTCGGCATCGCGGCGGTCATTGTGGGGACCGTCTCGATCGGGCTGACAGCGATCGTCGTGGCGTTACCGCTCGCCCTCGGCACCGCCCTGTACATCTCCGAGTACGCGCCTGTCCGGTTCCAGCGGACTCTGATCAATCTGGTCGACCTCATGGCGGCGATCCCGAGCGTGGTCTACGGCTTGTGGGGCTTCTTCTTGCTGCAACCCCAGTTGCTGGTCCGCGGGGCGCAGGGCGAAGGCTTGCCGCGCTGGCTGGCCACCTACTTCGGCTGGATACCGATCTTCCGGGTCGAGGTCGCCTCCGGCGCTGTCGACCCCCGGGATCCACTGACCAGCGGCACCGTCTTCACGGCCTCGGCCTTCATCGCCGGACTCGTCGTCGCCCTGATGGTGGCGCCGATCGCCTGCTCGATCATGAGGGAGAGCTTCACACAGGCCCCGATCGGTGAGCGCGAAGGCGCGTACGCCTTGGGGGCGACCCGGTGGGGGATGATCCGCACCGTCGTCCTGCCCTTCGGGGCCGGCGGCATCATCGGTGGGACCATGCTGGGCCTGGGCCGTGCCCTGGGCGAGACGATCGCCGTGTACATGATCATCTCTGTCGTGTTCGACGTGAAGATCAGGATTCTCGAATCCGGCACCAGTTCGGTGTCGTCCCTCATCGCGCTGCGAGTCGGCGAGGCGAGCTCACAGGGGCTCTCCGCTCTCATGGCGGCTGGGCTGGCACTGTTCGTCATGACTCTCGTGATCAATTTCGGCGCCGCGGCGGCCATCGCCCGTAGCCGGTCGGGGGCGATCAGCGACTGATGACAACCACCGACGCCGCACCACTGACCGGCAACGACACTTCCCGGGCTGACGAGCCCGCCGCGGCACCCGTCGAGCTGCGTCGGCAGCTTCATGCCGTGCAGGAGCGCGATGTGCTGCCGTTCATCGGGGCGGCCGCCGCCTCCATCGCTCTCGGTTGGGGCCTGTACTACGTCCTGCTGCCGTGGTCGGGGATCCTCGGCTTCATCGTCGTCACCTTCACGCTGTTCGTGATCCTGTACGCCGCCCTGGTGGCCATGGACAGCCCGTCCCCGATCGTCGCCGATCGGGTGGCCGCAGTGGCGGCGAGCAGCCTGGGTTTCCTCATGATCCTGGCACTGCTGGTCGTCGTCGTGTTCGCGTTCGTCCGCGGATTCTCGGCGCTTCGCCACTTGAACTTCTTCACCAGCGACCTGGCGACCACCGGTCCGCTGCAGCCACTGACCCAGGGTGGTGTCCTGCACGCCCTGGTCGGGACGTTGATCATGATGATCATCGCGCTGGTCATCACGGTACCGCTAGGGATCGTGTGTGCGGTCTTCCTGTCCGAGACGCGGGGTCCGCTCACCCGGTTCACGCGCACCGTTGTCGAGGCCATGACCGCGCTGCCGTCCATCATCGCGGGTCTGTTCGTCTATGCGCTGATCATCACCTTGCAGAGCGCCATCGGCCAAGGAGAGAAGTCGGGCCTTGCTGCGGCTGCGGCGCTGTCGGTCATGATGATGCCCATCGTCATCCGCGCCGCCGACGTCGTGTTGCGGCTGGTGCCTGGCAATCTCAAGGAGGCCGCTCTGGCGCTGGGGGCGCCGGGATGGCGCGTGGTGTGGCACGTGGTGCTGCCCACGGCGCGATCGGGACTGATGACCGCCGTCATCCTCGGCACCGCGCGGGGCATCGGCGAGACCTCACCGGTGCTGCTGACCGCCGGCTACGCTACGGCCTTCAACTTCGACCCCACCCAAGGGGGCATGACCAGTCTGCCGCTGGCCACATTCATTCTCACGAGGTCGCCAGAACCTACCCAGATCGCTCGTGGGTTCGGCGCGGCGGCGGTGCTCATGATCCTGGTGCTCATCCTGTTCGCGGCGGCCCGGATCATCGGCGGTCGCGCGGCGGGGCAGTTGAGCCCTGCCCAGACCCGGCGGCGCGCGGCGGCGTCGCTGCAAGACGTAGCCCGGTTCGAACGGCGCCTGTCCCGGGCTACCGACGGCGACCAGCAGCATCCGGCACGACGGTTCAGGAGAGGTTGAACATCCGATGGCCAGAAGTTCGTTGTCGGGCCGCGTCCGCGGAGGCGGCGTGCGGACCGTCGCCCTGCTG
>CAZEYA010000199.1:0-6757 GCA_964516515.1 uncultured Kineosporiaceae bacterium | reverse complement strand
AACCCGCGGATTAAAAGTCCGCTGCTCTGCCGGTTGAGCTAGAGGCCCGCGACGACGGGTTCCGACTCGTAAAGGTTAGCGCGGGCCCGCGGCGGGGCTGGTGATGCGCAGGGTCACGCGCTTGCCGCCCTCGCACGACCGCCGCCGTTCGACGAACGTGCTCACGCGGTACTCCAGGCCGCACTTCCTGCGGAAGCTGGCGGCGGTCGCCGCCTGCGCCGCCTCGCCCCGACGATCTCGATGGACCCCTCCACGGCGGGCGCGCCGTCCGCGACCTTGTCGAGCCGCCCGCACGGTCGCAGTTCGACCCGCGGGTTGTTTCGCAGCCGTTTGACCTTTCCGCTGCCTGCCGGCGTAGTCACGAGCAAAGGCATGGCCGTCACGAGCGATCCACACTGGCGTCGGGACCGCCTCGCCGGATCGACGCAACGTCGTCAGGCGAGACGAACTTCTCGTCGCCGAGCGCGGGGAGTACAGAGGTCAGCGACATGCTCACACCCTCCGTCGGCGGCGACGCCCCAGCGCCCCGACGTCAGCACGCCAGCAGCCGCCACTCCACCGGCATCGCCTGCAGCGCACACAACGAGACGATGGCGGCCTGGTCGATCACCACACCCTCGTCATAACTCCCGATCCCACCCGCGGTGAACAGCCCGGTGCGCCGGTCCCGCCCCTCCAGCCACACCCGATCCAGATAGCGGTCGACCAGGCCCGCCCAGCGGTGGGTGACCAACTGCCCGTCCAACGCCAGCAGCTGCCGCATGAAGATCGAGACGAAGGCGGGCGGCTCGCGCCACATGCGGTCATCGACGCTGAGGTGGTCCACAGCCGCGGCCGCCAGCCACTGCGCCCGCTCCAGCGCAGCGTCCATGCCGAGCACCTGCGCCGCCAGCCGGTAGGCGCCGATGGCGGCCCCCTGGTTGTAGCTCCACACGTGCTCATCGACCCGGCCGTCGGCGCCCACATGATCGGCGATCAGGCCGTCGGGCCGCCGCAGTGTGCCGTCCAGGAAATCGATGCAACGCTCGGCGAACGCCACGAGGTCAGCGCGATCGGCAGGTGCGACCGCCACCTGGCGTCCCCGGCGGGGCTCGGCCAACCGCAGCGTGAGCAACAACGTCGGAGCCGTTGCGCAGGCGTGTCGGTCGGCCGTCTGCTCGTTCCAGCGCACCCCGCCGGCCGGGTCTTCACCGCGCCGGGCGACAGCCGCCGCGGCCTGCGCCAGCCCCAGCGACGACGCCGCCCCGGTCATCAACCACGACTGCATCCCGGCAAGCCCCAGCCAGGCGTTGTCATCGTGGAACACCCGCCGCGCCCGGGCCGGCCACGCGGTCGCGGTCCATCCGCGCGGCGTATGGAACCGGCGCAGCCCGCCCAGCAGCTGCGCAACAGCGCCGGGCGCCACACCGAGCGGTTCCAGCAGGGCGGCGGCGTGGATCACCTGCGACAGCGGCCACAGCGGAGCTCGCTGCTGGCGACGGTCGCGCACCACACTGCGTCGGCCAGTGACGAGGTGTGCCCACAGCGGCCGCCACGCCACCCGAGCACGGTCGGCCGCCTCACTGCGGATCCCGCCGATCCGGCGCTCCACCAAGAGTCCCCCACCTCCGCCAGCACGACTGCTGAAGTCTGCCACGGACCCCGATGTCCGAGTGCTGTCCGGACGACAGGCCCCCACGTCAGGAAAGCAACAGGGCGGCGTGGGCCCAATCTGGACTCCGAGACGCACTACTTGCGGGTCTACCTCTCGCAACTGCGCCACAAACTGGAGCCTGACCCCGCCCGGCCCCGGCATCTCATCACCGAGCCCGGTGTGGGGTACCGCCTGGTCCTTTAGCTACCGAGCGTCAGCCGCACCTGCTGCCGCAATCGCGGCCGTCCGTCCCGGCCGCGCGCCTGGTTCAGCACACCCAGCGCCGCCTGGCGCAGCGCAGCGTGCTCGTCGGCGGGCACGGCATTCCACATCGCGCGCTGACCGTGAGACTGCGACCACCGAACCCACTGATCGATACCCGTCAGGACCAGGGGGAGGTCGAAGGTGACGGTGCGGACATCGGCGTACCCCGCCTCGGTCAGCAGACCCTCGACACCGGCGTCGGAGGCGAACGGGCCGCTGGTTCCGCTGGTGCGGGCGTCGAGCAGCTGCGGCGGCAGATAAGGGGTGAACAACTCGTCAAGTTCGACCCACACCTCGTCGCGGGGCCCGAACGTCGATACACCCAGCCGCCCGCGCTCGGTCAACAGGCCACGCCAGGCGCTCAGTGCCGCACCCGGTTCGGGCAGGAGGAACAGCACCAGCGACGCGGCGATCACGTCGAAGCGCGCCCTGCCGAGTGTGGGGGCCGCCGCGTCCATCACCTGCAGATCGACCGTGGTCAAGCCTCGCGCCTCGACATCGGCCCGGGTGGCGGCGATCATCCGGTCGGCCAGGTCGATCCCGGTGACGTTCCCGGTCTTGCCGACGGCCTCGGCCAGGCCGAAGAGCGCGGCGCCGCGTCCGCACCCGACGTCCAGCGCGCGCTCGCCCGGCGCGGGCGCCAGCGCTTCGATCAGCCGCTCGGCGATGGGTCCGAACCAGGGGACGCCGACCGAGTCGTAGGTGTCAGCCACGGTATCGAAGAGGGCAGCGACGTCGGCGCTGCGGCGGGAGGTTTCAGTCGTGGCCATGGTTGCATTCTGGCCCCTCGCCGGGCCGGTGACGACCGCGTCCCGGCCGGTCTCCGGCAACAAGAATCGATGACAGGCAGATGTTGCTGTTCTTAGAAGGCCCTCATGGAACGCTCATTCCGTTCTCACCACCGTTTCCGCCGGGTTCCGGCATACTTCGTGCAGGATTTGTACCAATCGACGAGGACGAGCGGAGGGCGAAGCGGAGGTGGCTTCGACGCACCGAGCGGTCTA
This sequence comes from uncultured Kineosporiaceae bacterium, assembly GCA_964516515.1. Lineage (GTDB taxonomy): Bacteria > Actinomycetota > Actinomycetes > Actinomycetales > JBBAYJ01 > JANNOG01. The sequence continues at coordinate 3,856 of CAZEYA010000199.1, read as the reverse complement.
CCGCTCGTCGGCCGCGCCCGCGGGCTGGCATCCGTCCCACGCCGCTGCCGCCCCGCGGTCGATCGGCGCAGACCGACCTCGTCCCGGCGGCCGGACCGACATCATGGACATCGAGTCGTTCCTCGTCGCCGTGAGTGATCAGATGGCCGGGTCCGGTCATTCGGCAGTGCTGGCGCTCGACATCGTGCAACCGCAGCCCGCGGTCGTCCGCGGCTGCCGACCGGGTGGAATCGACCAGCGCCTGCTCGCAGCAGTCCGGGCCACCGGTCGGCCGGGCTCGCAGGACCTGGTGGCAGCCCACGGCGGCAGCGGGCTGCTGGTTCTGACACCCACCTCGTCCCGCCGCGCGCTACGCCTGCGGATCGATCGCCTCGTGACCATGATGCGCGAGCCTTCTCCGGCCGTTGTCGTCGAGACGTCGTCGGTCGCCGCCGGACCGTGCCTACCGGCCCTCGGCTGGGTGTCGGTGCCGGCGGCGGGCGGTCGCTGGGAACGCCCGGCCCACCTGGTCGATCGGGCGCTGACGGCGCAGCGACTGAGCACCTTCCTCGGCGACGGCAGACCGGTATGCGGCGGCGAGTTCGGCAGGTGCACCACGCGGCAGCGGGGCGGGGCGGCCGCGCTTGAACGTTGGCTGACGAGGGGTCGAGGGCGGTCGAGGGCGGGCCTTCGGCGCTAGCCATGCTGCCGGTCTCCGCACGGGGGTCAGCGCTTCGCGACCGGACTCGCTAGCCTCACGGCGTGTCCAAGGTCCTCACCAACCTCCCGTCGGGGCAACGAGTCGGCATCGCGTTCTCCGGTGGTCTCGACACCTCGGTCGCCGTCGCATGGATGCGCGAGAACGGTGCCGTGCCGTGCGCGTACACCGCCGACCTCGGGCAGTACGACGAGGAGGACATCTCGACCATTCCCGGCCGCGCCAAGGAGTACGGGGCGGAGATCGCGCGCCTCGTCGACTGCCGGGCGGCGCTGGTCGAGGAGGGCCTGGCGGCGCTCGCCTGCGGCGCGTTCCACATCCGCTCCGGTGGCCGGACCTACTTCAACACCACGCCGCTCGGGCGGGCGGTCACCGGCACGCTGCTGGTGCGGGCGATGCACGAGGACGGCGTCGAGGTGTGGGGCGACGGGTCGACGTTCAAGGGCAACGACATCGAACGGTTCTACCGCTACGGCCTGCTGGCCAACCCGTCGCTGCAGATCTACAAGCCCTGGCTGGACCCCGACTTCGTCGCCCAGCTGGGAGGCCGGGCCGAGATGTCGCAGTGGCTGCTGGCGCGCTCGCTGCCGTACCGGGCCTCGGTCGAGAAGGCGTACTCGACGGACGCCAACATCTGGGGCGCGACGCACGAGGCCAAGCGGCTGGAGCACCTGGACACCCCATTGGAGATCGTGCAGCCGATCATGGGCGTGCGGTTCTGGGATCCGGGCGTGGCGATCGAGGCGGAGGACGTCAGTGTCGGCTTCGTCGAGGGCCGACCGGTGGCGATCAACGGGCTGGAGTTCGCCGACCCGGTCTCGCTGGTGAGTCAGGCCAACGCCCTGGCCGGACGGCACGGCCTCGGCATGTCCGACCAGATCGAGAATCGGGTGATCGAGGCCAAGAGCCGCGGCGTGTACGAGGCGCCCGGGATGGCCCTGCTGCATCTGGCCTACGAGCGGCTGGTCTGCGCGATCCACAACGAGGACAGCGTCGAGGCCTATCACGTCGAGGGCCGCCGACTGGGCCGGCTGCTGTACGAGGGGCGCTGGCTGGACCCGCAGGCGTTGATGATCCGTGAGAGCCTGCAGCGGTGGATCGGGCGGGCCGTCACCGGGACCGTCACGGTCCGGCTGCGCCGCGGCGAGGACTACACGGTGCTGGACACCACGGGCCCGGCATTGAGCTATCACCCCGAGCGGCTGAGCATGGAGCGCACCGAGGACGCCGCATTCGGCCCGCTGGACCGGATCGGGCAGCTGACGATGCGTAACCTCGACATCGCCGACACCCGCGCCAAGCTCGAGCTGTATGCCGGCCTCGGGCAGTTGGGGGGCCAGGCGGCGCTGGTCGGTGAGCTGCCGGCCGGCGGGGGCGAGACGATCGCGTCCATGGGTGCGGCGGACGCCGAGCAGGCGCAGGCTGCCGCCGAGCCGTTGGACCGGGCGGCCATCGAGTTCGGCACGGACTGACGGCGGTCATCGCCTCGTCGTCATGTCGTTCTCGGGACAGTTGTGAAGATCGCCCTCGACGGGCGCGCGCTGCGGACCACGCCACTGCTCGACCTGCCCGCCCGGGTGGCCGGGCTGGGGTACTCCCACGTCGAGTTGTCGCCGCGCGAGGACTTCCTGCCCGCCGACGGCGAGCCTGTTGCGACGCCGGCCACGGTGGCGGCGTTCAAGCGGGCGCTGGATGCCGCCGGCGTGCAGGTCGCCGCGGTGCGGGCGCGCTATCGCTGGGCCGGCCCCGACCCCGACGAGCGCCGCGCGGCGATCGTCAACTGGCGGCGGGCCATCGAGATCACCGTCGACCTGGGCTGCTCGGTGATGAGCAGTCGGTTCGGTGGTCACGACGAACAGCAGCTGAGCGAGGCCGGCTTCCAGCAGTCGATATCGGACCTGCTGCCCGTGCTCGGGCGCCAGGGGGTGCAGGTCCGGCTCGAACCGCACCCGGATGATTTCGTCCCCGAGGTCCTGTCGGCGGTCGACATCATCCGGGGCATCAATTCGCCCCAGGTCAGCTTCCTGTACCGCGCACCCAGGGCTTTCCACCAGCGCGGCAAGATGATCGAGGTGATGCGGGTCGCCGGGCAGCTGATGACCCACGTGCGCCTCGTCGATTCCGTCGCCGACTGGCACTACTTCTTCCTGGCGCTGGATGCGCTGGGGTTCGGCCGCCGCGACACCACGATCCTGACCGCCCGCGTGACGGCCAAGGAGGACCGTGTCGATGAGGCGTGCCGCTTCATGCGCTCGGAGATCGACCGCCATGTGTCGCGGTGGGCACGTCCGGACGGGGCTGGCGTTTAGAGCCCGGAGCCCAGACGCCGTGGGTCGGGTGGCGGGCCCCGCGTGGGTCGGTTTCAGCGCCCTACGCTCGACGGGTGACGACATCGGCTGGCGTGCGCTTCGGGTTGTTCATCCCTCAGGGTTGGAAGCACGATCTCGTGGACATCGAACCCGCGGATCACTGGTCGGTGATGCGAGGTCTTGCGCAGCGGGCCGATGCGGGCCCGTGGGACTCGATCTGGGTCTACGACCATTTCCACCCGGTACCCGAACCCACCCAGGAGGCCACCCACGAGGCGTGGAGCCTGATGGCGGCGTTCGCGGCGGCCACGTCGCGGGTCCGGATCGGTCAGATGTGCACGTGCATGAGCTACCGCAACCCCGCCTACCTGGCCAAGGTCGCCGCCACCGTCGATATCGTCTCGGGCGGGCGCACCGAGATGGGGATAGGCGCGGGCTGGTACGAGCACGAGTGGCGTGCCTACGGCTACGGCTTCCCGGGCGCGGGTGAGCGCCTGGCGCGGCTGGACGAGGGGGTGCAGATCATGCGCCAGCTGTGGGCGGACGGGGTGTCGACGTTCGCCGGTGAGCACTACCAGACCGCCGGCGCGCTGTGCTGGCCGCTGCCGCTGCAGCCGGGCGGCCCCCCCATGTGGATCGCCGGCGGAGGCGAGCGCAAGACGTTGCGGATCGCTGCCGCCTACGGCGCCTACACCAACTTCGACGGCACCCTCGGTGAGTTCACCCGCAAGTCCGAGATCCTCGCCGGGCACTGCCGAGACCTCGGCACCGACTACGACGCCATCACCCGCAGCGCCAACTACAACGTCCTCATCGGCCGTGACGAGGCGGAGGTGGCGGCGCGCGCCGC
>CAZEYA010000198.1:0-6758 GCA_964516515.1 uncultured Kineosporiaceae bacterium | reverse complement strand
CTGCGGCACCCGCCCCCTCGAGAGGAACAACGATGTCCCTGCACCCGATCACCCGCGCCTCCGCGCTGACCGCCACGCTGCTGCTCCTCGCCGGATGCACTGCCGCCGACGACAGCAGCGCGACCCCCGCGCCCGACAGCAGCATTGATGATGACGCAACAGCCGCCCCACTAGCCGACGACGACCCGTCGGCGGAGGCGACGCCCGCCGCCGCCGACGAGTTCAGCTGCGACGGGGTGACCCTCACCAGCATCGGCTACGCGCCCTACAACAACGTTGGCGGCTACTTCCCCTTCGTCGAGCGCGGGATGCAGGAAGCCGCCGCCGAGTGCGGGGTCGAGGTGGTGTCCTTCGACCCCAACGCAGACTCCGCGCGACAGGTCAGCGGCATCCAGAACCTCGTCAGCGCCGGCGCCGGAGCGATCGTCCTCATCCCCGTGGACCCGGTCGCGGTCGTCCCGGTGGTTGCCTCCTTGAACGATGACGATGTCGACGTCATCGCCGTCGCCACGGAGATCGAGGGCGCAGACGTCACCTTCAACCTGGACGACACCGCCTTCGGCAAGCTGGAAGGCACGAGCGCCGGCGACTGGCTGAAGGCCAACCGGGGAGAGGGCACCCCGAAGATCGCCATCCTTCACCAGGACTCCGGTGGCCCGCCGCTGCTGAACCGTCACGCCGGCGTCATCGAGGGACTCGACGAGACGCTCGGCGAGGGAGGCTACGAGCTGGTCGCCGAGGTTGAGGCCTTCGTCGAGGACGAGGCGAACGCCGCGACCACGACGATTCTGCAGGCCAACCCCGACATCGACCTGATCGTCGGGCTCAACGACAGCGCCGCCCTCGGCGCCCTGTCGGCCATCAAGGCACTCGGCAAGGCCCCGGGGACGGACATTGCGGTCGTCACAGGAGGCGACGACGCCCGCGTCCTGCAGGGCGTTCTCGACGGCGAGGTGGTCTCGACCGTAGGTTTGTTCCCCCTGCAGCAGGGCAGGTTGTTCGCACGAGCCGCGATGCGACTCAGCGCGGGCGACACCGTCGAGGCGGACCAGATCGTCCCCAACGTCCTCATCACCGCGGAGAACGCGCAGGACGCCCTGGACCAGCAGCAGTGACGACTCCCTCCGCCGTCCTTCGGGACGAGGACCAACCGGGTCGCCGAGCCCAGCCAGGAGACCTGGGGCAGACGCAGAACTCACACCCGGCGCTGGAGGCGTCCGGGATCACTAAATCCTTCTCCGGGGTGCAGGCGCTGCGGGGGGTCAGCCTGGTCGTGGCCCGAGGTGAGATCGTCGGCCTTGCCGGAGCGAATGGCGCCGGCAAGTCCACGTTGGTCAACATCATCACCGGCGTCCTGCCACCCGACGGGGGGACCGTGAAGGTGGCGGGGCGCGATGTGCGGCTGAACTCGGTGCAAGACGCGCAGCGCAGCGGCATCGGCACGGTCCGTCAGGAACTGGACCTGGTGCCCGCGCTGAGCGTCGCGGAGAACATCTTCCTCGGCGACGAGACGCGGTTCACCAGATTCGGTGTGCTTGACGTGGCGAGCATGAGGTCGGCCGCCTCGGCGCTCCTGGCTCGTGTCGGGCTGGGCCTGCTCGCCACGGAACTCGTGGCCTCGCTCAGCATCGGAGACAGGCAGCTGGTCGCGGCAGCGCGAGCGTTGCGTGACGCGGCGTCGGTGCTCATCCTGGACGAACCGACGTCATCGTTGAGCCCTTTCGAGTCTCAACGGCTCTATGATGTGATCCGGCGGCTGTCCGCCGCAGGTGTGGGCGTCGTTTTCATCTCCCACCGCCTCCCCGAGGTCGCCGAGATCTGCGACCGGGTGGTCGTCATGCGGGACGGCCTCGTCGCAGCCGAGTTCCCCGCCGAGCGCGAGCGGATGGCGGAGGTGGTCGACGTCATGGTCCCGGGGGTGACGGGCGCCACGGACCGATCGCGGAGCGCCGACCCCGGTGAAGTGGTGCTGCGCCTGAACGGCGTCGCCGCAGCCGGGAAGAGCTCCACCGATCTGACGGTCCGCGCCGGAGAGATCGTCGGCCTGTTCGGACTGGTCGGCTCAGGGCGCTCCACCATCGGGCGGGCGGTAGCCGGGATCGTGCCACTCGACAGCGGAACGATGGCGCTACGGGGTCGGCCTTACGCCCCCAAGTCCCCCGCCGACGGGTTTCGCCGAGGAGTCGCCTACCTCTCCGAAGACCGACGCGGGGAGAGCGTCCTGCCCGGCTTGACGGTCAGTGAAAACCTCGCGCTCCGCCTCCCCCAGCAAACCTCGCGCTGGGGCCTGGTCCGCTTCGACAGGGTGCGCGACCTGGTCCGCAGGTCCATGACGAAGTTCAAGATCCGCGCGTCGTCTCCGTCCACGTCGATCGACACCCTCTCGGGGGGCAACCAGCAGAAAGTACTGCTGGCGCGACTGCTCGCGGAGGAGCTGTCGGTGCTGGTCCTCGACGAACCGACGCACGGCATCGACGTGAGCGCCAAGCGTGAGCTGCTGAGGACGCTCGACCAGTTCACCGAACAAGGCCTCGCGGTGCTCATGATCAGCTCCGACGTCCCCGAGCTCATCACATCCGCGGACCGGATCCTCGTGGTCCGCGACGGGCGGGTCCACGAGGAGTTCTCGTGGCAGGACAGCGACGAACGGACACTCATGTCAGCGGCTACCGGAGGAACTGAACGGTGAGCGAGGACACCGTGACACGATCGGCCGGCGCAGGGCCTGAGGTCTCTGCCCAGGAGCCGCGTCGGAGCACCCTGCTGAGGCTGCGCGAGCGCTTGTCCGGCCTGACGGTGTTCCTTGTCTTCGTCCTAGCCGTGGTGTGGTTTGCGTCTCAGTCACCCACGTTCCTCACCGTGGACAACGTGCGCATCATCCTGCTGCAGTCCTCTGTCCTCGGGGTGGCGGCGGTAGGAGCGACGATGGCCCTCATCGGGGGTCGTCTGGACATCAGCCAGGGGGCGGTCATCTCGGTGATCGGTGTCCTGGTGGCCACCTTCTCGGCCGGCGGGATGAACCCGTACCTGGCCATCGCCATCAGCCTTGCAGCAGGTGCTGCCCTGGGCGCCGTCAACGGCCTGCTGTCGGAGGCGTTCGTCATCCCCGCCTTCATAGCCACCCTGGGTACGGCCCTCATCCTCCGGGGAGCGGCCCAGGTGTACACCCAGGGGCAGTCCGTCGCTCTCGGCAGCGAAGGCGCCGAGGTCTGGCGAGCACTGGGGCTCGGTCGGGTCGGGCCGGTCCCGGTCTCGGTCGTCATCATGGTGATCGTCTTCGGCGTGGCCTGGTTCGTCATGCGACGGACGGCCTGGGGGATGCGCACCTACGCCGTCGGGTCGTCCGCCCGTGCCAGTCGCGTGGCGGGCGTCAGGGTCCGACGTCATCGCATCCAGCTTTTCGTGGCCGCCGGTGCGCTCTCCGCCCTCGCCGGCGTGCTCCTCGCCGCCCGCCTGGGGTCCGGGGCGCCGAACAACGGTCAAGGTGCCGAGTTCGACATCTTCGCCGCAGTCGTCCTTGGGGGCACATCCCTGTTCGGAGGTAGAGGCGGCATCCCACGGACGTTCCTCGGCATCGTCTTTCTGGCGACGCTGAGCAACGGCCTTGTCATCACCAACGTCTCGTCCTTCTACCAAGGCATAGTCACAGGTACCGTCCTGCTGGGGGCCCTAGCGCTCGACCGCCTCCGCGCCCGGTCCGTCAACGACGACGAGTGAGCGGGTCGGGGCAGCCCTGAACTGCTGCTCACACGCCAGGGAGTTCGGAAGGAGTCGCACCATGGAGGCACTCCTCCTGCGGATGGCGCCAGGTGACTCGGAGGCGGAGACCGCGCTCCGGATCATCGCCTACTTCGACCGTCTCGTTGAGCACGCAGGTGACATGGGCGACCTCCTTCGCTCCGCCGCCCGACTGGTCAGGGCGCCGGCGGGGTACTTCGACCTCAGCGGCCGATGGACCATGTCGTACGCGGCCTCCGGTCGCGCTGTCCCGGCCCAGATGCCCAACGACGCGCCGACGAAGCACCTCAGCTCAGACCTTGGTCCCGCCGGACACCTTTGGCTCGGCCCCGAAGCGGACGCCCGGGTGCAGGCGCTGGTTCTCGAGCGGATGGCCATCGCCGCCGTCGTGATCCTCGGGCGGGCCGGCTCGTTCATCACGCCCAGCACGAGCAGTTGGGTACCCCAGCTGCTCGAGCACGACCTCGGCAAGGACGATCGCGAGGATGCGGCGCGAGGCCTCGGGCTTCACGTTCATGCCCCAGCACGGGTGGTCGTCATGACCGGCGGCGACGGGGCCGCGGCGCTCACCGATTACATACGCTCCTGGTGCGTGAGCTCGACCGACGCGTACCTGCCCTGCGTTGATCACGACGGGATGAGCATCACCGTGGTGCAGACGTCGGCCCCGAAGATGCCGGCGAACGCGCCGAAGGGGGGCCTGGTCGCAGCGGGCGCCTCGGTCCCAGTCGTCGGCCTCCCGGCCTCCCTGAAGACTGCCCTTGTCGCCCTTCGGTTGACGTCGTCATGGCTAGGGCCTCATCTCATGGCCTACGACGAACTCGGGCCGTTGCGGCACATCGCCGAGGTCGACCCCGCCGTTGCCGCCGAGACCCCCGAAGTCGCCCAGCTCATGTACCTCTCCGAGACCGCTACCGGGATCGCCAGCATCAAGGCGCTGGACAGCTTCTGCAGGCACGGAAACCTTAGGTCCGCCGCCACCGAGCTGCACCTGCACCACAGTTCGCTCGCCCACCGCCTGAGCACAGTCGCCGCCCGTCTGCACCTGCCACTCGATGGACCGGATGGCCGGTTCCGGGCGCAGCTCGCCCTTCACCTGTACCGGGTCGCGGGCTGGGCGCCCAGGCCGACAGCCGTTGCTCCGTGGACGCCATCCCGAGCACCAGCTGCCTGAGGAGGGTCGCCGAGCATCAACGACGTTGATCCGGACGCTTGGCGGACGCTGCATGCGAGAGCTTGTAGGCCACCGCCGAGGAGTAGCGCAGCGGCCCCGGGCGCCAGCGTCCAGGCTCGCCTGACCCCCGCCCAAGCTCTGACCGACCTGGCGGTGGCCCTCGACCCCCACGGACGTCGACCGGTGAGGTCCTGCAGACGACCGGGCTCCCCCTCGTATTCTCGGCCCGGGTGCACGGCGATGCGCTGACCTCACCTGTACCCATGAAGGGGTGCCGCGGCTACTTGGTCTGGTTGGGGTGGGCGGTGAAGACGTCGACCAAGGTGCACGGTCTCGTCGTCGACGTAGCACCAGATGCGTGCTCCGCCCGGGGAGCTCGTGCTGCCATCGCTGGTGGGTGCGGCCGTCGCGGGTGAGGCTGGCGAGCTCGCCTCGCATCGTGTGGTTGCGGGGTGAGGACTCCTGGGGGGTGCGGGTGAGGAAGTCCCAGGCGTCCACGACGGCGGAGCGTGCCGTGGCCAGCAGGTCCTGCCAGCCCTTCTCCGCCTGTCGGCCGGCGAACTGGATGCGGTACTCCGCCCGCTTGAGCGGTCGGGGGACCGGGCGTGGCTTGGGGCTCACGCGTCGCGCGGGTCAGTCACGGGGGCCGGCTCGCAGATCCAGGTGAGGTCCTCGTCACGCGTGTACCCCGCCGCGATGGCCTCCGCCGTCGCCCGCCACGCCATCAGCACGTCCGTCAGCCGGTCGAACTGCGACACCGCGGCGCAGGCGCGGGCAACGTCGATGACCTCGGCCGCGAACGCGGCGCGGTCGGGACCGTTCAGGAACTCCAGCCATGGGAACGGCACCCGGAGCCGATCGAGGAACGGGGTACGGGAGTCGGCCAGCGAGGCTGCGATGAGCTGAGCGGCCAGCTGCAGGCCGAGCCGCTGGTGCTCCACTGCGCTGGCGCGGGTCAGGACCAGGGCCTCGCCGTCGCGACGGGTGATGGTCACCGGACCCTCATCAGCAGCCGCGAACACCGAGGCAGGGCTACGGGAGAGCTCCGAGGACTGCACAGTCCTGGGGCGGGGGTCACTGGCGATGCTCACGTCCCTATCGTTCTGAACATGTTCTGAACTGTCAAGACGGCCGGTGCTCCAGGCGACCGGTCGACCAGCAACGCCCAGTCCGGTGGTGCAACCCCACGACAGATGATGACCCGGTGTGGGCCTCGAGGCCATCCCAGGTGATTGACCCGGTCAAGGTCCGACCTTGTCACCGGCAACCCCGGTTCACGGTTGGTCTGCGCGCCCGTGTCCTCGGCACCATGCTCGTCCCGAGCGCCCTCGCGATGACGATCTCGGGCGGCACACTTCTTCTCGTGAGAATTTCCTCATCCAGGGCTTGCGACTCGCTTATGCGCGACCACAACTGTGCTCACCGGGACGCTGACCGGCGTCGTAAGTGCAACCACAGGAGTGGGCAATGAATCTGCGAGTCTTAGCAATGTCGACCGCGGCCGCGACCGTGATCGGTTCAAGCATCTTCGTCACGTCCGCCTTGGCTAGCCCTGATCCCGAGGACTCCTGCGCCATCGTCGAAACCGATGATGCGACGGACGCCTCGGACTCGATCGAGGATGAAGGCGCCGTTGACGACACGGACCCCCTGCCCGAGGTGGAAGTCAACGACGGTATCGACGACGATTCGTCGCTCGTCGAAGTCGAGGCTGACGACGCCGGCACCGACGCGGACGGCACCGAGGCGGACGGCACCGAGGCGGACGGCACCGACGCGGACGGCACCGAGGCGGACGGCACCGAGGCGGACGGCACCGAGGCGGACGGCACCGAGGCGGACGGCA
>CAZEYA010000197.1:0-6818 GCA_964516515.1 uncultured Kineosporiaceae bacterium | reverse complement strand
TGCGTGCTGCTGCACTCGTCACCATGAGCGCGGTCACGGTGGCGATGTGGTCGCCGCCTGCCGTTGCCGCTGAAGCAGAATCGCAGGCAACGTCTCCTGAGGTAGTGCTGGCCTCGGCAGATGTGCCGCCAGGCGGTCTCGATTACGCAGTCATGCTCACGGCGTCTGAAGGAGACGAGCCCCCTCGCCACCGAGGTAGCCAGCGGCGGGGATCGAGCTTCGGTCACGATAACTGAAGGACAAAAGAGGGAGGCAAGACTCGCAACTCTAGCCCTTCAGGCGGGCGCGCGAGGAGACGGATCGCTGGACTACCAGAAGGCACTGGAGGCCAGTGGTGATCGCCAGGTTGCCGACGATGTTGCATTGCTGTGTCCTGAACGCGAAGGAGAGGCTCATGTAGGAACTCTGCTGGCTGCGGTGCTGCACGGACGATGAAGGTTGGCCCTTCGGAGTCGCCCTGCGGGGGGAGGCTCCAAACCACCTCATGCTGCGTTGGCTGAAGACCGTCGTGGTGAACGATGAGGAAAAGGCGCCCGAGAGGTGTCAGGTGGGGATCGGGAAGGCGAACGAAAGTGAATCGCTGCTGACGTGTCGAAACTTAGAGACGACATCGAAACCGGGGTGTCAATGCAATCCCGGGATGAGTCTGGCGGGTGCCCGCCTATTGGCCAGATGGTGTCCGGCATGCAGGCGACGCGAGCCCGGTCTGCTGCGTCCGTGTGGAACAGGAGAAGGCGTGTCCGGATACATCGTGCCCTCAAGGGGCAGCAGTAAACGCTGTGAGACACCGATGGGAGCTGGGTTGTGAGAGACAGGCGACTGAAGCTGATGGGAAAAGCGGTACCTCGTACGGCAGTGCGCCTTGTCGCCACTCTTTTGATCTGCGCCTCTACGTGGCGTCGAGGTGGACCTGCCGTTGCAGCACATGCTGCGCGTTCCACCGCGGACGAGACCTTACGCGTGAAGGCGTTCTGAACCGCCCCGGGTCTCGTGCAGGGCCTGATTCCACGGGAAGGTGGAGTCATGGCGGCACCCAGGAAGTACCCCGACGAGCTGCGTGAGCGTGCACGGCGCCTGGTCGCGGAGGCGATGAGCGAGGATCCGTTGCTCTCGCTCAACGCGGCGGTCAAGCGGATCGGGCCGCGCGTTGGGATCGTCCCCGACACGCTGCGGGGCTGGATCAAGCAGGCCCACATCGATGCCGGACAGGCCTCGGGGACCACGACCGACGACGCAAAGACGATCAAGGAGTTGCAGGCCGAGGTCCGGGAACTCAAGCGCGCCAATGAGATCTTGCTGGCGGCCTCGAGTTTCTTCGCGCGGGAGCTCGACCCGCGACTGCCGTGGTGACCGGGTTCATCACCGCCCACCGCGCACGTTTCGGGGTCGCGCCGATCTGCAGGGTGCTCACCGAGCACGGCTGCCCGATCGCCCCGGAAACCTACTACGCCGCGCTGCGCCGCCCGCCCTGTGCACGGGCGGTCCGTGACACAGCGGTGCTGGTGCAGATCCAGCGGGTGCACGAGGCCTCGACCGGCCTCTACGGCGCCCGGAAGGTCTACCACCAGCTGCGCCGCGAGGGCCGCGTCGATTGTGTCCCGGTTGCTCGGTGCACCGTGGAGCGGCTGATGCGCGAGGCCGCGCTCTGCGGGGTGCGCCGTGGTCGGACGGTGCGCACGACCTGGCCGGACACGACCGCGGTCAGGGCCCCTGATCTAGTGAAACGTGAGTTCACCGCTAGCCGGCCGAACGAGCTGTGGGTGGTCGATTTCACTTACGTCGCCACGTTCGCGGGGTTCGTCTACGTCGCGTTCGCCATCGACGTGTTCTCCCGCATGATCCTCCGGTGGCGGGCCGCGCGCACGATGCGCACCGACCTGCCGTTGGATGCACTAAACATGGCGCTGTGGCACCGCGCCCGCGCCGGGCACAGCGTCGATGGGCTGGTGCACCACAGCGACGCCGGGTCCCAGTACACCTCGATCCGCTACACCGAGCGCCTGCTCGATGCCGGGGCTCAGGCGTCGATCGGAACCGTCTGTCAACGCTGGGTGAAAATTGACCCCCTGGTGCTGTTCGAATGTTGACCCCTCTGGTGGTCTTGACTACTTGGTTTTGCGGTGGGTGCGGGTGCGGTAGGAGTCACCGTCCAGGGGGATGACGTGGGCGTGGTGGATGAGGCGGTCGATGGTGGCGGCGGCGATGACGTCGTCGCCGAGGGTCTCGCCCCAGCGGGAGAACGCGAGGTTGGACGTCACGACGACGGAGCCGGTTTCGTAGCGGGAGGCGATGAGTTGGAAGAACAGCGACGCCGCGGCGGGGTCGAAGGGCAGATAGCCGACTTCGTCGATGACCAGGAGCCGGTAGCGGTTCAGGCGGCGTAGCTCTTGGTCGAGGTGGCCGTGGGTGTGGGCGTTGGTGAGTCGGGTGATCCAGGAGGTGGCGGAGGCGAACGCGACGGGGAACGCGGCTTCGGCGGCCTTGATGGCCAGGGCGATGGCGAGGTGGGTTTTGCCGGTGCCGGGTGGTCTGAGTAGGACGACGTTCTCCCGGCGGGCGACGAACGTGGTCGTGGCCAGGTGGGCGATGACGTCGCGGGGTGCGCCGGGCAGGTGGGCGAAGGTGAAGTCTTCCAGGGTCTTGATGGCGGGGAAGCGGCCGCCGGCGATGCGCATCCTGGTGCCGTTGGCGGTGCGGGAGGCGACCTGGCGGCCCAGGACGGCGGCCAGGTACTCCTCGTGCGACCAGCCCTCGGTGCGGGCCTGGTCCCCGAGGCTCTGGAAGGTTTCGGTGATGACCGGTGTCTTCAGCTCCCGCGCCAGGAACGTGACCTCACCGGTGACGTCCTTGCCGAGCTGGCCCGGACTCGTCGGAGTGCTCGCCCGGCTCATCGGACGACCTGCAGGTCCGGGCGAGCGGGGCTCAGCGGGTCGGGGACGTCCAGGCCCGAGGGGCCGGGAGGAGTCAGGTCGAACAGCGCGTCGTAGTCGGTCAGCGAACGAAGACCGACGGCATGCCCGGCGGGCCCCAGAGGTCCAGCGGCAGCGGAGGTGCGTTGCCGGGCCCGTTCCTGGAACGCCGCCCGCAGCCCCGCGGCGGTCTGGACGTGGCCCGGGTCGGTGATGGTCTGCCGGCTCGCCCAGCAGCGGGCATGGTCGGCGACCGGGGTCCCGGCGCAGCTCACCCGCACCCGTTCCAGGCCCGCGGTCACGTCGACGAAGCGGCCGATCACCGTCGGGTCGACGGAGTAGTCGTTGCCGGCGACGCGGACGTAGTAGTCCCGGGCGAGCCGGACCCGGGCCGAGGTCCCGACCGCAGGCGCGACCGGGGGCAGGGCACCCATGGCGGCCCGCTCCGCGGCGAGCGGGTCGACCGGGCGGGCGCCGGTGGCCCGGACCAGCCGGGTGTTGGCCTTCGGCAGCCAGGCCGCAAGCTGGGTGTTGGAGTCCGGGCCGCCGGTGAACGAGCGGCCCGGCATGAACGAGGTCTGCAGGAACCCGTTCGCGCGTTCGACCATGCCCTTGGCCTCCGGGTCCCGGACCGCGGTCTGGTAGATCCGCAGGCCCAACGTCCCCGCGAAGGACCGGGCGCCGACGGTGAGGCGCTTGTGCTGGCCGATGCCGGCCTCGTTGTCCCAGACCAGCATCTTCGGCACCGCCTGCAACGAGCCCGCCAGCAGGGACCACATCCCCGCCAGCAGGTCACCGGAGGTCCGGGTGGGCAGCATCATCGCCATCAAGAGCCGGGAGTAGCCCGCGATGAGCGTCAGCACCGGCGGCGCGATCAGGCGCCCCGCCCCGTCCGGGACCACCTTCTCCGGGAACCACAGGTCGCACTGCACGACCTCGCCCGCGGCGTAGGTCGTGCGGTCCGCCGGATCCGTGCCGCGCACCGCCGGTCGCAGCAGTGCGACCCGGGCCCGCAGCACCGATGATGCGCCCGTCCAGCCCACGCGTTCCGCGATCACCGTCGCGGGCATGTCGGGGAACTCGACCAGCAGCAGGCGGATCCGGTCCTCGAACGAGTCCACGCTCGAGCCCGCCGGCGCGCGGGTGTACTTCGGTGGCTCGTGCGCGGCCAACGCCGAACGAACCGTGTTCCTCGCCACGCCCAACCGGCGCGCGATCGTCTTGATCCCCAAACCCTCCGACCGGTGCAACCGTCGGATCTCGGCCCAGCTCTCCACGTTGATCACTCCCTCACTCTTGAGCAGGGGGGTCAACATTCACCCGGCGCCACGGGGTCAGTCTTCAGGCAGCATCGACACCGTCGGGGACAGCTACGACAACGCCCTCGCCGAGACCGTGAACGGGCTGTACAAAGCTGAGCTCGTCTACTGGCAGGGGCCGTGGCGAGGAGCGGATGATCTCGAACTCGCCACCCTGACCTGGGTGGACTGGTTCAACAACACCCGGTTGCATTCCTCGTTGCACTACCGCACCCCGGCCGAGGTCGAGGCCGCGTACTACCGTGACAACCAGCCCCACGAGCAACCGCTCGCGGGACAACTCGCCCTGTAGCAAACCCGGGGCGGTTCATTCCTCATCGTCCGTCGTAACCAGACGCGGGACTACCTTGACGTCGCGGCGCTGTCGCGCTGTTGTGGTCTCGACCATGCCGCAGGGGTTCTGGCGGCCATCGACTCCTACTCCGATCAGCAGGGCGTAGGGCTCCGAAAGGGGTGGCGGCACAGGTGAGGCAGCTGGCAGATCCCAGGCCGGCAGATCAGTCTGTGACGCGTGAGCTCGACGCTTACCGAACCGCGAACGCCGGTGGACGGACTGGAATCAGGTCCGTCGCGCCTGCGGTGACCTGGCCGCGCTCATGCTCGAGGGAGGTGGGTGATGGCGCTGAGTTTCCGAACATCACGACAGATGGAAGGCGGCGACTCAGTCCTCGCCCGGCCTGGTCCACACGACGCCAGCGAACCGGTCGAAGTCGGTGTCATAGGTGATTATGCGTCCCCGGTGTTCAATGGCCAGAGCGGCCAGATGAGCGTCAGTGGTCAGGTTGCCGCCAGTACCGAGCGGTCTGAGCAGCTCGGCGAGGATCTCGATGTGGCGGGGACCGGCCTGGAGCAGGACGGCGGACGGCTGGGCCAGCCAGGCGCGCGCCACCGCCACGGCGTCGTCCACCGGCAGCGGCGACGGGAACAGGCCGACCTTCGTGGACAGGCGCAGGAACGCGAGAACTGCCACCCAGCTGAAGCCCACGGCACTGCGGCCGCTCAGTGCGTTCTCCAGCCAGGAGCGCGAGACGTCGTGGCGGGGTGCGGACTCGTTGACCGCGTAGAGCAGGACGTTGGCATCGACGACCCTCACTTGCCGAGCCTCAGCTTGCGCACCAGCTCCTCGTCCTCCAGCTCACCGGCGATCTGCAGGGCCCGGTCGAGATTGACGGCAGGAATTCCCAGCGGGGCCGTCGCCATCCTGAAGGCGGGACCCGGGGGAGTGAGGCCCGCCCGGACGGCGTCGTTCAACGCGTCCTTGAATGACACGCCCCGCTCCTGCATCCGCCGCTGGACGACAGCGGCGACGTCGTCGTCGAGGGTGACCGTCGTTCGCACCGACGCATCATAGCATCACGGTTGCCGATGCAAGATGCGCACCAGTCGGGCGATGCTGTCCGATGTCGAACCGTCAGCTGCCTGCGCACCGGCGCCCTTGCAGGGCAAGGGCGCGTTCCCCCAGTTCCGGGTGGTCGCGTTGGCCGAGTGCGGCACCCACGCGCTTGCGACCTCTGGCGACGAGGAGTCCGATGCGGGCGCCGGCCTCACGGATGTCTTGACGTCGTAGATCGTCGCAACGACTCACTGGACGCTAGACCGCAACAGCCTCTTGGCGGATGTGGCCGTCCCCAGGAAGCAGGCCCCCGGCAGACAGGACGTCCACCGGCACGCCCAACAGCTGCGTGAGTTCGTCCTGAGGGTGCAGCAGGTCGAACAGGGAACTACCCCGCTCGAACTCGACAAGGAAGTCGACGTCGCTGCCCTCGTGGTCGTCGCCGCGTGCCACAGAGCCGAATAGGGCCACCGACCGCCCCCTGTGCCGGCCCACCGCAGCAAGGATGTCAGCACGTCGCTCGGTTACGGCCTGCCTCAGGCGACTCTGCGCTGCCACGTCCGAAGCGTAGGCGACCCATCGCGGCTACGGCGAGGGTCCTTCGCTACGGCAAGGGTCCTTCGCCCGGATGCCGTGGCGGGCTGTCGGGCGTCGTGGTGTCCAGCCGGACGACGGTTCGAAGGAGATCGAGGTCCCGTACAGCTCGCGGGCGAAGCTGCTGGTGGCTGATGGTGATTCGGTGCAGGTCGGTCAGCAGTTGATCTTCGGTGTCATCGACCCGAAGCAGGTGTTGCGGCTGTTGGGTCCGCGGAAGGTGCAGCAGCATCTGGTGGATGAGGTGCAGCGGGTGTACCGCAGCCAGGGTGTGACGATCCATGACAAGCACATCGAGGTCATCGTCCGGTAGATGTTGAAGCGGGTCACGGTCATCGATTCCTCGGATGCGGAGTTGTTGCCGGGTGAGTTGGTGGAGCGGTCGCGGTTCGAGGCGGAGAACCGTCGGGTGGTGGCTGAGGGTGGCCGGCCGGCGTCGGGTCGGGCGGAGTTGATGGGTATCACGAAGGCGTCGTTGGCGACGGAGTCGTGGTTGTCGGCGGCGTCGTTCCAGGAGACGACGCGGGTGTTGACGGATGCGGCGATCAATGCCAAGTCGGATCCGTTGTTGGGTCTGAAGGAGAACGTGATCATTGGCAAGCTGATCCCGGCGGGTACGGGCCTGGCCCGCTACCGTGATGTTCGGGTGGAGCCGACGGAGGA
>CAZEYA010000196.1:0-6957 GCA_964516515.1 uncultured Kineosporiaceae bacterium | reverse complement strand
CGATCGCCTGGGCGAGAACGGTTGAGGTGGTGGTGCCATCACCGACGATGTCGTTGGTCTTGATGGCGGCTTCCTTGAGCAGCTGCGCGCCCATGTTCTCGAACGGGTCCTTCAGGAAGATCTCCCGCGCGATCGTCACGCCGTCATTGGTCACCTCCGGGGTCCCGACGATCTTCTCCAGGACGACGTTGCGTCCCTTGGGACCGAGCGTGCTCTTGACGGCGTCCGCCAATTGATCGACGCCGGCCTGAAGCAGCCGACGTGCATCTTCACCGAAGCGCAGTTCCTTCGCCATGTGACATCCTCCTCATTGAGTTGCGGAGCGTGGAGATTCGCCGCGCGGGAGCGGCTCCGCGGTGTACCGGGACACCACGACGGCTGATCGATGTAGAACTCTCGGAATCAACTGCCGAGGGGCCGCCGCCCCAACTAGCGGTGACGGCGGCCCGGCGGCAGCGGTGTGTTACTTGTTGACGACGGGCAGGTCGAAGCCGGTGTATTCGGCTGATTCCTCCGGACTGGCGAACATGATGGTCTGGTCGTCGAGGTGGACCATCTTCCCGTAGTGGGTGGACATGCTCTCCTCGAACTCGGAAGCGCTGAACCAGCCCGGCTCCTGACCGGCGGCCTCGTCCATCTCGGCGTAATTCAGGGCGAACTTGCCGACGCCGTCGATACGAATCATCGACGGCAGAGGGGTGACCGTGACGTTGTCCAGTCGGTCGAGCACTTCGGCGATGACGACGCCCACCTGATTGTTCATCAAGGTGTAGCCGCACATGTTCGAAGCGGTCGCCTTGTCGCCGAATGTCATGTCGGCGACAGATGCTGTCGCGGTTCCGGTTGCGCTCACTGGTTCAGCTCCTTCGGGGTCTCCAGGCCGAGATTGGCCAGAATGCCGGCGAACCGGCTCTTGACTTTGTCGAGGCTGTCCTCGAACTTGGGCGGGCGGGAATCTGCCTGGGACCAGATCGGCTGCAGCGTGCGCGCCGCCTCAAGGCACTGCGGCACCCACTTGGCCAGCCAGCCCTGCATGAGCTCCTTGTTGTGGGCTGCGAACTCCTTGTCATGGACCAGCGGTGCGAAGCAGGCGATGGTCCACTTGAGGTCGCGCTCGGAATAGTCGTTCTCACCGGAACCGATGACCGTCGGTGTGACGAAGTCGCCATTGCCGGCCGCCGACTGCATGACCAACTGGCTGCGGAACAGCTCTCCGATGAGCGGCTCGAAAACGACGTTCGTGGCGAAGATCGTCTCTCCCCAGTCGTTGTCGATGGCCGTCAACGCCTCGGTCACCCGGCGGACGCCCTGCCAGACCGGGTCGGAGTTCCACGCCGTCAGGTGGGCCGCACCGTCGAATTCCTTGATCTCCTCCGACAGCGTGAGGTTGTACAGCGCGATGTCCTGGGCGAAGCGGATCTTGTGCATGCTGTTCACCGCGATGACTGTGTTGTGCATGTTGGTCGGAGCCGACCGGTTGCTGGCAGCGAAGACATAGAGGCCCAGGATGTGCTCGACGTGCATCCAGGCACCGACGTTGTGCTCGACGAAATGCACCCAGTTCTTCGACCACTGGTCGAACGACTTGGCGTTCCGAGCATTGTCGATGTTGGCCGTCACCTGGCGGATGATGTTGGCGTTGTTGCGGAAGAAGGTGAGTTCCCATTCCTCGTTCGGATCCCGGAACTCGTGCCAGCCGTGTGCCGGCCAGTCCAGCTTTCCGCCGCCTCCCGTGCCGATGCCGGGCACCGGCTCCGGCTTGTCCACGCCCCAGGCCTTGAGCTTGGTCCAGTGAAGCGGGTATCCCGCCTCGCCGTTGGCGAAACCATAGATCCAGCCTTGGGACAGGTAGTGACGGGGGTCGGGCTGCACCTCGACGGTCACGTCCTCGTAGAGGGTCTGCTTGCGCTTGGCCGACTTGTAGTAGTTGTAACGTCGTGCGTCGGCACCCGAGTCGGGGAACTCCTTGGCGCCCGCCTCGGCGTCGGTGAACGTCGGCTGCGGAACACTTCGTTGTGGTCGCTCAGTGATGGTCATGGGCTCTCCTCGCCTGCGGGGTCACCAGTCGTGGTGAACTTGTCGTAGAAGATGTCGGTGCTGCGCACGCCGAGGTCGGCGAGCATTGTGACGGCCGCATCGACCATCGGTGGCGGACCGCAGATGTAGGCGTCCCGGCCCTTGAGGTCGGGTTCACATCTGCGGACGACATCGGTGATGAGGCCCGTCTCGCCGTCCCAGCCATCGCCAACTGTGGCTTCTGACAGCGCGGGTACGTATCGGAAGCCCGGCAGCCGGTCCTCCAGGTCCCTTAGCTCCTTCTCGAAACACAGGTCCTGTTCACGACGTACCCCGTAGTAGAACACCGCCTTTCTGTCCACGCCGCGGTCGGCCATCGACCGAAGCAGACCGAGTACTGGGGCCAGACCGGCACCGCCGGCCAGGAATATGAGGTTCGAGGTCCTGCTCTCGCGCAGCGTGAAGGTACCGAACGGACCTTCCACGGACAGCTCATCGCCGATCTGCACGCGGGTGGCCAGGAAGTGGGAGAAGACCCCGTCGGGATAGACCTTGATGACGAACTCGAACCGCCCGTCCCGGTCGGGGACGTTGGCCATCGAGAAGGAGCGGCTGTGCTCGGTCCCGGGCACCGTGATGTCCAGGTACTGACCCGGGAAGAACTTGATCTCCTCGGGTTCGATGAGCTGCAGCACCAGATGCCTCATGTCCGCGGTGACGGGCTCGTTGGAGACGACCACCGCCTTGCCGCTCCGCAGCGGCAGACCCGACCGAATGATCTCCTCGTCGTAATTGAGCAGTTCGATGACGAGGTCCTCGTAGGCGTGCGCCCGGCACAACAGGGTCATGCCCTCGTCCCTCTCGTAATCGGGCAACGCGAAGGTGGAGTACTTCTCCAATTCGATGTCGTCGCCTTCGAGGACAAGGGACTTGCAGGCCGAGCACTGGCCTTCCTTGCAGCCGTGCATGAGCTGGACGCCTTGTTCGGCGGCCGCCCGCAGGATGTTCTGGTTCTCGTCGACCTCGATCTCGATACCTACCGGCTCGAATCGGACTGTGTGTTTGTCAGTCATCGGCGGCGTCCCCTTCAGGCGGCGGATAGCGGGTCATCACGGTGTCGTCGGAACAGCGGGTCCACACATGCGGGTGTAATGAGCGTGGCGGGTGCGGGCAGAGCAGGGGGAGGGCCGGGGCACCGGCCCTCCCCCCTCGCCTGACCCGCGCTCAGGCGATCGCGGGTGCGGGTCGCCCTGCCGGGCCCTGCCGGACGTAGTCGGCGGCGAACGCGGTGCGCTCGTCGTCGCTCATCTCGTTGAGCAGGACGTTCGGGCTCTGGAGATTGCCCAACCGGCGAAGGTGGTCCAGCGTCCACATCTTCTTGGGGTTGAGGTCCAGGTGGGGCTGCGCAGTCAGGGTCTTGCCGTCATCACGGACGAAGCCCATGTCCTGCACCACGTCTGCCCAGTTCCAGCCGTGGTAGATGGTCTCCCACTCACGGGCACCGACCAGGCGGCCCATGTTCGGGGTCTGGCGGCCCTGGTAGGTGGGCCGGAAGGCCTCCTTGTCCGTCCAGGCGCAGGCCTCGTGGCAGTAGGTCCGCCATTGGCCGTCGACCTGGTCCATGACCATGTCCTCGCGGACCAGGCACGGCACCATGCAGACCCAGCAGCGGTGCGGGTAAACGTAGTCGACGTTCTCGGCCACGATCGGGTGGTGCCCGTTCGGGGTCGCGAGCCGGCTGTAGTTCTCCCACCACTTGCCGTAGCGGTCGTACCAGCCCGGGTACTTGTACTCGAACCACTCGAAGTCCTTGTCGGTCATTCCGTCGATGCGCCAGTAGTTGGCGAGCCAACCGGTGGCGAAGAACTGCGCGACCTCGTGGACGTATCCCTTGTTCCAGATCTGGTTCCACGCCTCCTCGATGAGGTCGTGCGGGATGACCAGGCCGTACTTCTCCAGCGGAACCAGGTAGCTGCGGTAGTAGTCGTCGTAGATCCAGCGGCGCCACATCTCGGCGTAGGACTCGCGGTCCTTGCGCCGGTCCTTGGTGCCGTACTCGATGAACGTGCCGATGGCGGCATCGACGACGCGGTGGTTGTTCCACCACGCGTAGCGCAGGTCGCGCTCCAGCAGCTGCCGGTTGTCCTCGTCCGAGAGCGCCATGAGCAGCGTGGCGTACCCGTTGGAGATGTGCCGGGACTCATCCGACTGCACCGAGTGGAAGACGGTTGGCAGCAGATAGTCACCGTTGGCCGCGGCTTCGGCCGGCATGGCCACGAACAGTGTGTTCGTGAATGCCGTCTCGGCGACGATCGTCAGGTAGATGCTGGCCGCCGTGATCGCGTCACCCGTGATGAAGCCCTCCGCGAACTGCCGACCGATCGTGCCGCAGTAGTCGCCGTGGAAACCACGGAGGCTGGTGTTGAACCCGGCAGGGTCGATGTAGTTGTTCATGTAGAGGCGCTTGAGGTTCTGCTGGATCGTCGAGTGACGCACCTCGTCGATCATCTGGATCGCCTGACCGTTGTGCAGTTCCGGGTTGGGAACCGTGTGGAACAGCATCGGCATCGACCGGGCAGCCGAGATCTCCGGCAGCGGAATGATCGAGAGGAACAGCTTCTGCCACTCCAGCCAGCGTTCCTGGACCTGGCGGAACATGTTGCCGCGGATCGCGCCGTCCTGTGCCCCGTAGACGCGGTGGTCCTTCTCCTCCTCCATCGGGAAGTAGGACCGCAGGACCTGCTTGAGCGGGTCC
The DNA here is from genome assembly GCA_964516515.1 of uncultured Kineosporiaceae bacterium. GTDB lineage: Bacteria > Actinomycetota > Actinomycetes > Actinomycetales > JBBAYJ01 > JANNOG01. The sequence goes on along the minus strand of CAZEYA010000196.1, from coordinate 2,186 downwards.
TTCTTCTGTGCCTTGCGGAATGTGTAGTCCGTGCCGTACTTCATGTACGGCTCGTGGTACACGGGCTCCCAGGCGAGTTCCTGGATCTTCTGGTGCGCCTTAGCCAAACTCTGTCGGCTCATGTCGTCTCCTCACTGGTAGTGAACTCTCTGCGACGATGCGTCGAGTTCTCGGGGGTGTGACGATGGTGCTCAGTTGCGCATTCACGGCCCGGGCGGCGCGGGTGCCGGAGACCGCGGTGTCAACACGCAACTGCCTGGGGGTCGCGGGCCCCAGGCATGTGTGGGGTGGTGACCGAAGTCCACCCTTGACGGTGTGAGACGGAGGTCTCAATATGAGACGATCATTCCTAAACCCGTGCCTAGGGTTTGGTGAACGACCGGAGCGTCACCGGAGACTCGCCGCGTCACAGCGGACCACAGCGAGGAGGCTGCTATGGACGAACGTCCAGGTCACTCCCTCGATCGAGACCTGTTCGAGCTTCCCGAAGTGGTCGGCACCACAGTCGAGCCACTGACCCCCGAGTCATCGCGGGCGATCGAGCGGGCCCGGGCGGCGTTCCTCGCCGCCGAGCCGGTCAGCCAGGAACTGGTCAGGCCGACGATCCTCGCGTCCTGGACGCGATCCGCGCAGCTGAACGTCGACCCCAACTGTATCGACCTGGGCAACGAGGCGGCCGGCTACCGGACGTCGTCGTTGTTGCGGGTGGCCGAGGACATCCTGGATGACGTCGCCGACCGGATGGCCGGCGAACCGATGAGCGTCATCCTGTGCGACGACGAGGGCGTGGTGCTGGATCGGCGGACCGGCGATTCACAATTGCGCCACCACCTGGATCGGGTCTGGCTTGCGCCTGGCTTCAGCTACGCCGAGAGCACGATCGGTACCAATGCGATCGGCACCTCACTGGAGTGCCGCGGCCCGGCTCACGTCTTCGGCCACGAGCACTACGTCGACAACCTCGAGCGGCTGGCCTGCGCCAGCGCCCCGATCCGGCACCCGATCTCGGGCAAGCTGCTCGGGGTGCTGGATCTGACGGGCTGGGCGCGGGACGCCAACGCGCTGATGATGGCGACCGCGATGCTGATCGCCCGCAACATCCAGGACAGCCTGCTGGACCAGGCGGGGCGGGGTGAGGTCGCGCTGCTGCATGACTACCTCACCGCCTGCCACCGCAATCGCGGCGCCATCCTCGCGGTCAGTGATGATCTGTTGATGATGAACGACCGGGCCCGCGAACTGCTCGACCCGGCCGATCAGACGCCGCTGATCAGCGCCGCCGTCGAGGCGCTGGCCAGCGGCAGCCGCCGACAGATCGTCGTGGACCTGCCCAGTGGCGCGACTGCCCGGGTGCACTGCCGACCCAGCGGGACGCACGGTGGGCCGGTGGGGGGCGTGCTTGAGGTCCACATGCTCAGCCGGACCAGCGACTTCAGCGGCGCCGACGTCCGGCAGCAGCCGATGACACTGCCCACGGCGGTCGGCTCGGGCCCGCTCTGGGTCAAGTGCGCGCAGGCGATCGAGCGTCATCTCATCACCGGGGAGTGGATCGTGCTGTCGGGGGAACGTGGCACTGGCCGCAAGACCCTGGCCCGGGCCACTCATCAACTCCATCACCCAGCGGCTCACGTCCGGGTGCTGGACGCGGCCGATCACCGGACCTGGCTGCCGAGTCTCGCCGAGGAGCTCGCCGAGACGACCGGCGGCCTGATCCTGGGCGATATCGACCAGCTGCCTGCAGCGGTGGCCGAGGAGGTGGCCGACGCCCTGGAGCCGTACCGCGAGGCCACCGAGGCCGACCGGATGTGGCTGGTCGCGACGATGAGCCCGGGTGACGTCGACCCGGCGATCAGGCCACTGCTCGACTGCTTCCCCAGAACGATCGAGGTCCCACCGCTGCGGCATCACATCGAGGACGTGCCCGAGCTGGTCCGCCACTTCATTCGACGGCTGACCCACGGCGGGGACCTGACTCTGTCGGCCGAGGCGATGCGGGTGCTACGGCGCAACCGCTGGCCGGGCAATGTGGAGCAGCTGAGCCAGGTGATGCGGAAGATCGTCAGCCGGCGACGGTCTGGGGTCGTCGAGGTGTCGGACCTGCCCACCGAGATTGGCGCCACGGTGCGCCGGGTACTCACCCCGATCGAGGCCATCGAGTGCGACGCGATCGTCAACGCGCTGCTGGA
>CAZEYA010000195.1:3930-7017 GCA_964516515.1 uncultured Kineosporiaceae bacterium | reverse complement strand
CTGTTCGGTCGCGGTGAGATGCAGCTGCCGTTCGTGCTCACCTCCGCGGAGGTGATGAAGGCCGCCGTCGCCCACCTCGAACCACACATGCCCCGCACCGACGACAGCGGCCGTGGAAAGATCGTGCTGGCCACGGTCAAGGGCGACGTCCACGACATCGGCAAGAACCTGGTCGACATCATCCTGACCAACAACGGCTACGACGTGGTCAACCTCGGCATCAAGCAGCCGATCTCCGAGATCGTGCGCGCCGCCGAGGAGTCCGACGCGGACGTGATCGGGATGTCGGGACTGCTGGTGAAGTCCACGGTGGTGATGCGGGAGAACCTGGAGGAGATGAACACCCGGGGGATCGCCACCCGGTGGCCGGTCATCCTCGGTGGCGCCGCGCTCAACCGCGCCTACGTCGAGCACGACCTGGCCGAGATCTACGACGGCCAGGTGAGGTACGCCCGGGACGCCTTTGAGGGATTGCGGCTGATGGACGCGATCGTTGCGATGCGCCGGGGCATCCCGGGTGCCGCGCTGCCGGCGCTGCGACCACGGCGGGTGGCGGCTGCGCGGTCCGGTGCCGGTAGAGCCGGTGCCGAACCATCCGGCGGTGGGTCTGTGGCGGTGCTGACGCCGCCGTCAACGCGCACCGGCCGTTCCGACGTCGCCTTGGACAACCCGGTGCCGTCGCCGCCGTTCTGGGGCACCCGGGTGGTGCGGGGCATCCCGCTGGCGGACTACTCCGGCTGGCTGGACGAACGGGCGACGTTCCTCGGCCAGTGGGGCCTCAAGCCGTCCCGCTCCGGCGAGCGCGACTACGCCGAGCTCGTGGAGACCGAGGGCCGGCCCCGGCTGCGGGCGCTGCTGGAGCGGGTGCACACCGATCGGCTGCTGGACGCCGCGGTCGTCTACGGGTACGCGCCGTGCTGGTCCGAGGGCCAGGACATCTGCATCCTGGCGGGGCCCGCCAGCGACGAGGTGGTGATCCGCTGGACCTTCCCGCGGCAGGGCCGCGACCGGCGGCTGTGCCTGGCCGATTTCATCAAGCCGCGGCAGTGGGTGGAGGACCACGACCGGCCCGACGTGCTCGGCATCCAGCTGGTGACCATGGGGTCGCAGGTCGCCCGCGCGGCCTCGGAGCTGTTCGCGGCTGATCGCTACCGCGACTACCTGGAACTGCACGGGCTGTCGGTGCAGCTGGCTGAGGCACTGGCGGAGTTCTGGCACGCCCGGGTGCGCACCGAGCTGGGGGTGGGCACCGAGGACGACCCGGCGCTGGACGGCATCCTGCGGCAGGGCTACCGCGGCTCGCGGTACTCCTTCGGCTACCCGGCGTGCCCCGATCTGGAGCATCGCCGTGACCTGGTGTCGTGGCTGGACGCGGCCCGGATCGGCGTGGAGCTGTCGCAGGAGCTGCAGCTGCACCCCGAGCAGTCCACCGACGCCATCGTCATCCATCACCCCGAGGCGAAGTACTTCAATGCCACCTGACCATACGAGGGCCACGTGACTCTGGCGGCGGTGCTGTGGGACATGGACGGCACCATCGTCGACACGGAGCCGTACTGGATGCAGGCCACTGTGGACCTCGTCACCTCCCACGGCGGGCGATGGACGCTGGCCGACGGCCTGACCCTGGTCGGCCAGGAACTGCTGACCAGCGCCCGGGACATCCTGCGACGGACCGGCATTGCGCTGTCGCCGCCGCAGGTCGTCGATGCCCTGGTGACGATCGTCGTGGCGCGGGTCCGCGAGGGCGCGCCATGGCAGCCCGGCGCCCGTGAGCTGCTGGCGTCGCTGCGCGAGCATGGGGTGCCCTTGGCGCTGGTGACGATGTCGTACTCGCTGCTGGCCGAGGCGGTCGTCGACCAGTTGCCCGTCGGCACGTTCGACTCGCTCGTCACCGGTGACCGGGTGTCCTACGGCAAGCCGCATCCGGAGCCGTACCTGACGGCCGCGGCCGAGGTGGGCGCCGACCCCCGGCGCTGCGTGGCCATCGAGGACTCCCCGACGGGCCTCGCCTCAGCCGAGGCCGCCGGCTGCCGGTCGCTGGGTGTCGAGAAGCACGTCACGATCCCGCCGGCGCCGGGCCGATCGCGGCTGCCGAGCCTGGCGGGGGTCAGCGTCGCCGACCTTGCCCGCATCGCCGCTGGTCAGAGCATTGACATGCTCTGACCAGCGGGCCGGCGGAGCGGCTACTCCGTGGCGATCGACTCCAGGACGTCGCGCCTGCTCGCCCACCAGGCCGGGGCCGCGGAGGCGAGGACACCGACCACCGCGCCGACCACGAGGAACACCGCAAGCGTGACGTAGGGGACGCTGAGCGTCTCGAGCCCCTGCTCGCTCAGCGCCCGCTGCAGGGACAGCCCGAAGACGACGCCGAGCGTGATGCCGAGCAGTGCTCCGAAGACCGACGTGGCCACGCCCTCCAGGGTCACCGTCCGCCGCAGTTGGGTCCTCGTCAGGCCCACCGCGCGGAGCAGCCCGATCTCGCGGCGCCGTTCGATGACGCTGAGCACCAGGGTGATCACGATGCCGATCAAGGCCACGAAGATGCTCAGCCCGAGCAGGGCCGAGATGATCCCGAGCACCTGGTTGACCCCGTTGGTGAACTGGCTGGTGAACTCCTCACCGTCGAGCACACTGACAACCAGGTAGGGCTCGACCAAGGTCGTCAGCTCCTGTCGCAGCGCCGGCAGGTCCGCCCCGTCCGCCGCAACGATCAGAATCTGGTTGTCCACCTGCTGCCCCACCGGGACCGCCTCGTCATAGACCGCCGCCGACACCAGGCCCTCGGCCTGCAGTATCGAGCTGTCCTCGTAGATCGCCGTCACCGTGAACTCGCGCGGCTCTGCCAGGCCCGGTCGGGCGGTGACCACGTCACCGACCGACCATTCCCGCTCGTCGGCCGTCGAGCGCGGGATCGCCAGCGAATCCTCGCCCGTCGCCGATGCGTCACCCGAGACCACCGTGATGTCCACGGCACGGCGGGTCTCCTCCAGTGAGCCCGCCAGCACGAACAGCGACTCAGGTGCAGTGCCGTCGGCCGGTGCAGTGCCGTCGGCCGGAGCAGTGCCGTCGGCCGGAGCAGTGCCG
>CAZEYA010000195.1:0-3830 GCA_964516515.1 uncultured Kineosporiaceae bacterium | reverse complement strand
GCAGTGCCGTCGGCCGGAGCAGTGCCGTCGGCCGGAGCAGTGCCGGCCGCCGATGGATCACTGCCCAGCTGGAGCAGCAGCGACCGGGTCGGCAGGGCGAGCGCGACCCCGTCCAGCTCGGCGGCGTCCGCGGCGACCGTGGTGGGGAAGAAGGTCGTCTGCCCGCTGGAGAGCACGTACTGGGCTGTCAGGTCGTTCTCGATGCTGTCCGACAGGCTGGCGTTGATGCTGCTGGTGACGATCGTCGCGGCCCCGACCAGGGCGGTCCCGATCATGAGCGCGCTGGCCGTTGCCGCGGTGCGGCGGGGATTGCGCAGCGAGTTCTGCCGGGCCAGCCGACCGACCGTGCCGGCCAGCGCGACCGATGGCACCGAGATCAGCCACACGACGGGCCGGGCAATGAGTGGCGCGGCGATAGCAACGCCGAAGAACACGCCGAGCACCCCACCGCCGACCCACCAGAGCGGGCTCCGCACCTCGACGAACAGCCCTGTCAGCAGGGCAGCCACCCCTGCGGCCGCGAGCACGAGGCCGATCAGGGCGCGGATCCGGATCTGCCGCTCCGGCAGCGCCACGTCGTCGCGCAGCGCCGCCACCGGAGCGACCCGGGAGGCCCGGATCGCGGGCAGCATCGCCGAGACCACGGTGGCGATGACCCCCGCCAGGACCGTTACCACGACCGTCGTGGCATCGACCGGCAACCCGCCGGAGATCTCGAAGCCGAACCCGCCGACGACGCTCTGCAGCGCGAAAGCGATGAGCAGACCGAGACCGAGACCGATCACACTGCCGATCAGGCCCACCGCCAGCGCCTCGACGAGGACGGCGAGCAGCACCTGACCGCTCGACGCGCCGACGGCCCGCAACAGGGCGAGCTCACGGGTGCGGCGGGCCAGCAGCATCGAGAAGACGTTGAAGATGATGAACGCGCCGACCAGCAGTGAGACGAACGCCACGACCAGCAGGAATGTGTTGACGAAGCCGAGGGCGGTGCCGACGGCCTCGCGACCCTCCTCGACCAGGACGTCCTGGGTGACGACCTCGGCGGCATCCGGCAGCACCGGGGCGATGGCAGCCGCCAGCTCATCTTGCGACAGGCTGCCGTCACCGCGGATCGAGAAAGCGGACACCGTCTCCTGCGGCGCGAAGTAGGACTGAGCGGTGGCGGCGTCCAGGTAGATCGACGTGGCGCCGAGGCTGGCGTCGTCACTGGTCACGACGCCGACGATGGTCACGTCGACCGGCTCTGCGGTGGCCAGCAATTGGCTGGTGTCCCCGACGGACAGCCCGGACCGCTCCAGCGTCGAGCTCTCGGGGGCGATCTCGTCCGGGCCTTCGGGGGCACGGCCCTCGGTGATCCTGGCGGTCTGGCTCTGCGGGTCGTAGGCCAGCCCGAAGCTGGGCGCGTTCCCGTTGCGGACGGCGGTGCCGTCGGCGCCGACCATGAGCGCCAGGCCCTGGATCTGCGGAGTCGCCGCCGACACGCCGTCGACGGCCTCGATGTCGGTCGCGAGGTCCAGCGGTAGCTGTTCCCGACCGTCGCCGAAGCCGGTGCTGCCGGCGGTCTCGGTGCCGCGCACGACGGCGTCGGTGCCCGCCGACGACGAGCTGAACAGCTGGTTGAAGGTGCGGTCGATGCTGTCGGTGAAGACCAGCGACCCGGCGACGAACGCCGTGCCCAGCACCACCGCCAGGGCGGTCAGGACGAGCGTCCAGAACCGGCCCGTGATGTTCTTGATGCTGACCCGGAACATCAGGCGTCACCGCCCACAAGGGTCTTCGTCGGCTCGACAGTGTCAGTCGAGGCGTGCCTGCCGTGGCTGTCGAAGCTCTTCATCCGGTCCAGCACGGCCTCGGTGGTCGGGTCGGCCATCTCCTCGACCACGTGACCGTCGGCAAGGAAGATCACCCGGTCCGCGTAGGAGGCGGCGGAGGGATCGTGGGTGACCATGACGACGGACTGCCCGAACTCGTCCACGGAACGCCGCAGAAACCCGAGCACCTCGGCAGCCGAACGGGAGTCGAGGTTGCCGGTCGGCTCGTCGGCGAAGACGATGGCCGGCCGGCTGACCAGGGCGCGCGCGCACGCCACCCGCTGCTGCTGGCCGCCGGAGAGCTCGTTCGGCTTGTGCGACAGCCGGTCACCGAGGCCGAGAATGCCGATGACCAGGTCGAACCACTCGCGGTCGACCTTGCGTCCGGCGATGTCGACCGGCAGCGTGATGTTCTCCGAAGCGGTCAGCGTGGGGACCAGGTTGAACGCCTGGAACACGAAGCCCACCCGGTCGCGGCGAAGCTTGGTCAGTGCCCGGTCCTTGAGAGTGGAGACGTCGACATTGTCGACGATCACCTGCCCGGACGTGGGACGGTCCAGCGCTGCCAGGCAGTGCATGAGGGTCGACTTGCCGGACCCGGACGGGCCCATGATCGCTGTGAAGCGGCCGCGCTCGAAGTCGACACTGACTCCGTCGAGGGCGTTGACCTGTGCCTCGCCCTTCCCGTAGATCTTGACCAGTTCACGGGCACTGGCGACGGTGTCCGCCATGTCTCCTCCTGAGTAGTCGTCCGGCCCGCGGTTGGCGCCGACCGTGCGGCTACAGCTAACCGTTTCGGTCGGACACCGGCCAGGGGGTTATCCCGTGGGTTGCAGCGGGTGCCAGCCGCCCCGAGCCCCGCGCGGCAGCGGGCCTAGGATCACGAGGTGTTCAGCTCAGGGGGTGGCGTCCGGTTGGGCCGCATCGGCGGGGTGCCCATCCGGATCGCCTCCTCGTGGTTCGTCATCGCGGCGATCATCACCTTCCTGTACGCCGGGCCGGTCTCGCGGTACACGGGTCCCGGCACGGCGGCATACCTGGGCGCCTTCTGCTTCGCCCTGCTGCTGGCGCTGTCGGTGCTGGCCCACGAGGCGGCCCACGCGATCGCGGCACGCCGGTTCGGGTTGACCGTCGAGGAGATCGTCGTGGACCTGTGGGGCGGGCACACCTCGCTCGGCGTGCCGCGCTCGCCGCTGCAGGCCGGTGTCGTCTCGGTGGTCGCGCCGCTGTCCAACATCGCCATCGCCGGCGTCATGCTGCTGCTGCGACTGGCCGTCGAACCGACCGGCCTGGCCGGGTTCCTGCTGGACGCGGTGCTGGTCGCCAACCTGCTGGTCGGGGTGTTCAACCTGTTGCCTGGGCTTCCGCTGGACGGCGGCCGGGTGCTGGAAGCCCTCGTGTGGGCCGTCACCGGTGACCGCGACCGCGGCACCGAGATCGCGGGCTGGGGCGGGCGCGCCGTGGTGGTCGTGGCGGCCTTCGGTGTGCTGGGTGTGCCGCTGCTGCGCGGCAACAGCCCGGACCTGGTCTCGGTGGTGTGGATCGTGATCCTCGGAGCGATGCTGTGGCGCGCCGCCGGCGAGGCCGTCACGGTCGCCCGAGCCAGGCGGCGGCTGCGCGGCCTCGACCTGACGAGTGTCGTCGTCGGGGTCCTCGCAGTGCCCGCGTCGGCAACGGTCGCACAGTGGCGGCACTCCATCTCGAGGAAGCTGGTGACCACGAAGGATCAGACCGAACCCGTGGGGATCATGGTCGCGCCGGACGGCCGGCCGGTGGCGGTGGTCGACGCGCGCGCGGCGGCCGCCGTCCCTGCGGCCGCGGCGGCGCACACCCCGCTCAGCGCCGCCGCCACGCGGTTGGCCGAGGGGGCCGTCGCCAGGCGCGGCACGCCGGTACTGGCGATGGCCGAGCAGCTGTCCCGGGCGGGCGGGCCGGGCATCGTCGTCGCCGACGCCGATGCCAGCGGCGCCCCGGTGCCGGTCGCGGGCTCGCCGTTCGCCACGGCGGGTGCGATCG
>CAZEYA010000194.1:0-7056 GCA_964516515.1 uncultured Kineosporiaceae bacterium | reverse complement strand
GCCGCGGGCTCGTGGTCGGATGGTTGCTGGGTGGTTACTGGATGGTGCTGTTCAGCGGTCGCGCGTCGCCTCAGCGGCGCAGGCCGAGCCGCTCGATCAGGGTGCGGTAGCGGTTGATGTCCACCTTCTGCAGGTACCCGAGCAGCCGCCGGCGCTGGCCGACGAGCAGCAGCAGGCCCCGCCGGCTGTGGTGGTCGTGCTGATGAACCTTGAGGTGCTCGGTCAGGTCCTTGATACGACGGGTCAGCATGGCGACCTGGACCTCGGGGGACCCGGTGTCAGCGTCGTTGGCGCCGTATTCGGCGATGATCTGCTGCTTGGTGGCAGATTCGAGCGGCAAGATGTCCTCCGGGAGGTCGTTGCGCGGAGCCACGGGGGCTTGTCCTCCCGGGCACACGGAAACCGCGGCCGTTACACGGCACCCGTGATCCTAGCAACCTCTCAGCTCTGGCCGCGCAGTGCCGCCCGCGCCGCGTCGACGTCGCGGCGCATCTGCCCCAGCAATCCCGCCAGATCGTCGAAGACCACCATCGGCCGCAACCATCGCTCGAACTCCACGGCGACCCGCCGGCCGTAGAGGTCCAGGCCCGTCCGGTCGATGACGTGTGCCTCGACCCGCCGCTCCTCCTCGCCGAACTGCGGGTTGGTGCCGACCGAGATCGCCGACGGCCACCGGGTGCCCGCGTCGTCGACCAGCCAGCCCGCATAGACCCCGTCGGCCGGGATCAGACCGGCACCGCCCGGCTCACCGATGTTGGCCGTGGGGTAGCCGAGGTCGCGGCCCCGCGCCTGGCCGTGGACGACGGTGCCGAGGACGGCGTGCCGCCGACCGAGCACGTCGGCGGCGGCGGCCACGTCGCCGGCTGCCAGCAGCTCCCGCACCCATGTCGAGGACCACCGGCGGGCCTTGCCGACGCCCCATCCAGGTGCCGAGCCCCCTTGCGATCCTGGCGCCGACCCCAGGTCGTCGAGGCCCACCACGTCGAACCCGTACTCCTCGCCGAGCTGCCGCAGGGCCGTGATGTCACCGGAGTTCTTGACCCCGAAGCGGACGTCGGCACCGATGACGACACCCACGGCGCCCAGCGCCCTGACGAAGACCGACTCGACGTACTGCGCGGGTGTCTGCGCCGCGAGTTCGCGGGTGAACGGTTGCACCACCACGGCGTCCAGCCCGGTGCCGGCCAGCAGGTCCAGCCGCTGGTCCAGGCCGGTGATCGACTCGGGCGCGGTGTCGGGGTGGAGCACCTGCAGCGGGTGCGGGTCGAAGGTGACCGCGACCGCCAGGGCCTCACGGGAACGGGCCTCCCGCACCACTTCACCCAGCACGGCGGCGTGCCCGCGATGGACACCGTCGAAGTTGCCGAGGGTGAGAACGCTGGGCCCGGTTCCTTGCGGAACCTCGTCGAGGCCGAACCACCGGTGCACGGCCCAAGAGTGCCAGCCGCACTCATTCCCTTGCGCAAGCACACCCCGGATGGATTCAACGTGCGGGGCTTCCCGTGATCGCATCCGACTTGATCACGGAAAGGCCCGCATGATCCCCATGGGATCAGCCCCGTCTACGGTGGGCCGCGTGAGCATGGCCAGCAACGGGTCAACCGCTTCCCCGGCGGGTTTCGCGGGGTTCCATCCGGATGCCTTGGAGTTCTTCGACGGCCTGGGCGCCGACAACTCCAAGTCCTACTGGAACGATCAACGCGAGACCTACGAGCGGTCGGCCCGGGGGCCGATGAGCGCGATGCTGGCGGAACTGGCCGACGAGTTCGGTTCGGCCAAGATCTTCCGGCCCTACCGTGACGTCCGGTTCAGTGCCGACAAGTCGCCGTACAAGGACCACCTCGGAGCGTTCACCGGGCCCAGTCCCACCCGCGAGGGCACCGGCAGCGGGTATTACGTCCAACTGTCGGCCAACGGCCTGTACGCCGGGGGCGGCCGATACACCTTCGACCGTGACGCCCTGGCCCGCTACCGGGCGGCGGTCGACAACGAGCACACCGGTCGCCCGCTCACCGTGATCGTCGCGGACCTGGTCGCGTCGGGGCTCGATGTGGGCGGCGCCAGTCTGGTGCGGGCGCCGCGCGGCTTCGATCCCGATCATCCTCGGATCGACCTGCTCCGGCACAAGGGCCTGCACGCCGGCCGGTTGTTCACCGTCGACGACTGGCTGTTCACCGCCGAGGCGAAGGATCGGGTCGCGGCCACCTGGCGCGAACTCACCCCGTTGAACGCCTGGTTCGACACCCACCTGGACGGCATCTGACGGGCTGTGTGATGGCATGGACGTCGTCGGCGTCCACACGATGCCGTGGGCTCGCCGTCACACGGGGGGCGCCACCGCGAGGTACCGCAGCACGAGCCCGGTGTCGTCTGCCACGGCCACCAGGTCACCGCCGGTGTCCCGCACCGCGAGTACCGCCTGACCAGTGCCATGGCCCTCGACGCGCTGACCATGACGGATCCGGACCGCGATGTCGTCGGCGACCGTCACCGATGTCAGGAACGTCGAGACGATGTCGCCCGGCGGCAACAGCCGCCCGCCGAGGCCGCCCATGCTCTCCAGTAGCGCCAGCGGCGTGGCGTCGGACAGCGCGAACGGCCCCGACCGGGTGCGCCGCAAGGCAGTGAGGTGCGCCCCGGTATCCAGCGCTGCGCCAAGATCGCGGGCCAGCGCGCGGATGTAGGTCCCGGCGCTGACCTCGAGGTAGGCGTCGACCTCACACCACGGCGTCTGGTCGGGCATGCGTCCGAAGCGCACGGGCCCGACGTCGAACGTCCTGACCGTCACCGAACGAGGCTCCAGCGCCACGTCCTCCCCGGCCCGCACCCGTGCGTACGCGCGCTGCCCGGCGACTTTGACCGCGCTCACCGCCGAGGGAACCTGACGGATGGCCCCGGTGAGCGGTGCCACGGCGGCGGCGATCGCCTCGTTGGTCACGCCGGAGGGGTCCGCGACCTGCAGCGTCTCGCCCTCGGCATCGTCGGTCACGGTGGAGCGGCCGAACCGGATGGTCGCCTCGTACGCCTTGTCGTGCCCGGACAGGAAGGTCAGCAACCGGGTCGACCACTCGACGCCGATCACCAGCACGCCGGTCGCCGCCGGGTCCAGCGTGCCGGCGTGGCCGACCCGGCGGGTCTGCGCCAGCCGACGGATCCGGCCGACGACATCGTGGCTGGTCATGCCTGACGGCTTGTCGACAATGACCAGTCCGCCCAGCCGAGTGCCCTCAGCCACTGGCGGTGCCCCACCGGCACGCGATCGGGATGGCGGCCATGTCCGGTCGGTACCGGTGGATCCGCGATCCGGTGTGCAGGACGAGGCAGGCCAGGAATCGGTCACCGGGGTGTTCTCGCAGCCACAGCAGGTGTGCCGCGTCGGATTCGTGCGGTGCGCTAGCGCCGGTGACACCGGTGCCGTCGGCATCCTCGATGTCGTCCCCGCCTGGTCGTCGAACCGGCTCAGGCGCCTGACCCGGCACGGCAGGGTGTACCTCACCGCGCACGCTGCCGGTGAGGATCAACTGGCCAGGGGTGTCGGCGGCGGCGGCCGCATCCTCCGGCCGTTCCAGGCGCAGGACGTCGCGCGCATGCCGAAGCGCTGTCGTGGTCTTGCCGCGAGAGGACTTGTTTCGCGGGGCTCTCAGTACATGTTTCGCGAGAGCCTCAGTACACACTTTGACGATCATCAGGCTGGTCGTCCTCATCGTCGATGACCCGCGGCTTGCGGTACGGGTCGGCCTCTCCGGCCGGCACCGCTCCCGCCGCGGCGGCGGCGATCTCGGCGTCCCGCGCGCGAGCCGCTTCGACCAGGTCGTCGATCCGCGACGCCGCTTCCGGCACCCCGTCGGCGACGAACTCGACAGTGGGCGTCAGCCGGATGCCGGTCTGCCGACCGATCTCGCTCCGTAGCAGCCCGCGGGCGCTCGCCAGCGCGGCGGCCGTCTCGTCGCCGGAGTCCCCGTCGAGCACGGTGTAGAAGACCGTGGAGTGCTGCAGGTCGTTGGTGACCCGGACGTCGGTGATCGTGACGAAGCCGAGCCGCGGGTCCTTGACGCGCGTGCGCAGCGATTCCGACACCACGACCTTGATCCGGTCGGCGAGCTTCCTGGCCCGGGCGGGGTCAGCCACGGTGGTCCTCCCAGCGGTCCGTCATCGAGTCCTCGACATCCTCGGCAGCCAGATCGTCACTGGCATCGTCGTCACTGTCCTTCCACAACCGGCGCCGCACGCTGACGACCTCGAGCTCGGGACGGCCGCGCACCACCCGCTCGCAGGAGTCCAGCACCTCCCCGGCATGCCGTGCGGTCGAGGACACCACCGCGACCGCCACCTCGGCCCGCCGCAGCAGGTCGAGGTGTCCGGTCTCGGCGGCACTGACGCCCAGCCGGGCCAGCTCGGCGACCAGTGGTTTGACCACCGAGCGCTTGTCCTTTCGTGACCTGCTGGTCGGCACCAGGACATCGGCGGTCAGGGCAGCGACGAACACGCCCGCTCTCCTCGATCAGTTCCGTTGGTCAGCTCCGCGGCTTCTCCCGCATCTCGAAGGTCTCGACGACGTCGTCGACGCGGATGTCGTTGAACGAGCCCAGGCCGATGCCGCATTCGAAGCCCTCCCGGACCTCGGTGGCGTCGTCCTTGAACCGTCGCAACGACTCGATGGTCAGGTTGTCACCGACCACGACACCGTCACGGATGAGCCGTGCCTTGGCGTTGCGACGGATCTCGCCCGAGCGGACCAGGCAGCCGGCGATGTTGCCGAACTTGCTGGACCGGTAGACCTCGCGGACCTCGGCGGTGCCCAGCTGCGCCTCGGCGAACTCCGGCCGCAGCATGCCCTTCAACGCGTTCTCGATGTCGTCCAACGCGGCGTAGATGACCGAGTAGTACCGGATGTCGACGCCTTCCCGGTCCGCGAGCTCGGTCGCGGGCCCGTCCGGCCGCACATTGAACCCGATGACCACGGCGTCGGAGGCGGAGGCGAGCATGACGTTGGTGCGAGTGATGGCACCCACGCCACGGTCGATGACCCGGAGCTCGACCTCCTCGCCCACGTCGATCTTGAGCAGCGCCTCCTCCAGCGCCTCGACCGAGCCCGCGCCGTCACCCTTGAGAATGAGGTTGAGGGTCTCGACCTTGCCGGCCTCCAGCGCCTTGGTGAAGTCCTCCAGGCTGATCCGCTTGCGAGCCTTGGCCAACATGGCGTTGCGCTCGACGGCCTCGCGCTTCTCGGCGATCTGGCGGGCAGTCCGGTCGTCCGGCGCGACCAGGAAGCTGTCGCCGGCGCCCGGCACGCTGGTCAGGCCCAGGACCTGGACCGGGCGGGCTGGTGTCGCCTCGGCCAGGCTGTTGCCGTTCTCGTCGAGCATCGCCCGGACCCGGCCGTAGGCGGTGCCGGCCACGATGGCGTCGCCGACCCGCAACGTGCCGCTCTGGATGAGCACGGTCGCCACGGGGCCGCGGCCCTTGTCGAGGTTGGCCTCGATGGCGACACCGCGGGCGTCCTTGGTCGGGTTGGCGGTCAGTTCCAGCGCCGCGTCGGCGGTCAGCAGCACCGCTTCGAGCAGTTCGTCGAGGCCGCTGCGCTGAGTCGCGGAGACGTCGACGAACATCGTGTCGCCGCCGTACTCCTCGGCCACCAGGTTGTACTCGGTGAGCTGCTGGCGGATCTTCGACGGGTTGGCGTCCGGCTTGTCCACCTTGTTGACCGCCACGACGACCGGGATGCCGGCCGCCTGGGCGTGGTTCAGCGCCTCGATGGTCTGTGGCATCACGCCGTCGTCGGCGGCGACCACGAGGATCGCGATGTCGGTCACCCGCGCACCGCGGGCACGCATCGCGGTGAACGCCTCGTGACCTGGAGTGTCGATGAACGTGATCGCCCGGTCGGTGTCCTCGTGAGTGGCATGCACCTGGTAGGCACCGATGTGCTGGGTGATGCCTCCGGCCTCGCCGGCCACCACGTCGGTGCGCCGGATCGCGTCGAGCAGCTTGGTCTTGCCGTGGTCGACGTGACCCATGACGGTGACGACCGGCGGACGCTCCTGCAGGAAGCCTGCGTCCTCCTCCGCCTCGGCTCCGAGGTCGATCGAGAAGCCCTCGAGCAGCTCGCGGTCCTCGTCCTCGGGGCTGACGATCCGGATGTCGTAGCCCAGCTCGGTACCGAGGGTGATGAACGTGTCCTCATCGAGGCTCTGCGTCGCCGTGGCCATCTCACCCAGGTGGAACAGCACGGTGACCAGCGAGCCCGGGTTCGCGTCGATCTTCTCGGCGAAGTCGGTCAGGCTGGAACCGCGACGCAGCCGGACGATGGTCGAGCCGTCGCCATGGGGAACGCTGACGCCGCCCAGGGTGGGCGCCGCCATGTTGTCGAACTCCTGCCGACGCTGCTTCTTGGACTTGCGACCGCGCACCGGGCGGCCACCGGCGCGCCCGAAGGCGCCCTGGGTGCCGCCACGGCCGCCACGGGCCTTGCCGAAGCCGCCCGAGTTGGGCATGCCGCCGCCGCCACCGGCACCACCGGGACGGCCCGGGGCGCCGCCGCCGGCGGGGGCGCCCGGGCGGCCGCGACCCGGGGCGGCGGTGCCGCCGGGCCTTGGGCGACCCGGGCCTCCGGGACCGCCTGAACCTGCGCCGGGCCCGGAACGGGCCGGGGGCCGCGGCGGCATCATGCCCGGGTTGGGTCGTGAGCCTCCCTCGGCCGGTGGCCGCGGAATGCCGCCGGGACCGCTCGGCCCAGCGGGGCGCCCAGCCGGGCGGGGCATCCCCTGGCTCGGTGCGAAGGGGTTGTTGCCAGGTCGTGAGGGGCCCCCGGAGCGGGGCATCCCCTGGCTGGGCGCGAACGGGTTGTTGCCGGGCCGTGAGGGGCCGGGCGGCGTGGTACGGGGGCCCGGTCGCGGTGCGCCGGAGCGGGCCGACTCGGAGCCACCCTGCTCGTCGGGACGTCCCGGAGCGGGAGCTGGGGCGTCGGGACGCGGGCCACGGGCCACGGGGGCACCGGGCCGAACCGCGCTACCAGGCGCGGGGCGGGATCCGGGCGCCGGGGGGGCGGCCGGATCC
>CAZEYA010000193.1:0-7063 GCA_964516515.1 uncultured Kineosporiaceae bacterium | reverse complement strand
CCGCACAGTCTCCGTCGCCGGTATCCAGATAGGTCGAGAAGCCCAGGGCCGGACCTGGTACGCAGCAACCCGTCGGGGCGTACAACCCGAGCAGATCCGCACCTTCGTCGACGTCCTGCGCGCCGCACTCGCGCGCGGCGATCACATGCACCCGACGGTCAGCGCTGCATAGGCCAATCGCGCGACACCGAGACGACAAAGCGCTGGTGCGGCGAAGCCGCCCGACAGGGGAGCGCCCAGCCACGTCGAGCCCAGGTCTGGAACTGTCTGCTCTCGCCGTCCACGGCGCGAGAGCACGTGCCTGCTCACACGGGTCAGCAACGCGACGAAGCTCTGAACGGCCCTCGGGGAGGGCGACTCAGCCCTCCGCCGCTGCCTGCATTGCCGCGACCGCTACATCAACGGCGGCCCGTTGGTGAGGGGCCAGCGCCTGGTGTGGGTCGTCGTCGAGCCACCCGAACGGATCCTCGACATCGGTGGCGGCGCCGCTGAGGGCTTCGAGCACGGCGACGCCGCAGAACGGGGTGTGTAGCTCGCTGTAGCCACCCTCGTGAGTGAACACCAGGCGTCCCGCGCACAGGGCGTCCGCGAGCCCGAGCACCCGGGCCGTCAGCCGACCGAAGGCGGCAGCAGACAGCAGCATCCGGCCCAGCGGATCCAGTCCACCGGCGTCGAACCCGCAGGCGACGACGATCAGTTCCGGCCTGAAGCGCCGCAGCGCAGGCTCGACCACCCGATCGAAGGCGTCGGCGTACGCTCCCTCGCCGCAGCCGGGCGGCAGCGGCACGTTGATCGTGGCCCCGACACCGGCCCCGCTCCCCACCTCGGTGGCATGGCCCGAGTCCTCCGGGTACATCAGATGCTGGTGGATGGACACCGCCAGGACCGACGGGTCGGACGCGAAGGCCACGGCCGTTCCGTTGCCGTGATGCACGTCAACATCCACGACCGCCACGCGCTGGACGCCGAGGTCGGCACGTGCCTTGAGCACGGCGAGCGCCAGGTTGCCGAACAAGCAGTACCCGCGACCACGGGCCGGCTCGGCGTGATGCCCAGCCGGCCGGACCAGTGCGTATGCGTTGTCGACCTTGCCGGTCACCACCGCCCGGACCGCCTCGTAGGTGCCGCCGGCCGCCAACGCTGCGATCTCGTACGAACCGGGCCCGACATGGGCGAAGTCACCGGCCTCACCACCGGGACCGGCCGAGAGCGCGGCGACGTGATCGACGTAGTCGGGGGTGTGGAAGCGAAGCAGGTCTGTGCGATCCAGCGCCACGGGCACGAGCGGTACCAACACCTCGCCCAGACCGCAGGCCGCCACTAGATCGGCGATCCGCCGCTTACCGGCAGCGGATTCGAGCATGACGCCCGGCTCGACCCACCGACCGAAGTTGAGGCCGGCGTCGTGCTCGTAGTATCGGGCGTGGGTCAGCCACCCGGTCCGGCGAGTAGGAAGCGTAAGGATCATGGGACGGCCCTTCGGGTCATGGCTGTGCCGGCCGAAGCGATCGGCGCGCCAGGAACAGTGCAGAGAACAACCCGAGGAGCGTCACCAGCAGGGTCATCGTCGCCAGCGCGTTCAGCCGGGGGCTGATCCCGAAGCGAAGCTCGCCGAAGATCCGCAGCGGCAGGGTCGTGGTGCGGGCACCGCTGACGAAGCTCGCGACCACGTAGTCGTCCCAGGAGTAGGTGAACGCGAGCAACGCCCCCGCTAGGATCGCAGGCAGCAACCGAGGCAGCGTGACCAGGCCGAACACCGCCCAGCGGCCGGCCCCGAGATCACTCGCCGCCTCCTCCTCGGCATTGGACATGCCTGCCAGTCGGGCCCTGACCACCAGCAGCACGATGCTGCTGTTGAACACGACATGGGCGAGCAGGATCGTCACCCCGCCCCGGGGAACCCCCAGCAGGACGAACGACAGCAGACTGGCGATGCCGAGCACCAGCACGGGCGTGGTCAGGGTGGCGAACGCGAGACCGTCGTAGAGCGCGGCGAGCCAACGGGGCGCGAACCGCAGGCCGACCGCCCCGAGCGTGCCAAGCACGGCGGCCAGCACGGCATTGACCAGTGCGATGCGGAGGCTGGTCAGCAGCGCGTCGGCGATCACCGGGTCGGCGAGGACGTCGGGGAACCAGCGGGTGGTGAATCCCTGCCACACTGTGACCTGGTCGGGGTTGGCGTTGAACGAGTAGACGACGACCACAGCCAGCGGCAGGTACAGGAACGCGACGACAAGGACGGTCCACGCCGCGAGCGCCCGCCGGCCCGCCGTGACCCGGTGACCCTTCATGCCGCCCGCCTCACACCGGCGCCCTGCGCTGCGACAGCAGGGCCGCGACGGCCACCAGACTGATCGTCACGATGAGCACCATGGCCAGCGCGGCACCCAGCGGCCAGTTCTGCGCCGACAGGAACTGCTGACCGACGAGGCTGGCGTAGAGCACGCTCTTGCCGTTCCCGACGATCTGCGGCACGACGTACTCCCCCGTCATCGGAACGAACACCAGCAGCATTCCCGTGACGACACCCCGCGCCACCGACGGCACCGTGACGGTGGCGAAGGCCGACCAGCTGTCGGCCCCCAAGTCCTCCGCGGCTTCCACCAGCCGCCAATCCATCCGCTCCAGGCTGGCGTAGACCGGCAGGATGGCCAGCGGCAAGTACGTGTATACGAGGACGACGAACACCCCGACATCGCTGCCCAGCAACGTCACACCCTCGAAACCGGCATTCCGCAACGCCCGCACGATGTACCAGTCGGGGCCGAACATGATGAGGAAGGCGAAGGTCCGCAGCAGGAAACTGGTCCAGAACGGGATTACCAGCAGGCCGATCAGCAGTGGGGCCCGGGAACCGCCGTACCGGGCGATCCAGTACGCCGCCGGAAAGCCGATGACGAGCACCAGCGCGGTACCCAGCAGGGCGAACACCAGTGTGCGGCCGAACACCCGGAGGAACACCGGGTCCAGCGCCGCGACGTAGTTGTCGATCGAGAACGTGAGCCTGACCCCGCCGTACCCCACCGGTTCGCCGACGCTGATCACGGCGACGACGACCATCGGGACGAGGAGGAACAACGCGTAGTAGGTCAGCCCCGGCACGACGACCCACGCCGGTAGTGCCGCGGGCGAACGGGTCCTCATGGCAGCCGGGGGTGGACCACGGCCCGGGCAGGGTCGAACCACCACGCCACCTCGTCACCCGGCCGGAGGTCCGCCAGGTCGGTCAGCATCTCCTGGCGCGGCCGGCGTGCGGTCACGACCACCTCGCCGACACCGAGCACGACCCGCAGCGCCTCGCCCAGGACGTCGACCGACCGGAGCCGGCCGCTCAGCACAGCCGCGCCAGTCCCCTCGCGAGCGACCGCCGCGACGTGAATCGCCTCCGGCCGGACGCCGACCGTCACGGGACCATCGACGGCGACAGGCAGCCGCAACCGTCCGGCGGAGGTGTCGATCGACCCGCCGTCGCCAAGGCCGTCCAGGATGTTCATGTCACCGATGAAGCCCGCCACGAAGGCCGTGGCCGGCCGGTCGTAGACCACCGCCGGAACATCCAGCTGCTCGATCCGGCCGTCCCGCATCACCGCGATCCGGTCCGCGAGGCTCATCGCCTCACCCTGGTCGTGCGTGACGAAGATGAACGTGCAACCGACCTCCCGGTGCAGCGCCTTGAGCTCCAGCTGCATCTCCTTGCGCAGTTGCAGGTCCAGCGCCGCCAACGGCTCGTCGAGGAGCAACACCCGGGGTCGCAGCACCAATGCACGGGCCAGGGCGACGCGCTGCTGCTGACCACCGGACAGTTGTCGTGGTCGGCGACCACGCAACTCGGTCAACCGCACCATCGCCAGCGCCGCCGCCACCCGCTCCCGACGCTGCGCGGCCGGGACCCCGTGCCGGCGCAACCCGAAGCCGACATTGGCCTCGACATCGAGATGCCCGAACAGGGCATAGCTCTGGAACACGGTGTTGACGTCGCGCTTTCCCGGCGGGACCCGGGTGACGTCACGCCCCCCGACGAGGATCGTGCCGGTGTCGGGTGACTCGAATCCCGCGACCATCCGCAGGCAGGTGGTCTTGCCGCACCCGGAGGGGCCGAGCAGCGCAAGGAACTCGCCTTGGGCGACGTCGAGGTCGAGGGCGTCGACAGCCGTCACCCCACCGAAGCGCTTGGTGACCCGCTCGAAGCGGACTTCGCCCGGCTGCAGCGGCTCGACCGTGCCCGTCACGTCCCGATCATCGTCGGTGCCGACTGGCACGGCGCTCAGGCGGACTGGAACTGTGTGTAGGCGTCGTTGTACTTGCGGAGCACGTCCGGGGGCAGCACCGGGCTGGCGAGGCGGGCCAGGTCGTCGGTGCTCGCGGTGATCCACGGCACGTCGAACTCGGGGTTCTCGGTGCGGGATGCGTCCGCGGCCTCGGGCACCGATACCGGGAAGTAGCTCCAGAGCATCTCCCGCGTCGCGTTCTCCGGCGTCAGCAGAAAGTTGATCCACGCGTGTGACGCTGCGACGTTAGGGGCGCTCTTGGGGATGGCCCAGACTCCCGTCCACGCGTCGGCCTCACCATCAGGAATGACGAATTCGAGCCCTGGCCGAGTGCCGCGCAGCCGCAGGATGTCACCGTTCCAGGCCTGGCCGAGGACGACCGGGCCACCCGCACCGAACAGGGTGTAGAAGTTGGCGGTCGAGACGTTCCCGATGAACTTCTTCTTCGATTTCAGCAGGTCCAGAGCCTCCGATATCTTCGCGTCGTCGGATTCCCCGAGGTTGCTGCCGATCGCCTGGAGTGCGCTGCCGATGACTGCGACCGCGCCTTCCAGGAGGAGGGTGTTGGGAGCATAGGTCTCCAGCGCGTCGTAGAACTCCCGCCAGGTCGTCGGAGGTGAGGTGACCACAGCCGAGTCGTATCCGAAACCGGTGACCCCGTAGTTCTTCGGCACCGAGAATCTGGCACCCGGGTCGTACTTCTGGTCGATGAGTGCGGGATCGACGAGCGCGAGGTTGGGGACGAGGGTCTGGTCGATGTCGGCGAGCATCCCCTCGGAGTAGAGCTGCGCCGCTGTGGTCCCGGACACCACGACGTTGTCGTACTCCGAGGCACCCCCGGCCCGGAGCTTGGCCGACACCTCCTCCTCCGAGGCGTAGAAGGCCTCGACCACCTCGACCTCAGGGAAGGCGGCGGTGAAAGCCTCGTAGGTCGTTGGGTCGACGTACTCCGCGTAGTTGTAGAGCACGAGTGACCCGGCGACGGCGGCCGTCGAGGTGACGGCAGCCGCACTCGACGGCTCCGCCGGGTCGAGGGCCGCGGGGCTCTCGTCCTCAGCGCCCCCGACGGTCTGGCCGCAGGCGGCGAGCGCGGCGACGGACGCGGCCGAGCCGGTACTGATGAGGAAGCGGCGACGGGACAACGAGGGTCGGGGACGGGACATAGCAGTCTCCTCAGGGGTGGGTGGCAGGCAGTGCGGTGATGACCAGCCGGGTCGCGTCAGTACCCGAGAGCCGCAGCCGGTGCGTGACGGCGCGGGTGGCAATGGCACGGAACGGGTGGTCGTCGGTGCCGGGGTGGATTGCCCAGCGGGGGTAGGACGAACTCGACAGCGACAACCGCAGCCGATGCCCGGCATGGACTTGGTATCCGGTGTCGCCCAGGTCGACATCGACAACCCTCGGATCAGCGATATCGGTGACCAGGCAGGCGCCCTCGACGATCATCCGGGCCTCGCCGGTGGGCGCGACGTCGCTGAGCCGCGCGACGAGGTGTGTCGAGCGGGCGGTTGCCCAGCTCGTCGCAATGACCCGCACCGGGCCGGCCAGGTCCAGCGCCGACCGCTGGGGTTCTCCGGTGAACGTGACGACGTCGTCACGGACCTGGATCTCCCGCTCGTCCGGCAGCCTGAGCAGCGGTCGCCAGGGATCCTCAACGAGGCTGGGGACGGGACGGCTCGGGTCGTGGACCCAGGACACCTCGGCCGGGAACCGTTCGGGCGAGGTGAGCAGGGCGCCGCCCTGCGGTCCTCGCCCCGCCGACGGCGCGTCCCCGAGGTAGAGGGTCACGGGCGCGGCCGCTGCGGGCGGCCAGGTCGCGCTCTCCTGCCACCCACTCCTGCCGAGCTCCCACCGGACCCGGGCGGGCGGTTGCGTGCCGTCGCGCAGGTACCGCTCGAAGAACGTCAGCGCTGCGGGCAGGTACTGCTCGTCGAGGAAGGTGTCCAGCAGCGCGGCCGACTGCAGGTAGTCGGGGGCACGGCCGTCGGCACCCAGGCGGTCGTCGAAGTGGTCGGTGGCACCCATCTCGAGGTACTGGTCGCTCGGCAGTGCGCCTCGCAGCGACCGGGCGTGATCGCGCAACTGGCCACGGCTGAACACGTCGTAGAAGCCACCCACGTGCAGGGTGGGGATGCGGCCCGGCCGCGGTGGCCGCCCGTTGAAGATGTCACGGGTCCAGAAGGGATCATTCGGCGGACGCGGCCACCACGAGTCGAGGCTGGCGCTGCGCCGCCCGTCGAGGGTGGCCGGGACGACGTCGGCCAGTGGCCGCACCGACCAGTCGACCTTGTGGTCCAGTAGGGACGCCTCCGCCCAGGTGTGGACCGCCCACTCGATCATGGTTCCGGAGCAGAAGACGCCCTGGTTGTACATCCAGTCGGTGCCGACCTCGGTGGTCGTCATGCGCGGCACCATGGCCTGCAATGCAGGATGACCTGACGCGAGCGCCGCCCATTGGGTGAACCCGTAGTAGGAGTCCCCGAACATGCCCACGCGACCGTTGCTCCACGGCTGCGCGACGATCCAGTCCAGGGTGTCGGCGCCGTCGGCGACCTCGTGGACGAAGGCGAAGGTCTCACCCTCGGAACGGACCTTTCCCCGGACGTCCTGTACGACGACGGCGTAGCCCCGGTCTGTCAGGCGCTGCGCCACGGGCGACATAAACGAGAACTCACCGCTCTTGTCGTAGGGCAGCCGAACCAGCACGGCGGCGACCGGGGTCACGGCGACCGGAAGGTAGATATCAGTGGCGAGCCGGATACCGTCGCGCATCCGGACCATGACCTGGTCGGCGC
>CAZEYA010000192.1:4166-7067 GCA_964516515.1 uncultured Kineosporiaceae bacterium | reverse complement strand
CATCGACAGCTTCGGGGAGGACATTGAAATCAATAGTGCGGCGGATGACTCTTTTAGGGCGTCCTCTACGGCGTTCACTGCTGTCATGCCTGCTGACCCCGCGGTCGAACTGTCCATGGATGGTCAAGTGGTGGATTTCGGAATAACCCTAGTTGACGGACCTCAACCTGCGGACGCAACAGTAGTGGACGGCGACCTTGTCTATCAAGGAGACAGCGGCGCTCCAGACTATGTTCTCGACACATCGTCAGAGGGCTTAAGAATTATGGCGGTATTGGAAGGCCCCGGTGACGGGGGGACGCAGGAGTATGCCTTGACTCTGCCTGTTGGTACTGATGCAGTCCTTAATCCTGGTGGTGGGATATCTATAGTGGCGTCAGCCCCGCTGGGGGACGGTCAGGTCACGGCTGAGGTTGCCGTTCTGGCGAAGCCGTGGGCGGTGGATGCAGAGGGAAAACCTGTCAAGACGCGATACGAGCTGCAGGGCAACCTCCTTCGGCAAGTAGTCTCGCCCAGCTCCCAATCCGTGTACCCGATCACGGCCGATCCGACATACTGCACAAGTTTCTGCTACCCCTTCAAGGTATACTTCAACAAGGCTGAATCCAAAACAGCAGCAAATCCTGGGAATGCTGGAATCTTCATTGGTGCATGCACCGTAATCGGCGCTGCGCTTGGCGGGCCGGTTGGGGCTGGGATCGTGGGCGGCCTCTGCGCCGCGCAAGCCGGCGCGATCACGCCTACAGCTCAGAACGGCGTGAACTCAAGGCCGCTACGTTGCCTTCGCCTCGATCTCTACTGGCCTTCTAGTGTTCTGGTGCCAAGAACGTATACGGGCAGCAGGTGCAACTAATGGCCAACGAGTCTCTTGGTGGAATCGGTGTCAGCTCAAGCCAGTCAGGAAATACCTTAGCTCGGTGGAGGGCGCAACAATGACTGGTCGCAGAATGCAACTGGTTGGTCGAGCAGTCTCCCGCACAGTGCCACGCCTCATCGTTACCCTAGTCGTTGTTGCCCTGTACGCGGGGGCGCTCGTCGAGATCCTTGTACCGGGCTCGAGACTCGCGGACGTCCGGTTGTGGGCCGGCATTATAGGAATGCTCTATGCCGCACTATGCCTGGCGCCCTGGGTCGCTGGGGAAGAGAACGAGGCACGGTCGCCGGCTGGCGGGGAGGGAAAGCGGGAATGAGGTGCAGCGGGTGTACCGCAGCCAGGGTGTGACGATCCATGACAAGCACATCGAGGTCATCGTCCGGTAGATGTTGAAGCGGGTCACGGTCATCGATTCCTCGGATGCGGAGTTGTTGCCGGGTGAGTTGGTGGAGCGGTCGCGGTTCGAGGCGGAGAACCGTCGGGTGGTGGCTGAGGGTGGCCGGCCGGCGTCGGGTCGGGCGGAGTTGATGGGTATCACGAAGGCGTCGTTGGCGACGGAGTCGTGGTTGTCGGCGGCGTCGTTCCAGGAGACCGCGCGGGTGTTGACGGATGCGGCGATCAACGCCAAGTCCGACCCGTTGCTGGGTCTGAAGGAGAACGTGATCATCGGCAAGCTGACCCCAGCGGGTCGGTTCCGGCCAGGCCGTACCCCCGGAGGACCTGGACCACGACCCGTACCGCCAGCCTCTGCCGGACCCGGGGGCCCCGTCACGCACCGCGTGACGGGGCCCGTCCTATGACGTGGACCGATGGTATCTTTTGCACCATGACCCCCCCCATCTCCGATGCCATGCTTGTTGCCATCGATCGGTCGGGTCGTCTTGTCATGCCGAAGGAGCTGCGCCGCCGGTTGCATCTGGAGGGTGGGGGCACGGTGAGCTTGCGCGAGATCGAGGGTGGCGTCGAGATTCGCCCTGTCGTGACGCCGGTGGATCTCGTCTGGACGGATGGACTTCCGGTGGCAGTGGGTCAAACGGAAGAGGCTCTGACCGATGATGTTGTTCGAGCCACGCTGGAGTCGGGCAGGCGGTGACGGCTGTCGACAGCAGTGTCGCAGTAGCGGCCATCTTGTCGGCGCATGAAGCGCATGAGTTGTGCCGCGAGCGCGCCATCGGTGCCTGGCTCCCGGCACACGTGGTCGCTGAGACGTACTCGGTACTGACGCGTCTGCCTCCGCGGTTCCGGCTTGATCCGGCGACGGCGGTAACGCTGATCGAGGCCTGGTTTCCAGTGCAGCGGCAGCTCCGAATGCCTGCCGTGAGTGAGGCGGTGGGACAGCTTGCAGAGGCCGGCATTTCGGGGGGCGCCACCTACGATGGACTGATCACCCTGTCGTCGAAGGCTTCTCAGCACCTGCTCCTGAGTAGAGACACCAGGGCTGCGCGAACGTACCACGCACTTGGCGTGGCGTTCGAACTGCTGTGACTCGGGGCGGCAACCACATGGACCGAGCAGGTCCGTCGAGCGCTTGCATGCCTCCCTCCAGCTGGGGGTCTCGAGGGGTTGCTGCTTGGTGAGTTGGTGGTCTAGTGGACTTGGTCAGGTGAGTCATACAGTCAACATGCAGCGGGCCTAGACCCACCTGTCGCAGATCCTGGCCCGCGTCGAGGCGGGCGAGGACATCACGATCGCCAGAGGCGGCACGCCGGTCGCCCGACTCGTCCCCGTGCAGGCGCCACCGCGGCGTCCGGTCGGATTCGTGGCGGGTCGCTTCGACGAGTCGTTCTGGGACGAGCTCTCCCAGGAGGAGCTGGCGGCCTGGGAGTGAGCGCACGGCTCATGCTGGACACCCACGCGCTGCTGTGGGTGCTGCTCTCACCCGAGCGACTGCCACCCGCCACGCTGGACCTGGTAGCGGACACGGAGACTGCGCTGTGGGTATCGGCCGCCAGCGCGTGGGAGATCGGCGCGAAGTTCCGGCTAGGGAAACTGCCCGGCGTGCAGGCCGTCGTCCACGGGTACAACGG
>CAZEYA010000192.1:0-4066 GCA_964516515.1 uncultured Kineosporiaceae bacterium | reverse complement strand
GCGCCACCCATGGCCTCGTACACGGATTGCATGTTCAGAGGCTGGCACAGTCGCGGCGCCATGCGGCTGAGGAGCCTGTTCTCGTCATCTACTGTGCGTGGTGGCGCCCGGGCTGGTGCCCTGGTCGGCCATGATGGCTGTCATGGCGGCGAGCCCGGCTCTGGCGGCGGTCCTAGAGTCTGCCGCCCGGCTGCAAGCCCTCGTGCCAGACGCCGTTCTGGTGGGCGGCTCGGCGGCGGCGCTGTACGCAGGCCATCGCGACTCGTTCGACCACGATCACGTGCTGGCTGATCTCCGGGACCGGTTCGACGTGGTGCTTGAGGCCCTGGAGTCCGAAGGTGATTGGGTGACCAACCGGGTCCGGCCCGGCAAGATCATCCTCGGTCGGCTGGGGGACATCGAGGCGGGCGTGCGGCAGCTCATCAGGTCCAGGCCGCTGGAGACCGTCGAGGTCGAGCTGTCGTCCGGCCGGTCGCTGCGGGTGCCGACCGCGGATGAAACACTTCGAGTCAAGGCGTTCCTCATCGTCCGGCGCAACCAGACGCGGGACTACCTGGACGTCGCCGCGCTTGCCGACCGGATCGGCGTGGGTCATAGCGCCGGCGTGCTCGCCGACATCGACTCGTACTACCTGGACCAGCACGGCGAGGGGCGGGGAGTCGCCGCGCAGGTTGCACGACAATTGGCGGACCCTGTCCCGGCGGACACGTCGGTGACGCGCCAACTCGACTCCTACCGCAACCTCGCTCGCCGGTGGGCCGACTGGGACGAGGTGCGTCGCGCCTGTGTTGAGCTGTCCGCAGTCATGCTCGAGGGCGCGGGCTGATGGCGCTGTCGTTCCGCAACCTCACCACGGATCCGTCCGATCCCGTCTCGACGTGGCCGACGGAGGCCGTGCAGACCGCGATGGAGCGCGGCGACCTCGGCGACTGGCAGCGCTTGGCCGCCGAGATCGGCCGCGAGCCGTGGGGCCGGACCGCCGCGCAGGTGGCGGAAGTGCTGTCGCATTCGCGGCCGTACGGTGTCGCCGAGGCGATGGAGCTGGTCATCGCGAGGGCGAGGGCGAGAGCGGAGAGTCCGCGGTGACCGGACGCACTTTCGATCCGGTGCCCGATGTCCCGGTGCTCACCGGCATGACCAAGGTCGAGACTGCGAGCATGACAAAGGACAACACGTCGGCCGGCGCAGAGCAGCACGCCGTCCGCCAGTTGCGGATCATCGTCGAGGCCGAGGACTACGAGGCTGCGGTGACGTTCTATCGCGACGTGCTCGGTATGCCAGAGGAGGGGGCCTTCGAAGGGCCCGGCGGCGCCCAAGTGACGATTCTTGCGGCCGGGCGGGCGACTCTCGAACTGGCGAACCCGGCGCAGGTCGCCTACATCGACGCGGTGGAGGTCGGCCGCCGGGTGGCGCCCCGCATCCGCGTGGCGTTCGAGGTCGCCGACGCGGCCGCCTCGACCATGGCATTGCAGGCAGCGGGAGCCGAGGTGGTGGCGCCGGCGACGACCACGCCCTGGAACTCCTTGAACGCCCGGCTCAACGCTCCCGCCGGATTGCAGATCACGCTGTTCGAGGAACTCGAACACTGAAGACCTCAAGGCAGTCTGCAGTGAATTCGTTGTGCCGCCGACCTCTCGATCCGCTCAGGCCTTCTTCGTGGCCCAGAAGATCTCGGCGATCTCGTCGATCTTGGCGAGCAGCTGGTCCGCGACCGCGATATCGGTGCTGTTCTTGACGCCGGAGCCGCCGGCCAGCTTGATGGTGTCGTTGAACAGAACGTGCAGCTGCGGGTACTCCTCGAAGTGCGGGGCCTTGAAGTAGTCGGTCCACAGCACCGACAGGTGGTGCTTGACCAGCTCAGCGCGCTCCTCCTTGATCACCAGGGCGCGAGTCTGGAAGTCATGGTCGGTGGAGCCGTTGTACTTGGTCATGCACCCCTTGACCGACTCGGCCTCGATCCGGGCCTGGGCGGGGTCATAGACACCGCAGGGCAGGTCACAGTGGGCGCTGACGGTGCTCACACGGGAGGTGATCCACGAGGCAAACATGCTGGTTGTCATCCCTTCGACGCTGTGTTGCCCGGCCTCTCACCGGGTGCCTGCGACACTACCCGCGTGCCGCGTGGCTTGCGTTACGGCCTGGTTCGGGTGGCCGGCGCCTCGATGCTGCCGACGTTGCGCGACGGCGACCTGCTGCTGGTCCGAGCGGCCCGGACCGCCCGCCCCGACAACCTGGTGGTCGTCGACCTGCCCGGGGACCGCCCGCGCTCGGTGAAGCGGCTGATCCGTCGCGAGCCCGAGGGCTGGTGGGTGGAACGGGACAATCCGCACGAGGGAGTCGACTCCTGGGCACTGGGCGCCGTCCCGACTGATGATCTGCAGGCGGTGGTCGTGGCCCGGCTGTGGCCGCCGCGGCTGTCCACCCAGGGGCGGCCTCGGCGCCGTCAGTCCTCGTAGCTCAGCACGATCTTGCCCACGGAGTCACCCGACGCGAGCCGCTCGAAGGCCTCGGCGGCCTCGGCCACGGGGGCGATGGTGTCCACGACGGGGCGGACGCCCGTGGCCAGCAGCATGCTCAGCAGCGCCCGGAACTCCCCCCGGGTGCCCATCGTCGACCCGATCACCCGCAGCTGGCGGAAGAAGATGTGGGACAGCTCCGCGGCCGTGGGGTCCCCGCTGGTGGCACCGGCGACCACGATGGTGCCGCCGGGGCGCAGCGAACGCACCGAGTGCTTCCAGGTGGCTGCCCCGACCGTCTCGATCACCGCATCGACGCGTTCGGGCAGCCGCTGTCCGGCGGCGAACGCCGCGTGCGCGCCGATCTGCAGCACCCCCGCCCGCTTCGCCTCGCTCCGGCTGGTCGCCCAGACCCGCATGCCCCCGGCCCGAGCCAGCGAGATCGCGGCCGTGGCCACACCACCGCCGGCGCCCTGCACGAGCACCGTGTCACCGGGCCGCAGCCCGGAACGCACGAACAGCATCCGATAGGCGGTCAGCCACGCGGTGGGCAGGCATGCCGCCTCGGCGAACGACAGCTCCGTGGGCTTGTCGAGCAGGTTGCTCACCGGGACTGCGACCGTGGGCGACAGCGTCCCCGGGTACCGCTCGGACAGCAGGCTGCGCTCCGGGTCCTCGGTCTCGTCACCGGTCCAGTCGGGCGAGGCGATGACGGCGTGGACGATCACCTCGCGGCCGTCAGTCGTGACGCCCGCGGCATCGGTGCCGAGCACCATCGGCAGCCGCTGCGGCTGCAGTCCGACGCCCTTGAGCGACCACAGGTCGTGATGGTTCAGGGTGACCGCCCGCACCCGGACCTCGACCCAGTCCGCCGGTACCGGATCGGCTCCGGTGACGCCGTCCGGCGCTGCGACCCGCAACCCCGACAGCGGGTCCTCGGTGGACTGCGACACAGCTGTGACACTGACGCTCATCAGGCCTCCAAGCCCAACCAGGTATTCCACCCGGCGTGCAGGATGAGCCAGGCCAGCAGCCCGTACCCTGCCTGTCCGGGGTGTCGGCCGTCACCGGCGGCCAGGTCGGCGAACCAGTCCTCGTGTGCCGACAGCGGCGTGAAGGTGTCGACGTAGCGCACCCGGCGGCGATGGCAGACGTCACCGAAGGCCGACGACAGCTCGCCGACCGCGCCGGCCACGGCGGCGTCCGCCCCGCGAGCCGCCACCGGCGGCGGACCGACCACGAGCGTCTTGATCCCACTGTTCTCGGCCGCATCGAGGATGTTGGCGAGGTTGAGCCGGCTGCGCGCCAGCGTCGTCCGGTTGCGCAGGTCCCCCATGCCCAGCCCGATCACCAGGCGCGCCTCCACGGGCGGGGAGACGCCGGCCGCGTCGTGACCGGTCCACCGCAGAGCCGCCTCGGCCTGCCACCGCGAGGCGAGGCCCGTGGTCGTCTCGCGGGGAACGGCCAGCGGGTACATCGACAGCGTCAGGTCCAGCTGCGGGGTCCGCGCGGCGATCCGGCCCACCCACCCCAGGCCGCGTGGGTCCCCGACGCCGACCGCGAGTTCGTCCCCGACGACGCAGATACGGATCTCGCGGTCAGCCACCGAC
>CAZEYA010000191.1:0-7120 GCA_964516515.1 uncultured Kineosporiaceae bacterium | reverse complement strand
GTCATCGACACCGCCGCGGCCGGCAACCCGGTCGGGCGGATCGTGCGGGCCGCGGTCCAGCTGGTGCCCGACCCGGCCGTGGAGACCGTCGAGTCCGGCACCCGTCACCGCACCGCAGAGCGGGTGGCCAAGCAGACCGGCTACCCCGTGATCTCGGTCAGCCAGTCGATGAGCCTGATTGCGCTCTACGTCGGCGGGCGCCGCCGCGTGCTGGAGGGGTCGACCGAGATCCTCACCCGGGCCAACCAGGCGCTGGCGACACTGGAGCGCTACAGCAACCGGCTGCAGGAGGTGACCAGCACCCTGGCCGGCTTGGAGATCGAGGACCTCGCCACGGTGCGCGACGTCGCGACTGTCATCCAGCGGGCCGAGATGGTGCGACGGATCTCCAGCGAGGTCGAGGAGTACCTCATCGAACTGGGCACCGACGGTCGACTGCTGTCGCTGCAGCTCGACGAGCTGATCTCAGGGCTGGCCGCCGAGCGCGAAGCAGTGGTCCGCGACTACGTCGGGGTCGTCGGCTCCCGCGAGGAGACCGTCGACGTGCTGGCGCGCCTGATCGACCTCAACCCCGGCCAGCTGGTCGACCTGGCGCACGTGGCCGCCGCGATGGGCTTCACCGACGTCGCCGAGCCGCTGGACGTCTCGGTCAGCCCGCGCGGCTACCGGATGCTTCACCGGGTGCCCCGACTGACCGAGGTGCTCACCGACCGGATCGTCGCGCACTTCGGGTCGCTGCAGAAGATGCTGGCCGCCGGGGTCGACGACTTCGGCGCCGTGGAAGGAATCGGGCCGGTCCGGGCGCGCGCCATCCGCGAGGGGCTGTCCCGGTTAGCAGAGACCAGCATCCTGGAGCGCTACGTCTGAGGCCACCATCCACGGGGTCAGCGCAGCCGCCATCTACAGTCGCCGTGCCATGCCGCAGCTGCCCCTGACCGACGACCACGTCGACGCCGTCCTGAGGTGGTACGAGGATCACGGGCGCGATCTGCCATGGCGCTCGCCGCAGCGCTCGGCCTGGGGTGTCCTGGTGTGCGAGGTGATGAGCCAGCAGACGCCGGTGCCGCGGATCGTCGCGCCTTGGCGCGCGTGGCTGGCACGCTGGCCGGAGCCGGCCTCGCTGGCCGCGGACTCGCCCGGCGAAGCCGTCCGGATGTGGGGGCGACTGGGTTACCCCCGGCGCGCTCTGCGGCTGCATGCCGCCGCCGCCGCCATCGTCGAGCGCCACCAGGGGCAGGTTCCGCGATCGGTTGCGCAGTTGCTCGCCCTTCCCGGTATCGGGGCGTACACCGCGGCCGCGACCGCGGCCTTCGGGTTCGGGGTCAGGACCACCGTGCTCGACGTCAACGTCCGTCGGGTCCTCGCCCGGGTGTCGGGTGCGGCCGCGAGCCCCGTCGCCGGAGCACCGACCAGGTTCGAGGTGGAGCGGGCGGAGGCCGCACTGCCTGCGGACCCCGCCCGTGCGGCCCGGTGGAACGCCTCGGTGATGGAGCTCGGTGCTCTGGTCTGCACGGCCAGGGCGCCCCGCTGCCCGGACTGTCCGCTGTCGCAGCGCTGCCCGGTGCCGAACGGGGGCCAGGCGGCGCTTGCGGGGGCACGGACCGGGCGTACTCAGCCCTGGGTCGGCAGCGACCGCTACGTCCGGGGCCTGGTGATGGCCGGGTTGCGAGCCGCTCCGGTCGAGGTGGGCCACGCCGAACTCGATCTGGTCTGGCCCCAGGAGGCCCAACTGCGGCGGTGCATCGCCGGGTTGACCGCCGACGGGCTTGCGGTGCCGACGGCCACCGGCCTGCGGCTGCCCGGCCTGGCCGGTGAAAACGCAGCCGTCAAGGCGTAACGTCGTCTCATGAGTACGTCGGTTCTCTTGGCCGGTGCCCGCACCCCGTTGGGCCGGTTGCAAGGGTCGTTGTCGTCACTGCCCGCTACCGCTCTGGGCGGCGTCGCCATCCGGGCGGCACTGGCGCGAGCGCAGCTCAGCGGGGAAGACGTGGATTACGTCATCCTCGGGCAGGTGCTCAACGCCGGTTCGGGACAGGCACCGCCGCGCCAGGCCGCGGTCGCCGGCGGGATCCCGATGTCGGTGCCCGCGATGGGGGTCAACAAGGTGTGCCTGTCGGGTCTGACCGCGATCGCTCTTGCCGATCAGCTAATCCGGGCCGGTGAGGTCGACGTCGTCGTCGCCGGAGGAATGGAATCGATGTCCCAGGCTCCCCATCTGTTGCCCGGCAGCCGCTCCGGGTTCGGCTACGGCACCGTATCGCTGCTGGACCACATGGACATCGACGGCCTGCGCGACGTGTTCACCTCCGACGCCATGGGCGCGCTGACGGACGATGCCAACCGGGACCCGCGTCCGCACTTCACTCGCGAGCAACAGGACGCCTTTGCGGCCCGGTCTCATCAGCGGGCGGCACTGGCGTGGAAGGAGGGCCGGTTCGCCGAGGAGGTGACCCCGGTCGAGGTGCCGCAGCGCAAGGGGGATCCGGTCGTGGTCACGACCGACGAGGGCATCCGCCCCGACACCACGGTGGAGTCCCTGGCCCGGCTGCGACCCGCCTTTCGGCCCGACGGCACGATCACGGCTGGGTCGGCGTCGCAGATCTCCGACGGCGCGGCGGTGGTGGTCGTCGCTCGCCGCGAGTGGGCCGAGCAGCGCGGCTTGGCCTGGTTGGCCGAGATCGGTGCGGCGGGCATGGTGGCCGGACCGGACTCCACGCTGCAGACGCAGCCGTCCGCGGCGATCCGGGTGGCGAGCGCGAGGGCCGGCGTCGACCCGGCAGCCCTCGACCTGTACGAGATCAACGAGGCGTTCGCCGCGGTGGCGCTGGCGTCGGTCGCCGACCTCGGGATGTCGGCCGCCGATGTCGAGGACAAGGTCAACGTCAACGGCGGTGCCGTGGCGCTGGGCCATCCGGTCGGGATGTCAGGTGCTCGGCTGGCGTTGACGCTCGCACTGGAGCTGCGCCGTCGCGGCGGCGGCACCGGCGTCGCCGCGCTGTGCGGTGGCGGTGGCCAGGGCGAGGCGCTCCTGCTGACCGCCTGACCCCTCGGACCGGGTGGATCCGGCAGGTCTGTGCGGACCGGGTGGACAGCGGCGATTCAATTGCATCACGGACTATTGACAACAGTCCGTCGACTCGGGAACCTACCCGGTATGCATCCTGGGGGAGGCGCCCGGCCGCGACGGCGGCGGACCCGAGTCGTCCTGATCATCGTGGCCGCCGTACTCGTCGTCCTGATGGGACTGGGCGCGGTCGGCGTGCTGGGCCTGCGATATGTAATGGGCCTGCGAGGTGAGGCGAACGGTGGCGGGTTCGACTCCGCGGGGGGCGTGTCCGACGGCCCGGTCAATGCACCGGTGGAGCGGCTGGATCTGACCTCGTCGGTCGCGGCGACGGGTTCGCTGGTGTCCTCCAAGCCACTCGGCCTCGGCTTCCCCGGCCCCGGCGCGATCACCGAGCTGAACGTCGCGGTGGGCGACCAGGTGGTGGCCGGCCAGGTGCTGGCACGGCAGGATCCGCGGCTGGCGCAGCTGGACCTCGACGCCGCGCAGGCCACCCTGGTCGCCGCCGAGCGGGCCGCGGGGTTGCGCGGGCCTGGCACGACGGACGAGCAGCGGGCGCGTGACGCCCAGCTGGCCCAGGCCAGGGTTGCCGTGACATCGGCAACCTCTGCCCTGGAACGCACCCGGGCAGTCACCGACGCCAACGCCGTCGCCCTGCAGTCCGCCATCGACGCCGCCCAGCGGCAACTCGACCGGGCCCGGGCAGATGCCGACTCTTCCGCGTCAGCCGTCTCGGCCGCTGCCGCGGCCGAACCCGCGGCCACGGCGAGACAAGCCGCCCTGGACGAGTTGGTCGCTGCCAGGGCGGCAGTGGTGATGGCGCGCGAGGCACTTGTGGATGCCGCCAACGCGCTGGCGGCGGCCACCGCCGGGGGGAACAGCGCGGCCATCGCCACGGCAGCCGCGCGGCAGGACGCGGCGACGATCACCTCCGACGCCGCCATTGCACGGACCGCCGACGCCCTGGCCGTCGTCGACGGGCACACGGCGGCCACGGCGGCCACGGCGGCGGCCCACACCTCGCTCGCTGCTGCCGATGCTGGCGCGGCCGCCGCCGCGGATGCGGTGATCTCGGCCCGCGACGCCCGTCGCAGCGCTCTGGCCGGGGACGCCCAGACGCTGGACGCCGCAGCCAGTACCCTCGCCGACGCCAAGGCTTCGCTGCAGGTGATCCTCACCGGCACCGCCCAGTCCGGGAACGGCAGCGGGGTCGCGAACGGGGGCACCTCTCCGGAGGAGCTGCAGGTCGCGGTCGACCGGGCGAAGTTGGACGTCGA
Organism: uncultured Kineosporiaceae bacterium; assembly: GCA_964516515.1. Taxonomy (GTDB): domain Bacteria; phylum Actinomycetota; class Actinomycetes; order Actinomycetales; family JBBAYJ01; genus JANNOG01. The sequence goes on along the minus strand of CAZEYA010000191.1, from coordinate 2,779 downwards.
GAAGGCGCAGACCGCTCTGGACCGGTTGACGATCACGGCGCCCGTCGCCGCGACCATCACCAAGGTCGACGCGACCCTCGGCGACACCCTGGGTGACGACGCCCAGGCGAGTGACGACACCGCGCGCAGCAGCACCGCCGGCTCGACGAGCATCATCACCTTGACCACCCCCCAGCAGCTTGTCGCCGAGATCACGGTTCCCGAGACCGACGCCATCAAGCTGGACTCGGGAATGGCCGCCGAGTTCAAGTTCAGCGCGATTCCCGACGTCATCGGCACCGGGAAGGTGCTGACCATCCTGCCGACCGACGCAGGCGCCAACCCGGCGATCGACCCGTTCACCGGAGCGCCGTCGACCCAGAAGACTTACACCATCACCATGTCGCTCGACGATCCGCCCAGCGGCGCACGTGGTGGACTCAGCATTGCCGCGCGGGTGACCATCGGCAGCAAGCAGGCTGCTCTCGTGGTCCCGACCGCGGCGCTGTCGGAGTTCGAGGGCACGGCCGTCGTGCAGCGCGTCACCGGCGAGGGCACCGAGGAGGTCGAGGTCGAGACAGGGCTACGCCAGGGCGGGTACACCCAGATCCTCAGCGGATTGGCCGAGGGCGACGAGGTCCGGATCGATTCGGCGTTCCCCGCCGATGGTGGGTCGGCCGAGGACGGGGTCGTCGTCAATGGCGGATGACGAGCCCCAACCGGATCGCTACGAGGCGGACGAGGATCGGGTCAGCTACCCGATCATTCACGTGGAACAGCTCAGCCGGACATTCGAGACCGGTGAGACCACTGTGCACGCCCTTCACGACGTGAACCTGGTGGTGGCGCCGGGGGAGTTCGTCGCCATCATGGGTAGCTCCGGCAGCGGCAAGAGCACGCTGATGAACATTCTGGGGTGTCTCGACACGCCGACCTCGGGACGGTACCTCCTCGACGGCGACGAGGTCGCCGCGTTGGGCCGGCGCGAGCAGGCCCACGTCCGCAACCTCAAGATCGGGTTCGTCTTCCAGAGCTTCAACCTGCTCCGGCGGGTATCGGCCGTGCGGAACGTCGAGTTGCCATTGCTGTACGGGCGGGTGCCCCGACGCGAAAGGCGCCGCCGCGCGCTGGCGGCGCTGGCTGCGGTCGGACTGTCCGACCGGGCCAGTCACCGGCCGAACGAACTGTCAGGGGGTCAGCAGCAACGGGCCGCCGTCGCCCGCGCCATCGTCAGTGAGCCGGCGCTGATCCTCGCCGATGAGCCGACCGGAAACCTGGACTCGCATTCCACCCACGAGGTGCTGCAGGTCTTCGCGAACCTCAATGCACAGGGCCGCACCGTCGTCGTCATCACCCACGAGCACGACGTGGCCGCCTGGGCGGAGCGGACCGTCATCCTGCACGACGGGCAGGTGGTCTCCGACCGGCGGCAGGTGCCGCAGCGCAGCGCGGCGCCCGCGCCCGCGTGGACATCGCAGCCGGCGCTGTCGTGATCGTCGACAACCTGCTCCTGGCGTTCGGCGGGATCTTCGCGAACAAGGTGCGGTCGTTCCTGACCATGCTGAGCATCGGGATCGGGGTGTTCGCCGTCATCGCCCTCACGGCGGTGGCCGCCGGCATCACGCAGAGCGCGCAGGGCGAGCTGGACGGGCTCGGCTCGGCCAAGCTGATCTCGGTGTACAGCTACGGCGGACAGGACGGCGCCTACCTCGCGCAAGAGGAGTCCGGGGCTGGTGGCCAGGTGGGTGGTGGCGAGGAGGGCGGGCCCGATGCATTCGATCTGTTCGACCCGAAATCGACGCCCTACGTCCCGCCGCCACCAGAGCCCATCAGCGCTGCCGACGTGGCGCTGCTGAACGACGGGACGACGGCGCCGGACATCGCGGCCGCGACCGGCTACTTCCAGAGCTACGGGCAGCTGAGCACCGAGGATGGCGGCAGTATCGACAGTGAGGTCTACGGGACGGGCGCCTTCTACGCCAGGGTCGTGGGACTCGATGTGCTCTCCGGCACATTCCTCACGGCAGGTGACGTGACCTCACGCGGCCGGGTCATCGTGATCAGCCAGAGCGCGGCGGACAACCTGGGCGCCGCCATCGGCGACACGGTCACGTTCCAGGGCTCACCGTTCGACGTGATCGGCCTCATCGAGGACATCTACGAGGGCCAGCCGACGAGCTATGTACCCGAGACCGCGTTGCAGGACGTCTCCCTGGGGCCGCAGCAGGGTTACTCGCAGCTGTATGTCCTCGCCACCGACCAGCGCACCGTGGAAGCCGCGGCCGATCAGGTGCGTCAGGTGCTGCGCAGGTCCCAACTCCTCGGCCCGACCGACGCCGCCACCTTCGACGTCTACACCCGAACCGCCGACCTGCGCAGCGTCAGGGTCATCACGGTGCTCTTCCAGCTGCTGGCGGCCGGGGTCGCGAGCATCGCGCTGTTCGTCGCGGGAATCGGCGTCATGAACATCATGCTGGTCACCGTTACCGAGCGGACCCGCGAGATCGGCATTCGCAAGGCACTCGGCGCCCAGCACCGCCATCTGATGGGCCAGTTCCTTCTGGAGGCCGTGGTGCTGACATTCACCGGCGGTCTGCTGGGGCTCCTGGCTGGCTCGCTCCTGCAGTTCATCGAGATCGCGGGCTTCTCGCCGATCGTGACCCCGCTCTCGGTCATCCTGGCGTTGTCCTTCTCCATCGCCACCGGTCTGTTCTTCGGCCTCTACCCGGCCAACCGAGCCGCATCCCTGCCTCCCATCCAGGCACTGCGCTACGAGTAGCCCCCCCTCAACCCCTCAACC
>CAZEYA010000190.1:0-7178 GCA_964516515.1 uncultured Kineosporiaceae bacterium | reverse complement strand
GGCGTCGGCCCGCCTGGCCGCGGACTGCCAGCAGTCTGATGTCGTCAGGTCGGCGCGCAGCTGGGTGTAGCACGGCGCATCGGGCTCTGCTGTCGGCCGCCGGTCGACTCCGGTCACCGTGTCACCGCGGGCCAGCAGGGCACGGGTGACATGGCAGCCGATGAAGCCGGAGTCGCCAGTGACGAGGACGTGCATGGCGCGAGAGTAACGCAAGGTTTGGCTTACCTAAGTTGAGGCATGATGGCGGGCATGCGCATGCGGCTTCCCCGGGCACTGCCGGTCCGGCCGGCGGCAAGGCAGACCCCACCCCGGTCGCCGGTCGTGCTCGTCCTGCCTGCTCACGACGAGGCCGCCACGGTCGCAGACATCGTGCAGCGGGCACCGTCGCAGGTGCTGGGGCACCCGGTAGAGGTGGTGGTCGTCGACGACGGGTCGGGCGACGACACCGCGGCGCTGGCACGAGCGGCGGGCGCGGTCGTCCTGCGTCACCCCGTCAACCGGGGATTGGGGGCCGCGGTCCGCACCGGCCTGGCCTGGGGGGCGCAGCGCGGTGCAGTGGCCGTGGCGTTCTGCGACGCCGACGGCGAGTACGCCCCCGAGGAACTGGCCGTGGTGGTCGCGCCGATCCTTTCCGGGGATGCCGACTACGTCGTCGGGTCGAGGTTCGCCGGGCGGATCGAGCTCATGCACCCGCACCGCCGGGTGGGCAACGTGATGCTGACCCGTTGGGTGCGCTGGCTGTCGCGGCGCAACGACCTCACCGACGGGCAGAGCGGCTACCGCGCCCTGTCCGGGGTCGCCGCATCGGCAGCCGAGATCAGCCACGACTACAACTACGCCCAGGTGCTGACGCTGGACCTGATGGCCAAGGGCTACCGCTATGCCGAGGTGCCGATCAGCTATCGGTTCCGTCGCTCGGGCCGGTCCTTCGTCCGCCTCGGCCGCTACCTGCGTCACGTCGTACCGGCGGTCCATCGCGAGCTCAACGCGGCGCCGAGCGACTGAGCGCGCCATCGTGCAGCAACAGGGCAGCGAATCGGCGGGCCCTGCAGTCATCACCACATGATGTCGCCGATGTTGTGAGGTGCAGCCGGTTGTTGACCACCTTGGCCTCGGGCACTTGTGGGACGAACCAAGAACCGCCGCCTGACCCTGCCGGGTTCGGTTGACGGATACCGGTCAGGCCGGAAGCGTAGTAACGTTGCTACCGGATCAGGAGGTGGTGAACGTGGCAATTACCACGCTGTCGAGCCGCGATTTCAACCATGACACGGGTCGCGCCAAGAGCGCGGCGCGCAATGGACCGGTCTTCATCACTGATCGCGGCACCCCGGCGCACGTGTTGTTGACCTTCGAGGATTACCAACGGCTGACTGGAGCCCAAGACAACATCATCGACTTGCTCGGCCTTCCCCCGGGTGTGGAGGACGCTGAGTTGGAGACTCCACGCGCGAGGGATCTCGCCCAACCGGCGGACCTGGGCTGATGTTCCTGCTCGATACGAATGTCGTGTCCGAGCTTCGCAAGGCTAGAGCCGGCCGGGCCGACACGAACGTCGTTGCGTGGGCGGCTGGTGCCTCGGCCGCCAGCATGTTCCTGTCGGTGATCACTGTCCAGGAGTTGGAGATCGGGGTCCTCCTTGCCGAACGGCGTGACCCGCCCAAGGGCGTGATCCTGCGCCGGTGGCTGGAGGAGCAGGTGCTGCCCGCGTTCGGGGAGCGCTTGATCCCAGTTGATACCGCCGTTGCCCGACGCAGCGCAGTCCTGCACGTTCCTGAGCCGCGGCCGGTGCGGGACGCCCTCATCGCCGCGACTGCCCTTGTCCACGGGTTGTCGGTCGTGACCCGCAACGTGGCTGACTTCGCGCCGACGGGGGCTGAGGTCATCGACCCTTGGCAGGCCGCCGCCGACCCCATCTGACCGCGCTTGTCGAGCCGGGTGGGGTCGGCGCAATCGATGGTCACCTGAAGGCGCGCAACGGTCATGGGCAACTGTCTAGTCGAGGGGTGTGACGATCGCCTCCGGTGGCGTGATCTCTCGCTTGAGAATCTTCCCGGTCGGGCCCTTCGGCAACGCGTCCACCAACCACACGTGGCGCGGATACTTGTAGGGGGCGACCTGCTCCTTGACGAAGGCCTGCAGCTCGTCGGGGGTCGCGACGGCGCCCGGTTTCAAGGCGACGGCGGCCACGATCTCCTCGCCGTGCAGCGGGTGCGGGACGCCCTTGACGGCGGCCTCCGCCACGGCGGGATGGCTGTAGAGCACCTCCTCCACCTCTCGTGGGTACACGTTGTAGCCACCCCGGATGATCATGTCCTTGGCACGGTCGACGATGAAGTAGTAGCCGTCGGAGTCGCGGGTCGCCAGGTCCCCGGTCCGCAACCAACCGTCGCGCATCACCGCCGCCGTCTCCTCGGGCCGGTTGAGGTAGCCCTTCATCACGTTGTGACCGCGAATGGCGATCTCTCCGATCTCACCCTCGGGCACCGGCTGCCAGGCCGGGTCCACCAGCTCGAACTCGACACCGGCGATGGGCGTGCCGATCGAGCCGGCCTTGCGCTCTCGATCGGGGTGATTGAACGAGGCCACCGGGCTGGTCTCCGACAGCCCATACCCCTCCACCAGGATGCAGCCGAACTCAGCCTCGAAACCGCGCAGCACCTCCACCGGCAGGGCAGAGCCACCCGAAGCGGCCAATCGCAGGCTGGAGACGTCGAAGTCGGCGTGATCGGGGTGGTTGAGCAGGGCCATGTACATCGTGGGCACCCCCTCCATGATCGTCACACGGTCGCGCTGGAGCACCTGCAGGGCGGTGCCGGCGTCGAAGCGGGGGATCATCGTCAGCGTCGCGCCGGCCAGGATCGCGGCGTTCATCCCGCAGGTCTGTCCAAAGGAGTGGAACAGCGGCAGGCCGCCGAAGATCACGTCTTGTTCGCTCAACGAGAAGAGCTGGGTGGAGACCTCGGCGTTGCGGCGCATGTTGGCGTGGCTGAGCTCCGCACCTTTGGACCGGCCGGTGGTACCCGAGGTGTACAGCAGCACGGCCGTGTCCTCGTCGGATCGCTCGGTCATCGGCTCCGGTGCGTGCTCCGCTGCCTGCGCAGCGAAGCTCGCGGGGGAGACCACGATCAGTGGGATGCCCGCCTCGGCGGCGCCTTTCGCCGCCTCCTCTGCCACCCCTTCCCAGGCGAACAGCGCCTTGGCGTTGGAGTCGGCCAGGGCGTAGGCGATCTCGCGGCCCTTGAACAGCGGATTGACCGGCAGGGCCACGCCCCCGCGCCGCAGGATGCCGAAATAGAGCACATGGACCTGCGGCAGGTTGGGCATCATGTAGCCGACGGCGTCACCGGTGCCGATGCCGAGGTCACGGAGCCACCCGGCGGCGAGCGCGCTCGCGCCCTCCAATTGCCCGTACGTCACCTCTGCGTCGTTGAGCTTGACCGCGACTCGATCACCGAACCGCCGAGCGCTGTTGCTGAGGATCTGGGCCAGGTTCATGGGCTGCTCCTGTCTGCCGGACGTCATCGTCGGATCGCGCAGTTCATGCTGGCACGAGCCGGACTCGCGCGGCTCAGGAGGTTCAGGGCGCGGTGGTCTCCGCGGTGCCGGAGGCCGGCTCGCTGCCGGTCTCCGAGCCGGTGCCGGACCCCGTTCCGGAGCCCGAGCCGGAGCCGTCCTCGGCGCTCGGGTCGAGGTTGCGGACCTCCGCGCCGTCGTCGTTGCAGGCAGTCAGCGTGCCGGCCAGCGCTAGCGCGGCGGTAGCGATCCAGATGGTGGTTCGTCGCATCAGGGCTCCAGAACATGATCGTCAGCAAGTGAGGCAAGCCTATCCTAGGCGGACGGCGGACGGCGGACGGGAGCTCAGTCCGACACGACGTGCTCGGCGAAGCGGTCGCGGGCGCGCCGCCAGCGGTCGGAATCGAAGTTGCCGTCCGGGCTCAGGCAGTCCGCCGCCGCCCAGGCCATCGCCAGGGCGTGATGCGTGTTGTCGTGGGCGAACAGTCCTTGCCGGCCGAAGGTGAGCAGGCCCGCCAGGCCGTCGATCCGCTCCAGCAACGGCTGCAGGGCTCGCTCGTACCCGATCTCGTAGACCGGATACGCGAAGGGCACGCGACGAACGGCGACCTCGCTGATGGCCGGCACCGGCAGGCCCGAGCGGCGCAGCGCCGCCAGGACCATGTCCTGCAGGTGCTCCTGGGGAGCCGACCACATGGCGTCGGTCCGATCGCAGGGGATCTCCGCGCACAGCACGGTCCGATCCAGCGGGTCGGCGGCGCTGTCCCGGTAGTTGGCCGGTTCGCTGATCCGGGTCACCGGAGTGTCCGCCGAGGGCAGGTAGTGGGCGTCGTACGGGGTGTATCGCCCGTCACCGACTGGCCGCTGCAGGACGAGGTACACGAGCAGCATTGCCCGATAGCGCAGCGAAGGCGGCGGGAAGCCGACGAGCCGGGACAGCAGTGTCACGGGAACCGACGACCAGACGTGACGGGCGTGGATGTCCGGTCCCGACGCGGTCTGCAACACCCACGTGCCGTCGGGTCGCTGCCTCAGCGTCTCCACGGCGTGCCCGAGCCTGATCGCCGCCCCAGCACGCTTCGCGGCCTCGGACAGCACCTCACTGATCCTTCCGAAGCCGCCGGCCGGATACCAGAACGTGCGGCCGGCGTCGTCGGCGGGCGAGGTGATCCGAGCGAGCAGTTGGGTGGGCGTGGCAGCCGAGACTCGCCGCCGCGCCTGCTCGCCGGCGATCCGGTCTGGTTCGATCCCCCAGATCTTGCGGGCATACGGGAAGTAGAACTCCTCGCCCATGACGCGGCCCAGACCTGACGAGACATGCTCGGCGAACGTTCCCGAGCGGGCTGGCCGCAGCGCCGCCATTGCTGCGCTGCCGCCGGCCCGGACCAGGAACCCCGGCGGCAGTGACCGGGCGAGGGCGAGCGGGCGCAGCGGGAAGTCGACCCAGCGGCCGAAAAGCCGGATCCGGCCGTGCCGGGGCCGGGTCTGCAGTTCCGGCCCCAGCAGGTCGCGCAGGGCGGCGATGATCGCCGGTGGCGTGCTGGGATGCAACCGGTGGCTGCCGTGGTCCACCCGGACCCCGCCGAGAGTGAACGAGGCGCTCAACCCGCCGACGTGGTTCTCCCGCTCGAGGACGGCGACGCGGTGGCCGGCCTCGGCGACCCGGTAGGCGGCTCCCAGCCCCGCCGGTCCGCCGCCGATGATGGCGACGTCCAGCGGTGAGGCCTCGTGGGAGGCGGGCGCGACGGACTCAGCTACGGGCGGTCACCAAGCGCATCGCGGGGGAGTCGACCCGTGGCGCGTCACCCGGCGCCGCCGCGGCGTAGCCCGTGGTGCGGGGGCCGTGGTAGGCCAGCGAGACCTGGTCACCGACGTGCACCTCGGGCGCTCCCGCGGCCCGTACGCGGACTACGCAACCCCCGGCCCGTACCGCGTAGCTGCAGTCGTGGCCGTAGAAGTCGACGCTGGTCACCATCGCATCGCCGCCTGGGCTCACCCGGATGTGCTCGGGACGGACCAGCACTCGGGAGTGCCCGAACAGTGACGTCTCGACCGGAACCGGACCGAGCACTGTGGCGGCGCTGCCGGCCGCCGACGTGGCGGGCAGCAGGTTGGCCTCGCCGACGAACTCGGCGACCCAGGGGTCGACCGGCCGGGCGTACAGGGCCGCCGGCGTGCCGACCTGCCGGATCTGACCGTCGCGCATGACCGCGATCCGGTCGCCCAGCACGAAGGCCTCCTCCTGGTCGTGGGTGACGAAGATGCTCGTCACCCCTACCCGCTGCAGCAGGTCGACGATCTCGGCGCGCACCCGCAGCCGCAGCGTGGTGTCCAGGCCGGTGAACGGCTCGTCGAAGAGCAGGATCCGCGGCCGCGGCGCCAGCGCGCGGGCCAGCGCCACCCGTTGCGCCTGACCGCCCGACAGCTCGTGGGGCCGGCGATGCGCCAGATGGGACAAGTCGACCATGGCCAGTGCCTCGGCGACGCGTCCGGCCCGCACGTCGGCCCGGGACAGCCCATACCCCACGTTCGCCGCCACGCTCATGTGCCCGAACAGCGCCGCGTCCTGGAACACCATGCCGATGCGGCGCCTCTCCGGCCGGACCGCACGATTGGCGCTGGACAACAGCTCGCCGTCGACGGTGATGGTGCCCTGGTCCGGCGTCTCCAGGCCCGCGATGATCCGCAGCAGCGTCGTCTTGCCACAACCGCTGGGGCCCAGCAGGACCAGCGTCTCGCCCTCGGCCACGTCGAGACCGCACGAATCGAGGGCAACCGCGGCACCGAACCGCTTGGTTACCCCGTCGACGTGCACGAACGGTCGCGTGGTCATGTAAGCCTCTCCTAAGTTGACGCCAGCGTACGACACCGACGCAAGGCCACGAGAGCAGGCCGTTCCGTTGGCTGGAAGGCCGCAGATCGCCTACTGCTCACATCCAGTCGTTGTCCACTGTCTCCTGACAGATTTGCCAAATCGTTATCCAGCGCTCAGGGTGTCCCACGACAAGACGTCCTGCGCCGATCGACACACGATCGCGCGCCGGTGGTGCCGAGCATGATCGGCGGCCACCCGGGCCCGTGCCGGGCGCCCCCCTCACCAGTGGCGGGCGGTCGCATGCCCGTGCCCGGACTCACCCTGTCCGGGATGCACGGTCCCGGCCGCACCTGAGGGGCACCATGGGTTCGCACGCCATCCCCCGCACTCCCGCCGACCGGCGCCGCGACCGCATTCGCGCCGCGACCGTTCTCGGTGTTTCCGCTGGTACCACCCTTCTGGGGGCGGGTGTCATGGCGGCCGTCGCCGGGGGCATCGCCTTCCCGGGCACGGCGTCCGGTGATGATTCCGCGTTGCAGGGCCTGCCCGTGGCAGCTGCCGCGGACGTCGACGGCTCGGGAGCCGACGCATCGCGCGATCCCGGCGTCTCCCGAGACGAGGAGCGGCAGCCGCTGCCTCTGGTAAGTGACGCCGGTACCGCCGAAGCGCCGGGTACCGCCACGGCGGATGCTCGGCAGCAGGCGGCGGCCGCACGGCTGGCCGGAGCAGCTGACGCGCATGCTCGCGAGGTGGCCGCCGCGGATGCCGAGCGGGTCGCCGCCGAACAAGCGGCGGCCGCAGCTGCGGCCGAAGCGGAGCGGGTCGCCGCGGAAGAAGCGACGGCTGC
>CAZEYA010000189.1:0-7330 GCA_964516515.1 uncultured Kineosporiaceae bacterium | reverse complement strand
TCCCTGGCTCAAAGGCAGCTGATTCTGGACACGACCATGCAGTCCGCCAGCGGATCGCGCAGCGGCGCAACTGCTTCGCCTATGGCGGATCGTTGTGCGGGACAGCGGTGCACGTGTAAGGTCATCACTTGATGCCCTCAGACGTGCTCGGAGGCCGACGTGAGAACCACCCTCGCCCTGGACGACGACCTGGTCCTGGAAGCGCAGCGCTTGACTGGAACCAACGAGAAGAGCGCGCTGGTCCGCCAGGCCCTGCGAGCTCTGATCGAGCGTGAAAGCGCCCGCCGCCTGGCTCAACTAGGAGGCAGTGAGCGTGGCGCCGAGGTGGTCCCACGGCGGCAGACGACGCCTGCGTGATCCTCGTCGACACGTCGGTCTGGATCGACCACCTGCGCACAGGGGAGCCCGAACTCGTCGCGCTACTCCAGGACAGCCGCGTGCTGGCCCACCCCTGGGTGACCGGTGAACTTGCCTTGGGCCACCTCTCGCAGCGCAGCGAGATCCTCCGGCTGCTCCACTATCTCCCACAGGCCAAGGCCGCGACGGACCACGAGGTGCTCACCCTGATCGACAACCATCGGCTGTTCGGCCTCGGCATCGGGTACGTCGACGCCCACCTCCTGGCCGCGACGATGCTCACGACCGGCGCCCGCCTGTGGACACGCGACAAGCGACTCGCGGCGGTCGCTGACCAGCTCAGACTCGCCGCGTACAACCGGCACGAGCCCTGATCGAGCAACGCTGTCATCCCGCTCACCATCGCCTACCGGTACGCCGCCTACGACGTAGCGCCCTGGCCAGTGGGTCCCTCTGCACAGGGCAGGGACCAGTTCCTTGCCCGACCAACCATTCTGCATGTAAAATGCATGCAGGGTTGCTCTCCAGATCCGGGACGTTCCCGAAAACATCCGACAGACACTGGCCGAGCAAGCAGCAGCTCACGGACAATCCCTGCAGGCCTTTCTCTTGGCGTTGGTCACCGACGAGGCTCGTCGCTCGACCAACCTGGCTGTGTTGGAACGCTTCGGCGCTCGCCAGGATGGCTCGCAGCTATCGTCCGCGCAGGTGACCCAGGCGCTGGACCAGGCCCGAGCCGAGCGAGACGCCGTTCTCAGCGGTACCGATAGCGATGCTCGGTGATCGTGATCGACGCGTCCGTGCTGACCCACGCCTTGACCGACGATGGACCGGTCGGTGCTAGCTCACGAGCCGAACTGGCCCGCGATGCGCACTGGGCTGCTCCTGAACACCTGGTCGTGGAGGTGTTCTCCGCCGTCCGCGGCCGACGGCTCGGCCACAAGATCAGCCAGACGCGCGCTGAGGACGCTCTCTCAGCGATCGTGACCACCACAATCGACCTCGTCGCTGCAGCACCGCTGCTGACCCGCATGTGGGAGCTCCGCAGCAACGTCTCGGGCTACGACGCCGCCTACCTCGCCCTTGCCGAGACCTTCGGCTGCCCGCTGATCACCGCTGACGCTCGCCTCGATAAAATCCCCGAACTCCGCTGTGAGATCCGCCTTGCACTCCCCGCCTTCCTGAAGCCCTGACGGCTCCACCAGCGCCGGAAGCCGATCGCTAGCCGGGCGTCCTGTCGCGCTCGCTTCTTCGGGCGAGGCGCTGGAGTTGCCGTTCGTGCACGCCAGGCAGCCAATCCTTGCCGTACGTGGCCGATGGGCCGACCCGCCGGTCGCTGGGAACATGGGCGACACGCAAGGCGTACACGGACGCACGATCCTGGTCGATCCGTGCGTGTACCTGATCAGCTGCGCCGATGGACCCGTGGCCGGGGACGAAGACATCGACGTCGCCCGCCACGCCCTCGAGCAGCCGCAGCGCGGCGAGGTAGTCCTCGATCGGGTCAGCGGTGTCGTTCAAGTCGAGCATCGGAATCAAGACATCAGAAGGCATGTCGCCGGCGACGAGAACCCCGCGTTCCGCAATCAACAGCGCCGCATGGCCCGGGGCATGCGGCTGATGCTCGACAACCCGGACTTGAGGGCCATCCCAAGGAATCTGCGTCATCTCGGCGGGCAGGCCGGTGATGAGGCCGAGCTGGTCCGGCGGCACCTGATCGGCGATGTCCGGCGGTATCAGCCCGGCGATGCGGGCCCTCGCACCCCTCCTGACCATACTTTGGGCACGGCGGGGATTGATTTCAGTGATCAGCACGGGACTGGTCCCAGCTCAGGGGCGGTCGTTGGCGGGATCTCCGCAGCGCTCGCCGGGCAGCCCGCCAATCCGAGGAACCCCGCAGCGCGGCGGGCTGGCCGAGGGCACCCCGAGGGCACCCGGTGACAGCATCGAACCTCCCGAGGCCCTCGACGTCCTCGATGCGCTGCCGGATCAGGCGCTCGTGGGTCGGTGCCACCGGGTCGACCAGAAGAGAGTCGTAGCCAAGTTCTGCCAGGCGTTCGACGAGCTCTATCACCGCAGCCGAGGTCGACATCCGGGAACCCATGGGAACCTCACTCGCGACGACAGTGTCGAAGGATCTGCACCGCCTGTCGTCAGTCATCGCTTCGACGCCCTGGCTTCCATGACCCCAACGACGCCATCGGTTGCCCCTAACTGTCGCCGAGCCCTCCGGCGCGCAGTGCGTCGGCGGCGCCCATCGCCTCGACGTTCTGTGCCATTGGGAACGAACGGGTTCCGGCGTGTATCAGCACGACGCGGGTGAGTCCCAGGTCGTCGATGGCGTGTCGGATGGAAGGGGTGATGGCGGGGCGGTCCGTGCGTTTGATTTCGATGCCGACGCGTTGGCCGTCGATATCGACCAGGAGGTCCAGCTCGGCATTCGCGTGGGTGCCCCAGAACCAGGGGTTCCTCGCGTTCGTGGCGAGGATCTGCTCGACTATGAATCCTTCCCAGCTGGCGCCAACTTTGGGGTGACTCAAGAGCGCCGTTCGGTCGGCTATGCCCAGGAGACGGTGCAGCAGGCCGCTGTCTCGGATGTAGACCTTGGGCGATCTGACTTGTCGCTTACCGATGTTGGCCAACCACGGTTGTAATTGGCGGACGACCAGTGCGTCAGTCAAGGCGTCCAGGTAGCGACGAACCGTCGACTCCGAGACGCCTAGGGCGCGGGCCAGTTCGGCGCCGTTCCACGTCTGCCCGTGGAAGTGCGCCAACATCGTCCAGAAGCGGCGCATCGTGACGGCCGGGATGCGGAACCCGAGGTTGCCCAGGTCCCGTTCGAGGAACGTGCTGATGTAATCGTCACGCCAGTGCGCGGACGCTTCGTCATCGGGAGCAAGGAACGAGCGTGGCATGCCACCGCGCTGCCAGACGGTGTCGAGCGCGTCCACCCCGACGTCGGCCACCCGGAAGCCGCCGAGCTCAACGAGTGTCACGCGGCCCGCGAGGGATTCGGCGGCGAGTCCGACCAGGTCCGGTGATGCGCTGCCTAGGACGAGGAAGCGTCCGGGGGTGGGATCCTCGTCAGCCAGCACTCGTAGGACAGGAAACAGATCCCTGCTGCGCTGTGCTTCGTCGATGACGATCGTGCCCGCCAGCGGCGGCAAGCTCAGGGTCGGCTCGCCCAGCCGTGCCAGGTCGCGCGGGTCCTCCAGATCGAAGGCGTTCGACGGTAGTGGCTGCACCACGGTGCGAGCGAGCGTGGACTTGCCGGCCTGACGAGGCCCCGTCACCAGGACGACGGGGGCTCGCCGCAGAGCGGCCCGGAGTGCGGTCTCGTCTCGCGGACGAGGGACTGGCTGGTTCCTCACCTCGTATTTCTAGCATGAGGTGAAGGAACTTCAAGGTGTCCACCCGGGCGTGGGGCCCGCAGCTCGACGCGGCACGGCAGGGCGGCGGCTGGTATCTGGCTTGTCGACCTCCCAGGCGGCGCCTTCGCGGTAAAGGTTTGGTTTACGATGTCCCCGTTTGCGAGGCACCCGACCAGGAAGAGAGCTTGTGGCACGAGGCCGTCACCGCGCCGATCCCGTCAGGCGACCCCTCACACGTCCGCTCGCGGCCGCCGCGGTCTGCGGCGTGCTGTTCGTGTTCTCCCTGGGTGTCGCCGTCCGACAGTCCACCGGCACGGTGGGCTCGGCCGTGCAGGCCGTCGTCGCCCCTAGCGACGTGGCCACGGACTCCGACGCGGCCGCGGACGCCGCGCAAATCGCGGCGGCTCTCGAGGCTCGCGAGCGGGTCCGGGCAAGTCGGGGCAGGGCACCGGCAACGGCAACGCCGTCGCCGGGGCCGAGTGCCCCCGCCGAGCCGACCCCGGCGGCTCCGGCCGCCGCGCCCGAACCCGTCCCCGTCCCCCTCCCCGTCGTCGTCGTCGTCGGACAACTGTGGGCGGCCACGGAGGTCAATGTCCGTTCCGGCCCGTCGACGGATAACGAGCCCATCGGTCACCTCGCGGCCGTCACGCAGGTCGACGTCACCGGTGCCACCGACAACGGCTGGACGCAGGTGATGACTGACGGACAGACGGGCTGGGTCAAGTCCTCGTACCTCTCGGAGTCGAAGCCTGAACCGCCGCCCGATCCCGCGGCTGCATCACCGGGGGTGTCGGGCGCCTCGTGTTCCCTCAATCCCGACATCGAACCCAACCTGACCGGCAACGCCAGGGCGGTGTACCGCGCGGTGTGCGCCGCCTTCAGCGGTTCGGTGTCGTCCTTCGGTGGCTACCGCCCCGGTGACGGCGGTGACCACGGCAGCGGCCGGGCCGTGGATATCATGGTCTCGGGCGGACCGGGGTGGGAGATCGCCCGCTATGTTCAGGCCCACGCCGCGGAGCTGGGCGTCGCCTACGTGATCTACGAACAGCAGATCTGGCAGGCTGGCAACCCCACGAGCGCCTGGGAGTACATGGCGGACCGAGGCGGCTCGACAGCGAACCACTACGACCACGTTCACGTCAGCGTCTCCTGAGGGAAGTCAGCCGGCTGACCCGAGACTCGAGATCCTCGGGCTGCCCGAATCACAAGTCCCGAATGTCAAGCAGATGCTGCATCCCGGTGAGGGCGAGGATGCTCTCCGCAGGGGTTCCCGAGCCGGTCCGGATCCGCAGCACCTTGCGTTGTCCCGACAGGTTCTCGTGAAGAGCGTGCAGCAGGGCGATGGCTTGGCTGTCCATGAAGGACACGCTGCTCAGATCCAGATCCATGGCTTCGGCGTCAGCTCCCGCGTCGGCCCATGCCCGGGCGAGCGACGTGGCGATCTCGGCCCGGTTCGACAGGTCGATCTCGCCTGCGATGGCCGCGCGGAGCGTTCCGTCGGCGGCCTGGGCGGAGACGGTCGCCCGGGCTCCCTGCTCACTCACGAGCAACCGTCACGATCGATCCTTTCAGCGGTCCGAGATGGGTAGCCTCGGATCCTAGAAGGGCTGCGCCGCCGCGGATAGTGCCGGAGGGCTACTCTCGCCGAACCGCATAAGCTGCCATGGGGATCGGAAGGATTCGGCTCGGTGAATCCGCGGACTGTCGCTCGTGATCGTTGGGCCTATCTCGTGGGACTGGTGGCTGTCGTCATCGTCGTGGCGGTCTACTCGCGGTACACCGTCGCCCTGGAGCAGCCCCTGGCGATCTTCGTGGTGCCCGGGCTGCTGGCCGCCGTCCTCGGCGGCTGGCGACCAGCTGTGACGATCGGCGCGGTCTGCGTGGCGATGACCGTGGTCTTCGGTGTCGCTGCCGCCCTGACGCCTTCGGCCCTGGCCGCCCGTTGGCTCATTGTCGGTATCGGCCTGATGGCCGGCGTCGTGGGTGCCCTGGCTCGCGACAGCCAGCTGGCGCGAATCGCCGACCTCGGGGACACGCTTGCTGACCTCAGGGTATTCGAATTGGAACTGGTCCCGCAGCCGGTGCCGCGACCAGGTTTCGTCGCCACGTCTCGATATCGACCGGCCGAGGCCCGGATGGGGATCGGCGGCGACTTCCTCGATACCGTCGGGCTGCCGGACGGCGGGTTGGCCGTACTCATCGGCGACGTGTGCGGGCACGGCCCGCGTGAGGCAGCGTTCGGCACTATCCTGAGAGCTGGCTGGCGAGGGGCGGTCTCTGCCGGCCCGCGTGATCCGGTGTTGTGGGTGACAGCGCTGGAGAATGCCTTCTTCGGGGACGATCCGATGGATGCCTACGCGACGGTGTGCACCGCCTACCTGCCGGCGACTCCCGGGCCCGCCCGGTTCGTCTGCGCCGGCCATCCGCCGCCGCTGCACCTCGTCGCCGGGGTGCCGCCGCTGGCCCTGACGCCCTCCCCGCCGGTCGGTCTCGGCTTCCGCGGGGAGCGGATCGAGACTGTCGTGGCTTGGGACGGGGCACCGATCCTGTTCTACACCGACGGCCTGGTGGAGAATCCCCGCCCCGGCGGTCCGCCCGATCGCTGGGGCGAGGATGGGCTTCGCGCCTGGCTGGCGGGGATCGGGGGTGGGGACGAGCCGGATGTCGATGCTCCCGACGAGCTGCCGCGCAGCCTGATGGCGGCCGCGACCGCCGATCGCGTCCTGCGCGACGACGTCGCTGTCCTGCTGATCGCCGGCGAACCCCCCGGACGCGTGGGGGACCCTCAGGATCAGGAGCGCGAACTGGTCTAGGGCCGTGTCGGCGGCCTCGGGTTCGCCGACCAGCACGCGCATCAGCCTTCGTGATCCTTGTTGCAAGTCCGCAGTGTCGAAGCCTGGCCCGCGATTGTGGCGGGTGTCGACGGGCGGGACGGGCCGGGGCGGCTTAGCGTCGACTCACAAGGGCCCCGGCCCCCGTCGATCTGCAGGAGGACACACCGTGACCAGCGACACCAGCGACACCAGCTACACCAACTCCGACGCCAACGTCCGCTCCGGCGAGACCACCAACATCGCCGACTTCGGCCGCGAGATGTGGTCGTTCCTCACCGGCAAGGGCGCAGCCATCGATTACACCTTCGTCGACATGATCGTCGAGGTCCCCCGGCAGACCGGTACGGACTCGCCGCGCGCGGTCTGGCGCCTCGACGGCACGCTGCGCATCACCACCAGTGACGCCGACAACAAGGGCGCCATCGGGTGAGGCCCCCCCAGCCCGCTCGTCGGCTGAACGTCAACGCGGACCTCGCGATCTCGGTCACGTCACCAGACGGTGACCACAGCGAGATCAGAGTGACCGACCGGGACGGTGAGCTGTTGGTCGACGTGGACCGGCCGATCGCCGTGCTGCGGTCGATGCCGGCACCGGCCGATCTGCGGGCGGTGGCTCGCCTTGCCTCCGGCGCCCCGGCCGCGCCGGCCTCGCACCACACGCTGCCCGTGGTCCGGCTTCGCAGCCGCGGCGTGACCATGGTTGTGCTGGGAGCAGGCCGGCCCCGACCGGGGTGGCCGGTGGCCGGCGCCGCCATCGCCGTGGCGACG
>CAZEYA010000188.1:0-7401 GCA_964516515.1 uncultured Kineosporiaceae bacterium | reverse complement strand
CTAGCATGCCGTGACGGCACCTGCCGGTGTCAGCAACGCCTCGCGCCCCAACGAAGGAGCATCCAGACCCATGACCAGTCGCGACTCGACGACCCGCTGGAGCGGCACCCTGCAGGAGGGTCATGGTGACGTGACCTTCGACTCCTCCAACGCGGGCCAGTTCGAGATCAGCCTGCCGACCCGAGCGGCCGAGAAGGCGCCGGACGGCAAGACCAGCCCGGAGGAACTGCTGGCCGCGGCGCTGTCCTCCTGCCTGGCCATGAACACGGCCGGGACATTCGGTGCGGCGGGCATCACCGCGGAGTCCATCGACGTCAGCGCCGAGGTGTTCTTCGGACCGGACCCCGCCGGTGGCTATCACGTCCCGAAGATCGAGGTGACGCTGCGGGCCAGGATTCCCGGCCTGGACGCCGAGCGCTTCGCGGAGCTCGCGGCGCAGGCTCACGCGACCTGCCCGGTCTCGAAGGCCCTGGCCGCCACGAGGATCACGCTCGACGCCGCGCTGGAGGACTGACGGCCACCTTCATGCGAGGCCTGGCGGCCGACGGTGCTGCTCGACGCCGTCCAGGTCTGCGTGCGCACCGGGGCCGCGCCCCCGTGGTGTGGGGGGCGCAAGACGTCCTGTTACCTGGGCGCGACCGGCGCCCTGCGGCGTGAGTGGGGGCAGGTGAGCCCTGGTCACTCTATGAGGATGACAGGGATGGCCATCGTGTCGGCGCCGTCCACGACGGCCTTCTCGTCGGGCCGGTGGACCAGGATCTGGTCGACGTAGCTGCGGACCGCCTCGCCCACGCCGACGTCGCGACCAGCCTGCTCAGAGAGGAACCACCGGTGCTCCATCACCTCGTGGAAGACCTCGGCCGGCTGCAGCTTTCGGCGCATGGTCCGCGGCACAGCGCGCACGACCGGTTCGAAGACGTCCGCCATCCACTGGTGAGCCAGGATCTCCTCGTCCTCGCCCTGTATGTCCAGCGATGCGATGTAGGCGTCCATGTCGTTGAGCAGCCGCCGCGCCTGGTTCTCCTGCGCGTCGACCCCGGTCAGCCGCAGCAGCCGCCGCGAGTGGTGACCGGCGTCGACGACCTTGGGCTGGATCCGCACACTCGTCCCGGTCAGATCCGTCGTGATGTCCAGCTCGCCGACGTCGAATCCCAGCTCGTTCAGCCGTCGGATCCTGGCGTCGACCCGCCACCGCTCGCCCCGCTCGAAGGACTCCTCGTCGGTGAGTTCGGCCCAGAGGCTGCGGTAGCGCTCGACCATGATGTCGCTCATCGCGATGGGATCGAACTCCTCGTCCAGCAACTCGGCGGCCTGCAGGTCCATGAACTCCCCGGCGATGTTGACCCGGGCCAGATCAAGGTCGTAGGCGCGCTGGCCCGGACTGAGGCGGTGCTGCAGCTCACCTGTCTCGGCGTCGACCAGGTAGGCGGCGAAGGATCCCGCATCCCGCCGGAACAGCGTGTTCGACAGGGACACATCGCCCCAGAAGAACCCCACGAGATGCAACCGCACGAGGAGCACCGTCAGCGCATCGATCAGCCGGGCGGCGGTGTCCGGGCGCAGGGACTGGCTGAACAGCGCCCGGTACGGCAGCGAGAACGGCAGGTGCTTGGTGACCAGGCACGCTTCCAGCTCCTCGCCGTCGGCGTCGAGGCGGCCGGAGACCACGGCCGCGGGCTGCACGGCAGGGATGTCGAGACGGCTCAGGGAGCGCAGCATGCTGTACTCCCGCCGGGCCACTTTCTCGGTGATCTCCTTGACTGCGTAGACGGTGCCGGCCAGGCGGACGAAGCGCACGGTGTGTCGTGAGATCCCTCGGGGCAGCGCGGCCAGCACCTCAGCCGGCCAGTCCTCCAGCGGCTGCTGCCACGGCAGGTCGAGCAGGACGCTCTGCGGCATCGCCGACGTGATCTCCAGCTGGGCGGCCACGGGTTGAGCCTAGGCCGGGTCGACGGGTCGGATCTCGCCCGAGCCGCGCCGGATCAGGCGAGTGGGCACCAGCACCGTCTGCGCGGGCGTGTCGTCGCCGTCCAGCCGGTCGAACAGCAGCCGCGCCGCCTCGTGCCCCATCGCGGGCGGGTCCTGCGCCACCACCGTGACGCCGGGCACGAGCAGGTCCGCGAGCGGGAAGTCGTCGAAACCCACCACAGCCACTTTTTCGTGCAGCCGGAGTCGCTGCAGTGCCCGGACCGCCCCGCCGGTGAGAAGGTTCTGGGCCGCGAAGACGGCCGTGGGGCGCTGCCCGGGCACGACCGACAGCAGTGAGAGCACGGTCGCCTCGGCCTGGCCCTCACCCGAGATGTTGCGCCTGACCATGCGTTCGTCGATGGCCACCCCGGCCGTTGCCATCGCCGTCACGAAACCGCCGTGGCGCTCGCCGGCGGTGCTCAGGCCGGCGGTGTCGCCCAGGAAGGCGATTCGGCGGTGACCGTGCCCCAGGAGGTGCTCGACGGCCTGCTGGGCGCCGAGGGCATTGGTCGTCAGGACGAGGTCGAGGTCGACGCCGCGGGGACGCCGGTCGATCGCCACGACGGGGGTCACCGGGTCGATCTCGTCGGGCAGGTAACTCAAGTCACCCGTGGAGGGCATCAGGATGATGCCGTCGACCCGCCGGTCGACGAAGGCAATGAGTACTTCGCGCTCCAGCCCGGGGTCGGAGTCGATGCTGCTCGCGAGCACCAGCACACCGTTGCGGCGGGCGGCGTCCTCGACGCCGCGCAGCACGGCGCTGGAGAACGGGTTGGCGACGTCCTCCAGTGCGATGCCGATGGCGCCGCTGCGGCCGTCGGAGCGGCGCAGCGCGCTGGCGCCGACGTCGGGGCGGTAGCCCAGTGTCGCGATGGCATGGCGTACCCGGATCACCATCTCCGGGGTCACGCCGACCTCGCCGTTGACGACGCGAGAGACGGTTTTTAGGCCCACCCCGGCCAGCTGGGCCACATCGTTCATGGTGGGCCGGCGGCGGCGGGTCCGCTCGGCGGCGCCGGGCACGGGTGCGGCCGGTGGCACGATCGGAGTCATCACGAGGTCATCATCGGCTCCGGGGGAGGTGACAGTGGATATCAGCGGTCTTGCCGGTCTCGCTGGACAACGTTGTCAGTTCACCGGCCACGTGCAGGTCACGAGTTGATCTCGGGCATTGACGGGACGGTATACGGGCGAGCAGGGTACTGACAACGTTGTCGCACCGGGCGCGACGACGCGAGGTCCAAAGGAGGACTTCCCATGACCCGACGCTTCGGGCGTCACCATGTCCTGCTCGCCGCATCAGCGGCAGCGATGCTCACCCTCGCGGCCTGTGGCGGCGATTCGGCCTCCGACGAGGCCTCCGATGCCGTCTCGGCCGGAGGTTCCGCGGTCGAGGAGGCCACGGACGCGGCCGGTGGTGCCGCCGGTGGGGACGGCGAGATACTCGTCGGCCTCATCACCAAGACCGACACCAACCCCTTCTTCGTCAAGATGAAGGAGGGCGCGCAGGCCAAGGCCGACGAGCTCGGCATCGAGCTGCAGACCTTCGCCGGCACCAAGGACGGCGACAACGACACCCAGGTGGCCGCAATCGACACCCTGATCGCCGCGGGTGCGGACGGCATCCTGCTGACCGCGTCGGACACCTCGGCCATCGTGGCCAAGGTCGAGGAGGCGCGGGCCGCCGGCATCTTGGTCATCGCGCTCGACACCCCGCTGCAGCCGGTGGACGCGGCGGACGCCACGTTCGCCACAGACAACTTCAAGGCCGGTGAACTGATCGGTCAGTGGGCGCTGGCCAAGCTGGGCGACGACGCGGCGAATGCCAAGATTGCGCTGCTCGACCTCAACGCCAACGGCGTGTCCGTCGACGTCGCCCGCAACCAGGGCTTCCTCACCGGGTTCGGCATCGACACCGCCGACGACACCCAGAACGGCGACGAGGACGATCCCCGGATCGTCGGCAACGAGGTCACCGACGGCTCCGAGGAGGGCGGCCTGACCGCCATGGAGACCCTGCTCGCGCAGGACCCCGACATCAACCTCGTTTACACCATCAACGAGCCGGCTGCCCAGGGCGCTTACCAGGCATTGCAGTCCGCCGGCAAGGAGGGCGTCATCATCGTCTCGGTCGACGGCGGCTGCCCCGGCGTCGAGAACGTCGAGGCCGGCATCATCGGCGCGACGTCCATGCAGTTCCCGCTGGACATGGCGGGCCTGGGCGTCGAGGCGATCGCGCAGTTTGCCGAGGACGGCACCGTGCCCGAGCCGACCGAGGGTCTCGACTTCTTCGACACCGGCGTCAACCTCATCACCGACGAGCCCTTCGACGGCATCGAGTCCGAGGACTCGGCGTGGGGCCTGGACAACTGCTGGGGCTGATCGGTCACCGCAGCTGAGCACCTGTTCCTGCGTGGGGGCCGCCGAGTCGCGGCGGCCCCACGCGTACCACCTACAGTTCTGTTCTTGGCTGGATCCGATCCCCCGACGAAGAGGACTGCCGATGACCACGCAGGCCGCCACCGTCCCGTCTGCCCCCGCGCCCGACGACCCCGCCGAGGTTCGCCCGCCGGTGAGCCTGGGCCGCCGGGTGCAGCGGGTGCTCCATGCCCAGCCGATCCTCGGCCCGGCAATGGTCCTGGCGGCTGCGCTCGTCGTGTTCTCGCTGTGGAATCCCGATCGCTTCTTCGCGTCGGGCACCTTCGTGCTCATCCTGCAGCAGACGGCACCGATCGCGGTGCTGGCGATCGGTCAGACCATCATCATCCTGACCGCGGGTATCGATCTGTCTGTCGGCGCCATCATGGTGCTGAGCATGATCACGATGGCCAAGGTCAATGCGGAACAGGGCGTCCCCGGGCCACTCGCGCTGCTCATCGGATTTCTGGTCGGTGTGGCCTGCGGGCTGGTCAATGGCCTGTTGGTGACCCGACTGAAGCTGCCGCCCTTCATCGTCACGCTGGGGACGTTCAGCATCTTCTTCGCGATCAACCTGCTGTACTCCAAGAGCGCGACGGTGCGGGGCACCGACATGTCCTCGGTGATGCTCTTCCTCGGCCAAGGCGTGTCGGTCGCAGGGACCAAGATCTCTTACGGTTCGATCCTCATGCTCCTGCTTTTCGCGGTCATGGCCTACGTGCTGCGCAACACGCCGTGGGGTCGCCACGTCTACGCCGTCGGCGACGACGTCGAGGCCGCGCGGCTGTCCGGCATCCGGGTCCGTCGCGTCCTGCTCAGCGTCTATGTCGTTGCCGGCCTGCTGTGCGCGGTGGCCGCGTGGGTGCTCATCGGCCGAGTCGGCAGCGCCAGCCCGCAGTCGGGTCAGACCGAGAACCTGGCATCGATCACGGCCGTGGTGCTTGGTGGCACGAGCCTGTTCGGTGGTCGTGGCCTAGTGTTGGGCACCCTGTTGGGGGCCTTGGTGGTCACCACGTTCAGCGTCGGGCTGGGGATCGCTGGCGTCGACCAGCAGTGGCAACTCCTCGCGACCGGTGTCCTGGTCATCGGCGCGGTCACCCTCGACCAGTGGATCCGGAGGGTCAAGCTGTGAGCACCGCGACCGAGATGGTGGAATCACCGACCGGGGGCGCGGCCCCTGTGTTGTCCGCGCACGGCCTGGTCAAGCGCTATGGCAGCGTTACCGCACTCAGTGGCAGCGACTTCGACCTGATGCCCGGTGAGATCCTGGGCGTTATCGGAGACAACGGGGCCGGGAAGTCCACGCTCATCAAGTGCCTCACCGGGGCCGAGACCGCCGACGAGGGGGAGATCCGGCTCGACGGCGAGGTTGTGCGGTTCGCCAACCCGCTCGCGGCGCGCGACGCCGGGATCGAGACGGTCTATCAGTCCTTGGCGGTCTGCCCCGCACTCGACATCGCGGCCAACCTGTTCCTGGGCCGCGAACGGGTCAAGAAGGGCATCCGCGGCACGGTCTTCCGCCAACTCGACCACAAGGGCATGCGTGACGAGGCCGCGTCACAGCTCAAGGCGCTCGGCGTGCTGACGGTGCAGAACATGAACCAGGCCGTCGAGACGCTGTCCGGCGGGCAGCGGCAAGCCGTCGCGGTGTCACGGGCGGCGGCGTTCGGTTCACGGCTCGTGGTGATGGACGAGCCGACTGCGGCGCTGGGCGTCAAGGAGTCCAACCGGGTGCTTGCGCTGATCACCAGCATCCGCGACCGCGGCCTGCCCGTCGTCCTGATCAGCCACAACATGCCGCACGTGTTCGAGGTGGCCGACCGGATCCACATCCAGCGCCTTGGGCGGCGGATCGCTGTGGTCAGCCCGCAGTCGCACACCATGTCCGACGCCGTCGCGATCATGACCGGGGCGATGGCACCACCCACCGCCTGATCGGGCTTCAGAGTCCGAGGTAGCGCGTCACTGCCTGCTCGACCTCGGCGAGCTCGTGCCCGGCGAGGTAAAAGGTGGGCTCATCGGCGACATAACGGACGTCGATGCTACGGATCTGGTCGACCAGGATGCGGGTGGCGACACCCCCCAGTTCGACTTCGGGCCGGACAGTCGCGGGCTGTGCGCTGGTGGACGCCGCAATGATGGTGATGACCGACCAGCTCATCTGCGTCGGACTGAGGACGAGCCCGTACCGGCGGCCTCGCTGCTCATGGCCTCGGCGGGCTTCCCCGAGGTCTAGGCGATGAATGGAGCCACGGATCACCAGGCGTTGGGCTCGTCGGACAGGTCCTCGCCGGCCAACCGCTCAGCGTCCGCGCGGGCCCGGGCCAACCACACCTCGCGGTCGAGCAGGCGAAGTGCCCGTCGCAGAACATCTGTGGTGGCCGCGTTCTCGCGCATTGCCTCGCGAATGATGCGTTCATCCTCTTCCGTTGGACGAAACCCCAGCGTCTTCGGCATGCACCGATGGTACGTCGTGTCCGACAACTGTCGTACATTGCGCTCGACTCGTGTTGCGCGAATCAGCGCGGTGTGACATGGGCCGGTCATCACACCTGAGGCGCGACGACCGGCCCGTGCCGATCCTGCCCTGTCCCCTGGGGACCGCTGCTACTTGAGCAGCGTCGCGCCGCCCGGCGAGCTGGTGACCGGACCCGCCACTTTGTCACCCAGGCGGTGGCCGTCGGTGACGTGGAAGAGATGGACGTTCTCGGGGTTGTTGGGCCGCACGTAGATCGTCTGGCCGATCTCGGGCGGGTTCCGGCCGTCGGTGCGGGCGATGACCGCCGTACCGCGCTGGGTGTCCTCGTGGCCGGCCTCGACCGCGTGCCCGGCCTGCGCGGTGCCGTAGATGTAGGCGTCAGCGCCCAGCTCCTCCACCACGTCGACGATGACCGGCAGGCCCTGACCGCTCTCGGCCAGGTCCAGGTCCTCAGGTCGCACCCCGACGGTGACCTCGGCGCCGGCGGCGGCCAGCGCGTCGCGCTCGACCGCGATGGTGGCCCCGCCGAAGGCGAT
>CAZEYA010000187.1:0-7408 GCA_964516515.1 uncultured Kineosporiaceae bacterium | reverse complement strand
CAAGCTGTCTCCTTCTTCGCCTGTTATCAACAAGGGCATTTCCCTTTCGGCGGTGACGACCGATTTCTTGGGCACATTACGCAGCGGTGCTTATGACATGGGCGCTTACGAATCCACTCCTCCCTGATGCTCGTCGCTTCGCTCCAGCGCGCCATGTCGCCATGGCTCCTTGAAGCGGTGCGTGGCGAGTTCTAGGTGTCGTCGCAACACCTGAATGCTTTGGCCGACTTCAAGATGGCGGGCACGGCCCAGTACAGCTCGTCCGGACGACTCGTTACCGCACGCATACCGCGCGACGATAGGGTCGCGCGGTACGCGTGCGGTAACGGTCAGAAGCTCATCAATTGCTGGTCAGAGCAGCCGGGCGAACACCGGGCAGTTGATGATGATCCCGCTGGAGCCGTAAGGCGCAACGGCCCGGTCCGGTGATCCAGCCCTGCCCGGCGAGGCTGAGGATGGCGAACTCCTCGGTCTCGCGAGCACGATATCCCTTGTCGATGGCCTCCTGGGTCGATTCCACGGGCCCGGCGGCACCCTGGTGCCCTTCGAGTCGAAGCATCCGCCGCGCTGCTGCGAGGACCACCGCCCGCGCCGCGCCTAGACTCACGCCGTATGTGCGGGATCGTCGGAGTGGTGTTCGCGTCCAGTGCCGACGCTTCGGACGGCGGCAGCGACCACGCCTGCGACGCCATCGATGTCGTGCTGCGTGGCCTCAAGCGGCTGGAGTACCGCGGCTACGACTCCGCCGGCGTCGCCGTCGCGGCCCTCGATCCCGACGGCCCACTGCTCGTCACCAAGCGTGCCGGCAAGCTCGCGGCGCTGATCGACGCCGTCGCGGACCTCGACGGGTCGCGCCCGGCGCACCCGCAAGCGGCGATCGGGCACACCCGCTGGGCCACGCACGGCGCCCCCACCGACGTCAACGCCCATCCGCACACCAGCGCCGATGGCCGGATCGCCGTCATCCACAACGGCATCATCGAGAACTACACCCGGCTGCGCGGCGAGTTGACCGAGCGGGGCGTGGCCCAGATCAGCCAGACCGATACCGAGGTCGTCGCCCACCTGCTGCGTCTGGTGCTGGATGACGCGAGCGCCGAGGGCCAGCCGATAGGACTGGCCGAGGCGCTGCGCCGGGTCTGCCGCCGGCTGGAAGGCGCGTTCACGCTGCTCGTGATCTCCGCCGACCATCCGGGCGTCATCGCCGCCGCCCGCCGCTCGTCGCCGCTGGTCGTCGGGGTCGGGAACGGCGCGATGTACCTGGGCAGCGACGTGGCGGCCTTCATCGACGACACCCGCGACGCAATCGAACTGGGCGAGGATCAGGTCGTGGAGATCACCGGCGCCGGGGCGGAGATCACCGATTTCTACGGTCACGCTGTCACCGGTCGGCATTTCCGCATCGACTGGAGCGCCGCCGCCGCCGAGAAGGGCGGCTTCGACTCGTTCATGGAGAAGGAGATCGACGAGCAGCCCCGGGCGGTGGCCGACACGCTGCGGGCCCGGACCGACCAGGGCGGGCGGTTGATGCTCGACGAGATCCGCATCGACGAGGCGGAGCTGAAGGCGATCGACCGGATCATCGTCATCGCGTGCGGCACGGCCGCCTACGCCGGGATGGTCGCCCGGTACGCCATCGAGCACTGGTGCCGGATCCCGGTGGAGGTCGAGCTGGCGCACGAGTTCCGCTACCGCGACCCGATCGTGGACTCCCGGACGCTGGTGGTGGCGATCTCGCAGTCGGGGGAGACGATGGACACCCTGATGGCGGTGCGTCACGCCCGCCAGCAGGGCGCCCGGGTGCTGGCGATCTGCAACACGTTCGGTTCGACGATCCCGCGCGAATCCGACGCCGCGCTGTACACCCACGCCGGTCCCGAGGTCGCGGTCGCCTCGACCAAGTCGTTCCTGGCCCAGATGACCGCGGCGTACCTGCTGGGCCTGTATCTGGCGCAACTGCGGGGGACCAAATTCGCTGATGAGATCGCCGAGGTCGTCGACCAGTTGAACGCAGTGCCGGACAAGATCCAGAAGGTGCTGGACGGGATGGACCACGTGCGGCGCGTCGCTCGTGATCTGGCCGGCAAGCGGACCGTGCTGTTCCTCGGCCGTCACGTCGGGTTCCCCGTGGCGCTGGAGGGGGCGCTGAAGCTCAAGGAGCTGGCCTACATCCACGCCGAGGGTTTCGCCGCCGGGGAGCTGAAGCACGGCCCGATCGCGCTGGTCGAGCCGGGCCAGCCCGTGGTCATCGTGGTGCCCAGCCCGCGGGGCCGAGACATGCTGCACGCCAAGGTGGTGTCGAACATCCAGGAGGTCCGGGCCCGCGGCGCGCTGACGATCGTCATCGCCGAGGAGGGCGACGTCGAGGTCGAGCAGCACGCCGACGTCGTCATCCGGGTGCCGCAGACCCCGACCCTGCTCGCGCCGTTGGTCACCACGGTGCCGCTGCAGGTCTTCGCCGCCGAACTGGCCAAGGCCAAGGGCCTGGACATCGACCAGCCCCGCAACCTCGCGAAGAGCGTCACCGTCGAGTAGGGCCAACTGTCGCGACAATCGACGATCGCGGAGCCGCGATACCGCCCCGAACGCGGGCCGGCACCGTCGACATTCCCAACCTGCTGTACAGGACGTAACCGAGGTTGGTGGCCCTGCGGACTGTACTCGCGAGGCTTGCGCGATCCCTTTGAGCACCAACGCGGCGACCATTCCGGGTCGGCTTATGCGCTTGCCGAGCGGAAGGCGCCGATGGCCGATTCGATCGGGTCGTTGGGCGAGGCCGTAGCCCGTCCGGTCAGCAGCGCCATACCCACCAGGGACCAGCTCTGTGCCGGTGCGACCTCGGCGACCACGCTCACAATCCTGATAAACCGCGCCCCTGCACCAGCGACGTCGCCACGACGAAGGTCCGGGGCGGCACGTCGAGGATCTGGCCCGGGATGCGGGGCACCGCATCCGCAGCGGGCGCGCCGTCGGCCTGCCACGTGTCCAGCACGACGCTCCACTGCGCGCCGGAACGGCCGGGCAGAGCGAACCGGGAGATGTGGTCCCAGTGCGAGTTGAGGATGAGCAGGACGTCGTCGCCGCGTTGCGGTCGGCCGGCCACGTCGCGGGGATCGACCCGGTCGCCGGCCAGGAGCACTGCGACGCACCGAGTTGCGGTGTCGGTCCACCGGTGCCCGCTCATCGGCGTCCCGTCGTGATCGAACCACCCGACGTCCGGCAGCTCGGCGCCGGGCAGGGTGGCGCCGGTCAGGAAGCTGCGCCGCCGGAGCGCGGGCTGGGACAACTGCAACGCGATGGCCCGCCGGGTGAAATTGCGCAGCGCGCGCTCGGCCTCGCCGACCCCCGCCCAGTCGTACCAGCTGATCTCGTTGTCCTGGCAGTAGGCGTTGTTGTTCCCCCACTGCGTGCGGCCGATCTCGTCCCCGCCGAGCAGCATGGGCACACCCTGGGACAGCAGCAGTGTGGCGAGGAGGTTGCGTCGCTGGCGTTGTCGAACGGCGAGGATCGCGGGGTCGTCGGTCGGGCCTTCGATGCCGTAGTTGGCGGAACGGTTGTTCGTCGTGCCGTCGCGGTTGTCCTCGAGGTTGGCCTCGTTGTGCTTGGTCGAGTAGGCGACGAGGTCGTTGAGGGTCATGCCGTCGTGCGCGGTGACGAAGTTGACCGATGCGTCCGGTCCCCGGCGGCCGGCACCGTAGAGATCGGCTGAGCCGGCGAGTCTCGTGGCCAGGTCCCCCGCGTGGCCGTCGCCGCGCCAGAAGTCGCGCACCGAATCGCGGAAGCGGTCGTTCCACTCGTTCCATCCGGCGGGGAAGCGGCCCACCTGGTAGCTGTCCCACTGCCCGACGTCCCACGGCTCGGCGATGAGCTTGACCCGGTTGAGCACGGGGTCGGAGTACATGAGGGCGAAGAACGCGCTCATGTGGTCGATCGAGAGCCCTTCGCGGGCCAGCGCCGCGGCGAGGTCGAAGCGGAACCCGTCGACGTGCATCTCGGTGACCCAATACCGCAGCGAGTCCATGACGAGGCGCAGCACTTCGGGCCGACCGGCGTCGAGGCTGTTGCCGGTGCCCGTCGTGTCGAAGTAGTGGCCGTCGTGGTGGCGGTAGTAGACGTCATCGGCCAGGGCCCGCAGTGAGAGCGGCGGTTCGCCCTCGCCGCCCTCGGCGGTGTGGTTGTAGACCACGTCCAGGACGACCTCGAGCCCGGCGGCGTGCAGCGCCTTGACCATCTGCTTGAACTCGCGGACCTGCCCGCCGCGGCTGCCGGTCGAGCTGAAGCCAGCGTGCGGAGCGAAGTAGCCGATCGTCGAGTAGCCCCAGTAGTTGGGCAGGCCCTTGTCGAGCAGGAACGGCTCGGTGAGGAACTGGTGGACCGGCAGCAGCTCGACGGCGGTGACGCCGAGTGCGGTGAGGTGCTCGATGACCGCGGGGTGGGCCAGGCCGGCGTAGCTGCCCCGCAGTGCCTCGGGCACCTCGGGATGCTGCTTCGTCAGCCCCTTGACGTGCACCTCGTACAGCACCGTGTCGGCCCATGGGTGGCGCGGTGGGGCGTCGTCGCCCCAGTCGAAGGTCCCGTCGACGACGACCCCGAGCAGGTGTCGCGGGTCCGCAGGTCGCGGCTGGGTCATGGCTCGGGCGTATGGGTCGACCACAAGGGCACCCGCGCTGTGCGGGGCACCGGTGGGGACCGAGACCCGGTAGCCGTACACCTGGCCGGGACCGACGCCGGGGACCCGGGCATGCCACACGTCATGCTCGACCAGCATGGGCAGCCGCCGCTCGGTCCAGCCCGCGGCGTTCGTGTCGTGGAGCAGACACAGCTCGACAGCACCCCCGTAGGCGGCCGCCGACGAGAAGACCGCGAACGACGTGCCGTCGCCGTCGGGATGTGCGCCGAGGCGCGTGGGGTCACCGGGTTGCATGCTCACACGTCAGGCGATCGGGTCCAGCACGAGGACAGGTATCTCACGCCTCGTGCGCGCCTGGTAGTTGGCGTAGTCCGGATAGGCGGCGACCGCCCGGTCCCACCACTCGCGCTTCTCCGCGGCGACCACCTCGCGCGCCATGTACTCGCCCATGGCGGGCCCGTCCTGTAGCTCTACGTGCGGATCCGCGAGCAGGTTGGCGTACCAGACGGGGTGGTTGGGGGAGCCGCCCAGGGACGCGACGAGGGCGTAGCGCCCCGCGTGCTCAACCCGCATCAACGGCACCTTGCGGAGCTTGCCGGATCGCGCGCCGCGCATCGTCACCACGACCACCGGCATGCCCCGCAACTGGGTCCCCTTGGTCCCGCCTGAGGACTCGATGGTCTCGACCTGCTGCCTGACCCACGCGGTCGGGCTGGGCTCGTACTGGCCGCTCAAAGGCACGGCAGCATTCAACAGGGTCGGGGCGCAACTGGCGAACCAGCGTCCGGCCGCCCGCTTGGCCCGGGATTTCGCCTCACCCGCCAGCACCAGCACATCGTCGCCGCAGGCGTGCCCCAGCCGGCTGTTGACATGACGGAAGCCATTGATGTCGATCTCGAGGATCCAGCGGCCCCGCCCCCCGTCCGAGGAGAGGGTGACTCACTATCCGGACAGGGCCGACACTCGACCCTGCTCGGCCAACCAGGTGTCGAGGTAGGGCGGATGCGTCCGGAGCAGGTGGTCATGGGCGCCCCGGGCGGCCACCGTCCCTCGGTGCAGGACGATCACCTCGTCCGCGCGGGCCAGACCCGAGACCCGGTGGGTCACGATCATGACGGCAGGACCGTCGTCGACGTCGAACAACTCCTCGAGCAGCGTGTCTGCGGTCGCGGCATCTAGGTGCTCACCGGGTTCGTCGAGCAGCAGCACTCCTGCCCCGGCCAACAGCGCCCTTGACAGCAGCAGGCGCCGGCGCTCACCCCCGGACAGCCCTGCGCCGCCGGAGCCGAGCATGGTGTCCAGTCCGGCTTCGGTCCCTGCCAGCCATTGCGCCAGCCCCGCTCGCCGCGCCACGGCCAGCAGGTGCTCGTCGTCCGCTCCGGGATCGGCGACCCGGAGGTTCTCCCGAACGGTGGTGGTGAAGACGTGGGCGTCCTCGGCCGTGAACGACACCGTCCTGCGCATCACCGCCGGCATGATGTCGGCGTAGTCGCGTCCTGGAGCCCCCGGACCGGCCAGGGCCAGCGATCCTCCCACCGGCGGTAGCAGGCCCGCGAGGGTCAGCAGCAGTGTCGTCTTGCCGCAGCCGCTGCCGCCGACGACCGCCACGTGGCGCCCCGGGGACAGGTCGAGGTCGAGGCCGGTGAGCACCGGTGGCCGCCGTGGCCAGCCGCACGCCAGGTCCCTGGCGATGACCATCGGTCGCGCCACGCCGGCCACTGGACCCGCTACCGACCCCGTCGCCGCCAGACCGGCATCCCGCGACACCTCACCCCCGCCGGCATCGAGCAGATCCAGCACGCGAACGGCCGCGACCCGGGCGCGCACCAGCCCGGCCGCCGCCACAGGGAGCGCCGCGACCGTCTCGGCCGCAGCCAGCGGGGTCAGCGCCACCACGGCGAGCATCACCTCGCTCAGCCGCCCCTCCCGAACGGCGATCACCCCGAGTGACAGCGCGGCCAGCGTGCCTGCGCCACTCGCGAGGGTCGACAGGGCGGCTGCCAGCGCGGCCGGCCGGGCGGCGGCATCCAGGCGTCCGGTGAGAATGGCGTCGATATCCCGGAGCCGCGCGAGCCGTCCCGCGGCGGCTCCCGCCACCACCAGTTCGCGCTTGGCGTCGAGCAGCCCCAGGGTCTCATCGGTCATGCGGGTCCGGGCCGCTGCGGCGCCTGCTTCGGCACGGCGGGCAGCGATTGCGGCCAGCAGCGGCGCGAGAGCCCCGGCGACGGCGAGACTCAGCGCGACGACGAGGCCCGCTGCAGGGAGCGCGGCGGTCACCATCACACTCGTCACGAGGCACGTCAGCGCCGCCACGCCGAAGGGCAGCAGGGAGCGGACCACGACATCGGCGAGCGCGTCGACATCCGCACCCACCCGGGCCAGCAGGTCCCCGCGGCGAAGCCCGGCCACCCGGGCAGGGTCGGCGGCCGCCAGCCGCCTGTAGAGCGTCTCGCGCAGCGCCACCACCCCGCGCAGCGCTACGTCATGCGAGGCCAGTCGCTCCACATAGCGCAACACCCCGCGGCCGATGCCGAGCGCCCGCACCGTCACGACGGCCACCGCGAGCACCCCGATCAGCGGCTGCTGCGCGGCTCGCGAGATCAGCCACGCCGAGGTGGCCATCAGCCCGACGGCGCAGCCCATGGCAGCCGTACCGGCGAGCACGGCCAACGCGACGCGCACCGGATCCGGGTCCAGGGCGGCTACTGCCCGGCGCAGCGGCCGCCCGGCAGGCGAGCGGGAGGACCGGCCGGGGGGTGTGGCGGGCGGCCGCTGCGC
>CAZEYA010000186.1:0-7457 GCA_964516515.1 uncultured Kineosporiaceae bacterium | reverse complement strand
CATCTACGCGGGCGGTTGCGGGCTGACTGGTGTGGTGATCGGGGGCATTGTGTGTGGTCCAGCGGCGGTGATTTGCGGGATCATCGCCGGCGTTGTCTCGCTCATCATTTGCTCGCCACTCGGCGTCCGGGGCCCTGGGGTTATATGTAAGGATGCGGGCTACTGTTGAGGCGGTCTTCACTCATCCCGCTCGCATTGGCCTGGGTGGCGTCGGGGGCCATTCTGTTGTTCCGAACCATGCGGGTCGCAAGCCCTGAAGAGCGAGCGAAGGCGTCGGGGTTGGGGTCATGGTTCATGATCCTTTCGGGTGTGCTGGCGGTGGTTGCCATACTCGTGTTCGTCGATGACTGATCTCCGGATTGACAACCATCTGGCGACTGCCGCGAGGCCACGATGGTCGGACACCGTCCGCCCGACCATCGTGCGCTCGTGACCACGCTGCCGGGCGCCGCTGTGCGTATTCCCAGACTCCAGCACTAGGCTACTAGGGCGTCGCCGCCCGTGGGGACGCGCGACCGGGGTGGACCCGGTACGTCACAACCAAGGTGGAGGATCTCTCGTGGGTGTCAGCCTCAGCAAGGGCGGGAACGTCTCGTTGTCCAAGGAGGCCCCCGGCCTCACCGCGGTGATGGTCGGACTGGGCTGGGATGCCCGGTCCACCAGCGGCGCGGAGTTCGACCTCGATGCCAGTGCGCTGGTCGTCAACTCGGCCGGCAAGGTCCTCAGCGACGGTCATTTCGTCTTCTTCAACAACCTCAAGAGCACCGATGGCTCGGTCGAGCACACCGGTGACAACACCTCCGGCGAGGGCGACGGCGACGACGAGTTGCTTAAGGTGAACCTCGCCACCGTCCCCGCTGAGGCCGACAAGGTCGTCTTTCCGGTGACGATCTATGACGCCAAGAACCGCAGCCAGAGCTTCGGCCAGGTCCGCAACGCCTACATCCGCATCCTCAACCAGGCCGGCGGCGCCGAACTGGCCCGCTACGACCTCAGCGAGGACGCCTCCACCGACACCGCCCTGGTCTTCGGTGAGCTGTACCGCAGCGGTGCTGACTGGAAGTTCCGGGCCGTCGGCCAGGGCTATGCGGACGGCCTTGCGGGCATCGCCAAGGACTTCGGCGTCTCGGTCTGACGTCGCTAGCCCTGGGCTTCGTCACACCTGGCGTAGCTGACACCTGACCACCGACCCGACGGGCACCGATGATTCTCCGCACCTTCTGGGGCTCGTTCGTCGTCGCTGTCGTCTCGCTCGTTGTGGCGTTCATCTACGGCGGGCCGCAAGCGCTACTGCTGTGCGCGATCCTCGGCGTGCTGGAGATCTCGTTGTCCTTCGACAACGCGGTGGTCAACGCCAAGGTGCTGGAACGGATGAGCGACTTCTGGCAGAAGATCTTCCTGACGATCGGCATCCTCATCGCCGTGTTCGGCATGCGGCTGGTGTTCCCGCTGCTTATCGTCGGGATCACCGCCGACCTGGGGCCGGTGGAGGCGGTCAGGCTGGCCCTGGAGCGGGGTGACCCCGAGGAGCCGGGGTCTTACGGCTACATCCTCAATCAGGCCTACCCCCAGATTGCCGCCTTCGGCGGCATGTTCCTGCTCATGCTGTTCCTGGACTGGGTGTTCGAGGAGCGGGAAATCGTCTGGCTGGCTCCGATCGAGCGGGCGCTGGCCAAGGTGGGCAAACTCGGCCGGTCCTCCGTCATCATCGCCGGAGTCGCCCTGGTCATGGCCGCGCAGTTCCTGGCCGACGAGCCATCGATCGTCATGATCTCCGGCGTGCTGGGCATGGTCACCTACTTAGCGGTCAACAGCCTGGGCAGCTTGTTCGAGACCACAGCCGCCCCGGAGGCAGCGCGCGAGGCGTTGGCTGCCTCGAACACCCCGGCTGCCACGGTCACCTCCGCCGGGCCTGACGCAGCCTCGGCGACCGCCACCGCAACGAGGAAGCCGACCGGGGGGCCTACCCAGCTCGCGAGGGCGACCGGCAAGGCCGGGTTCTTCCTGTTCCTGTACCTCGAGGTGCTCGATGCGTCGTTCTCGTTCGACGGCGTCATCGGGGCCTTCGCCATCACCAGCGACCCAATCATCATCGCGCTTGGCCTCGGCTTCATCGGTGCCATGTTCGTCCGGTCGATCACCGTGTTCCTGGTGCGCAAGGGCACGTTGGCCGAGTACGTCTACCTGGAGCACGGCGCCCACTGGGCCATCGGTGCGCTGGCGACCATCCTGCTGGTCGGCATTGGGTTCCACATCAACGAGATCCTGACCGGCCTGATCGGGGTGGCCCTCATCCTGCTTTCGCTGGCACAGTCCATCATCCGTCGGCGGCGCTTGCCCGCCGAGGAGCCGTCCACCGAGCAGCAGACCGCCGTCCCGGTCGGTTGAGGAGCGCACATGTCGATCAATTATTCCAAGCCCAACCCCGAGTCCAAGCCGGCCTCGACCGGCGGCGGGGTCAACCTGTCCAAGGTCACCCTGACCAAGAGTTCACCGACCATCTCGCTGACCAAGTCCGGCGGTGGCTCCGGCGTTCTGCGGGTCAACCTCAACTGGAAGACCACCCCCCCGACCAGCGGTCGTGGCGGTGGGCTCTTCGGTTTCGGTAAAGCGGCGGCGTCAAAGATCGACCTCGACCTCGGCTGCCTGTACGAGTTCTCCGACGGCTCCAAGGGAGTGGTCCAGGCACTGGGCAACGCCTTCACGTCACAGCAGAGCTTCCGCACCGAGCCGGTCATCTGGCTCGACGGCGACGACCGCTCCGGGCAGAACACCGACGGCGAGAACCTGTTCATCGACCTCGGTGCGGGCAAGAACATCAAGCGGATCATCGTCTTCGCGTTCATCTACGAAGGCACCCCCAACTGGGTCTCGGCCGAGGCCGTGGCCACGTTGCACCCGGTCAGCGGGACGCCCATCGAGATCCTGCTGGACGAGGCCGACACCAGCTCGCCGTTGTGCGCGATCGCCCTCATCGACAACGCGCGCGGCGAGTTGGAGGTGCGGCGCGAGGTTCGCTACATCAAGGGTGCCCAGAGCGCGCTGGATGACGCCTACGGCTGGGGGATGAACTGGTCACGCGGGCGTAAGTGACCCGACCGCACGCGACCCACTAGGGTCTGGCGCACCGCCAATCCGGTGGCGTGACGTGTGGACGAGAGGTGAGGTGCGTGGCCCGATTCCAGCTCAAGAGTTCGCGTGTCCTGCAGGCGCATCTGGCGGGTGACACCGCGCGGGCCATCACCGGCGCGATGGTCGCCTACGAGGGTGACATCAGCTTCAAGAGCACCGGTATCGGCGGCAGCGGTGGCCTGGGGGCGGCGGTCAAGCGCCGGATGACGGGTGAGTCGCTGCAGTTGA
Organism: uncultured Kineosporiaceae bacterium; assembly: GCA_964516515.1. Taxonomy (GTDB): domain Bacteria; phylum Actinomycetota; class Actinomycetes; order Actinomycetales; family JBBAYJ01; genus JANNOG01. The sequence goes on along the minus strand of CAZEYA010000186.1, from coordinate 4,097 downwards.
TGGACATGAAGGGCAGCGGCGTGGTCTACCTCGCCAAGGGGGCGATGGAGATCCAGCTGGTTCAGCTGGCGGGTGACAAGCTGTCCGTGGAGTCCTCGTCGCTGCTGGCCTTGGACACCGACCTGCGGACCGACGTCGCGTTCGCAGGCCTGCGGGGGGCCAGCAGCGGGCAGGGCCTGTTCACCACCACGGTCAGCGGCAACGGCACCGTCGCCCTGCTGTCCGACGGCCCGATGATCGCCCTGGAGGTCTCGCCCCAGTACCCCCTGGTGGTCGACCCCGACGCCTTCATCGCCCACCGTGGCCAGGTCACCCAGACGTTCATCACCGATATTTCCTGGCGCAACGTCATCGGCGAGGACAGCGGTGAGGCCTTCAGTCTGCGCTTCGACGGTTCCGGCGTCGTCTACATCCAGCCTGCGGAGCGTTGACATGCCGGGTTTCGAGATGGTCAACAGCAAGGTCGTCAAGGTGCGGCTCGGGTCACCGGTGATCGCCCGACGAGGCGCGATGCTCGGGTATACCGGCGACGTCCGGTTCGTGCCCCACGGTGTCCCTGGCGGTGCCGGCGCGGGTGGCCTCGGCGGGCTGGCCGGTGGGCTGGCCCGGCGGATGGCGGGCGAGCACGAGGCAACCATGGAGGCGACTGGCCAGGGTGAGGTCTGGTACGGGTTCCGCGGCTCGCACGTGACCATCGTCGACATCGCGCCGGGGCAGGTGATGCTGGTCGAGGCGGATCGGTTGCTCTGTCACGACGTCACGCTGCAGGCCTCGACAGCCTTCATCGGTCAAGGCGGGATGCGCGCCGCCGTCAGCGGGATGATGTCCGGTCAGGGGCTGTTCACCACGCAGCTGTCCGGTCAGGGTTCGGCGGTGCTGCTGTCCCACGGCGAGACGTTCTCCCTGCCGATCGACCAATCCCGCAACGTGGCGGTCGACCCGCAGGCATACGTCGCCGCATTGGGGCAGGTCAAGGTCGAGGTATCGGCCAAGGTCGGCTGGCGCGAGGCGGTCGGCAAGGGCTCGGGTGAGGCCATCCAGCTACGGTGCACGGGTAGCGGCACTGTCTTCGTTCAGGCGTCGGAGGAGAAGCTATGACGGAACCGGCGCCACTCAACCCCTACACGCTGCCCACCGACGACAACGTCAACCCCTACGCTTTCTGCGTCGACCTGTCCCAGCAGTGGTTCATGCGCAAGGGCGCGATGATCGCCTACTACGGCCAGGCCAAGTTCGAGGCGCTGGCCGCCACGTCAATGGCGGGTTTCGTCGCCACCCGGTTCTCATCCCCGCTGTATGCGATGGACTGGGTGGTCGCGCAGGGCCAGGGCAAGGTCGTCATCGGTGACCGCGGGCACGACATCAACTCCTTCGACCTCGAAGCCGGGAACCTGACGATCCGCGCCAACAACCTGCTGAGCTTCGCTACGTCGCTCGAGCTCAAGCAGTCGATCGTGCCGGGATTTCTCACGCTCTACGGCACGGGCAAATTCATCGCCTCCTCCAACGGTCCGGTGATCTTCGCCGAGCCGCCGATGCGGGTCGACCCCGAGGCGCTGGTCGGCTGGGCCGACACCCCGGCGCCGTGCCATCACTTCGACGCGGGCTGGATGCAGAGCTTCCTCGGCATGGCCGCCAACAGCATGCTGGGTATCAACAGCGGTGAGGAACGTCAGATGGACTTCGTCGGCGAGGGCACCATCCTCATGCAGTCCTCGGAGATCATGTCCGAGGACCCGGCTGTGGTCCGGATGATCGAGAGCCAGCTCGGTGGCCTCGGCACGGGCGGTCTGCAGCGCATCAACCACGTCACCGCGCAGCGTCTCGCCGCCAGTCAGCAGTAGGACCGGAGGCGGAAACGTGACTCACCTGGTGAACTGTCGCCCTGTGGCGGCAAAATGAGGCATTTCAGCCAGCTGGGCGACGAGCAACTGGACCGGTTGTTCGAGACACCACCCGCCCCGTTCAGCGCCGAGGACCCCATCGACCGGCTCGCGGTGGCGCTGGGCGGCACGCTCTACAGTCCCGCCACCCGTTCGCACCTTGCCGACGACCTGCGGCGAGGCGCCGAGCGAGGCCTCACCAGCACCGTGCTGTGCCTGGAGGATGCCATCGCCGATCGTGACGTCGAGCAGGCACAGGTCAACCTCCTCGCGCAGCTGCAACTCCACCGCGAGTCCGGTGCCGCCTCCCCATTGATCTTCGTTCGGGTCAGGGAGCCGGAGCAGGTGGATCTCCTGGTCGACGGCCTCGGCGAGCACGCCGGGGTGCTGTCGGGCTTCGTCCTGCCGAAATTCGACCGTACCCGCGGCGAGATCTTCCTTGCTGCGCTGGCGAAGGCTTCCATCCGATCGGGGCATCGCTACCTGGCAATGCCCGTGCTGGAGTCGATGGAGATCGCGAAGGTCGAGAGCCGGACAGCGGCGCTGCGCGATGCCTACGCGCTGCTCGACCACTACCGAGACGAGATCCTGGCGATCCGCATCGGGGCCACCGACCTGTGCGCCGCCTTCGGCCTACGCCGGCACCGCGAGCTGACGATCTACGACGTACACCCCGTGGCAACGGTCATCGCCGACATCGTCAACGTGTTCGGTCGCGGCGACGGCTCAGGTTTCACCATCACCGGTCCGGTGTGGGAGTACTTCAGCAGCGCCGAGCGGGTGTTCAAACCGCAGCTGCGGGCCTCGCCATTCGTCGAGGGTCAAGACACGGCCCTGCGCCGCGACCTCATCGCGATGGAGGTGGACGGCCTGATCCGCGAGACCTTCCTCGACCAGGCGCAGGGCCTGACGGGCAAGACGGTCATCCACCCCACCCACGTACCGGTGGTCAATGCCATGTCGGTGGTGCCGCACGAGGAGTACGTGGACGCCAAGGCCATTCTGGCCACCGAGCACGCCGGCGGGGTCGTGGCATCCGATTTTCGCAACAAGATGAACGAGTCGAAGCCGCACCAGGCATGGGCCAGGCGGGTGATGGCGCGAGCCGAGGCCTTCGGAGTGGCGCGCGACAGGGTGAGCATCGCCGAGCTGCTGGGCGCGGCCGTCAATCGATGAGCATCCCGACGGGCTGGCGGTCCGGGTGGGTCACCCGCACCACCGGCATCGCGATGCGGGCCGCTGCCCCGACGACCGGCAGCCAGGCCGCCGGCACCGCAATCACCGAGCTCGTGGGTCTGGCCTTGCGCGACAACCCCAGGCGGGCGTTCCTGCTGGTTTCGCGGGTGCTGGGCAAGCATGTGCCGGTTGCGCCCAGCGAGGCCGGCGCGGCAGCCGCTGGCCTGGCTGATGCGGTGTCGGTCCGGTTGGGCGAGGCCCCAGCGCCCCCTGCGTTCGTGCTCGGGTTCGCTGAGACGGCGACCGGTCTCGGGCACGCGGTAGCGGTAGCGCTGGGGGCGCCCTACCTGCATTCCACCCGGCGACCGGGGGAGGTCTCACCGGAAGTCGGCTTCGACGAGGCGCACAGCCACGCCCGTGCCCACGCGCTCTGCCCCTCGGACGCCTCGCTGCTGCGCGGTGGCGGCCCGGTGGTGCTGGTCGACGACGAGATGTCCACGGGCAGCACGGCGCTGAACACCATCGCCGCACTGGAGCAGATCCGGCCCCGAGAACGCTATGTGGTCGCAGCACTGGTGGACGTGCGCCGCACGGCGGACGAGCGCCGGTTGACCGAGGGCGCCGCCGCCCTCGGCGTGGAGATCCTGTGGGTCACGCTGGCACGGGGCACGCTGCTGCTGCCGCCAGGTGCGAGCGACCGGGCTGCCGGGGCGCGCGTCGTCGCTGCCCACCTGCCGTCGCCCGGGACAACGTCTGACGAGTGCGGGAAGGTCACCCGGGTACCGGTCGGCTGGCCCGCGGCGGTGCGCGAAGGTGGCCGGTACGGCATCACTGCGGCCGGGTCGCAGCAGCTGGACGCCGCCGCGGCGGGTGTCGCGTCGGATCTTGTGGCGCTCATGACGACCGGCCCCGGCAGGGTGTTGGTGCTGGGGACGGAGGAGCTGCTGTACGCCCCGATGCGGATCGCCGCCCACCTCGAGGCCGCCGGGGTAGCGGTGTGGTTCTCCTCGACCACAAGGTCGCCGGCGGTCGTCGTCG
>CAZEYA010000185.1:0-7469 GCA_964516515.1 uncultured Kineosporiaceae bacterium | reverse complement strand
CAGCGGCACCCCGGCTCGGCTGTCCACCAACCCAGGTTAGGGCGCGGCGCGTTCGGCTGTTGGGTTCGGGCGGACCGAGGCCGCGAGCAGGATCCCGGCCACCCCGGCCGCCGCGGCCACCAGCAGGCCGACGACCGTCGCGCTGCGCTCGGCGACGAAGCCGACCAGCGGCGGCCCGGCCAGGAATGCCGTGTAGCCGATGCTGGCCACGACGGAGACCCGCAGCGACGCGCGTGCCGGATCGTCACTGGCGGCGCTCATTCCCACGGGGAAGCCGAGGCTGCCACCCAACCCCCACAGCACCGCACCGATGACGACCCCGACGAGACCCGGCAGCAGTACGACCGACAGCACGCCCGCGACGGCCAGCACCCCGGTCGCCATGAGCACCCGGAACCGGCCGTAACGGTCCAGGAACCACGACCCCGCGAACCGCCCCGTCGTCATGGCCGAGACGAATACCGCGAAGACGGCGGTCCCCACCCAGTTCTCGCTCCCCCGGCTGTCGATGACCGCGATCGCCAGCCAGTCGTTGGCGATCCCCTCGACCAACGCGAAGCACAGCACCAGGCCCCCGATGGCAATGGTGCGAGGCTCGCGCCAGGCCTGTGCGACACCGAAACCGCGTGCACGGGGTGCGGCCGCGTGCTCGCCGCTGGTAGGGATGAAGGCCCTGGTGCCCAGCCAGAGCGCGGCCACGGTCATCGCCCCGACCACCAGCAGGTGCGGCCCGCGGGCTACACCCGCCCACGCCAGCAGCGCACCCAGACCTGCCGCGACGACCGTGCCCAGGCTGAACGCGCCGTGGAAGCTCGACATGATCGAATAGCCCAGGCGCCGCTCCACCTCGGCGGCCTCCACGTTCATCGCGACGTCCCAAGCGCCCACGGCCAGGCCGGTCAGGTACAGGCCGAGCGCGAGCAGCCACGGGTCGAAGGCGAACGCCGGCCCCATCAGCGCGATGCAGCCCAGTGTCCCGAACACCCTGATCGTCGTGGCCGCGCCGAGTCTCGCGACGACCGGGCCGGAGGCCGGCAGCGCCGTGATCGCGCCCGCCGAGGCAGCCAGCAGGATCACGCCGAGACGCTGCGGGCTCAGCTCGAGGTCGTCACGGATCGCCGGCAGCCGCGACAACCAGGTCGCGAACAAGAACCCGTTGGCGGCGAAGACGGCATAAACCGCCGCCCGCGAACGGCGCAGCCCGATCGTGGTCTGCGGGCGCGAGGCGACGGCCGACTCCGACACGATGCACTCCACTTCACTCGAACTCGTTTCGACAGGACCGATTCGAGTGTGCGGCTTCCGGCGGCGCGACACCTGCTGGAACTGGGTCATCGCGACATCGCGGTGGTGGCGATGCCGTGGCGACTGGACGGCACACGGAGCCCGCTGACCGCCGATCGCCGTCGGCGACCCGACTATCCGGACGCGACGGCGCGGCTGGGCGGAGTGCAGGACGTCCTCACGCCGGTGGCAGTCTGGGAATGCGCCGCGTCCTCGGTCGAGGAAGATGCCAGGGCCGCGACCGAACTGCTGGGAGCGCCGGGCCGCCCTACGCCACCAGCAAATACCGGCTGATCAGGACAGCTTGACCGTGGCCCTGGCACGTCCCAGCACGGTGGTGCCCGCCAGCCGGACGTCGAGGTCGAGGTCGGCGGTGCCTGCCGAGGAGTCAACCGCGCTGACCCGCCCGGTGATGACCAGTTCGGCCGAGCCGGGGTCGGGCACCGGAACCGGCTTGGTGAAGCGGCACGAGTAGGAAAGGACGGCCGCCGGGTCGCCGGCCCACCGGGTAAGGATCGTCGAGGCGGCGCCCATGGTCCACATTCCGTGGGCGATGACGCCGGGCAACCCCACGGACGTCGCAACCCGCTCGTTCCAATGGATCGGATTGTGGTCGCCGGAAGCGGCGGCATAGGCGACGAGGCGCGCCCGGTCCACCTCGGCCCGCAACTCGCCGATGGTCTCGCCAACCCAGACGTCGGCCAGTGCCCGGCGGCCGCTCACGACTCGCCCCGCACGACGATGAGCGAGACGGCGGTGCAGACGGGGTGCCCGCCGACGGTGGTGATCTCGCTGCGGGTGGTGACCATGGCGTGCCCGCCCGCGCTGCGGACGGCGTCGACGTGCAGGCTGGCGACCAGTTCGTCCCCGGCCACGATCGGGCGGTGATGGGTGAACCGCTGCTCGCCGTGCACCACACGCGAGTAGTCGATGTCGGCGGCGGGGTCGGTGATCAGCCGGGCGTCGCTGCGCTGCGCGAGGACGACCGCGAAGGTCGGCGGCGCCACCACGTCGGCGTAACCCGCCCCGCGGGCGGCGGCCACGTCGTGATGCCACGGATGGTCGGCGCCCACCGCGACGGCGAAGGCCCGGATCTGCTCCCGGCCGACGACGAAGGGCTCGCCCGGCGGGTAGGTCCGCCCGGTGAGCCCCCCGTCGACAGCGGTCACGGCCGCCTGCTGCGTCTGCTACCTGATAGTGATGCTGACGAGATCAGCGGGTCTCGCGATGGGGGGTGTGCTTCTTGCAGCGCGGGCAATGCTTGGCAAGCTCCAGCCGGTCGGGGTCGTTGCGGCGGTTCTTCTTGGTGATGTAGTTGCGTTCCTTGCACTCGGTACACGCCATGGTGATCTTGGGGCGGATGTCGGCGCTCTTCGCTGCCACGGTTCCTCCTGGTGGGTGCGTCGCACGCCGGGCAACGCCTGCGAGCTGATCGGTGTTCCTTGCGTTGCGTAGCGATGGCCGGACTTGAACCGGCGACACAGCGATTATGAGTCGCTTGCTCTGCCAACTGAGCTACACCGCCAGGCCAGGCATCCGGGGCACCCGCTGTGAGCGGACGCTCGGACGAGCCCCGATAGGGATTCGAACCCTAGACCTTCTCCTTACCATGGAGATGCTCTACCACTGAGCTATCGGGGCGAGGCGGCAGTAGCGTACACCGGGCCCGTCATGATGTGCCCATGACGACAGCCGACACCCGACCTGCCGGCGGCCCCACCCCGAACCTCATTGTGGCGCTGCTTGGCACGGGCACGATGGGTGCCGGGATGGCCCGAAACATCGCCAAGGCAGGGTTCCAGCTCCGGGTCTGGAACCGCACCCGCGACCGGGCAGCCGCACTGGCGGGCGACGGCATCGAGGTGGCCGACACCGTGCCCGACGCTGTTGCCGGAGCCGACGCCGTCGTCACGATGCTGTGGGACGCCGACAGTGTCGAGTCAGCCCTGCGGGAAGGTGCGGGCTCGTACTCTCCCGGCGCGGTGTTGGTGCAGACCAGCACGGTCGGCGGCGCGGGCTCCGACCGGCTGGCCGCGGTCGCCGCCGAGGTCGGCCTGACCTACGTCGATGCCCCGGTGCTCGGCACCAAGCAGCCCGCCGAGCAGGGCACCCTGGTCGTGCTGGCCTCCGGGCCGGGTGACGCGCTGGAGCGGGTGATGCCCGTGCTCGACGCGATCTCGTCGCGAGTGATGCGGCTCGGCGCAGCTGGGCAGGGCTCACGGCTGAAGCTCGCCACCAACGCCTTCGTCATCACTCTGCTCGGTGGCATCGCACAGTCGGTGGCGCTTGCGCGTGGTCTGGGCGTCGACCCGACGGACTTCCTGGCCGCCCTCGACGGTGGCGCCATGAACGCCCCGTACGTACAGGTCAAGGGCAAGGCGATGCTGGCCGGGGACTTCGCGCCGGCCTTCACGCTGGACGGTGCGCTCAAGGACGCCGACCTGATCAGCCTCGCGGCCGCCGCGGCGCAGGTCGACACCACGCTCATCGACGCCTTGCGAGCCCAGCAGCTGCGGGTCGTCGAGGCCGGCCACGGCGAACTGGACATGTCCGCGGTCTACCTCGGCTATGCGGGGGCGTCGACCAGATAGTCCGGGGACTCGCGGTCCATGGCCTCGGGGGCCTCGAAGCGGCCGGGGTCCTCACTGGTCACGCCTTTGCCGGTGGCACCCTCGATGAGCCGGATCAGGGTGTCCTCGCGAGCGGCGAAGAAGGCGTCGAAGTCGTCGCAGCGCAGCGCAGCCGGGTCGATGGCATGGCTGGCGACCACGGCGTCCACGGCCGCCGGGCTCGCATGAGCCTCGTCCTGCAACCGGTACAGGTACTCGGCCGGCGACGCACCGCCGATCAGAGCGACGCTGCGGGGTGACAGCAGCGTTTTGTTGACGATGCTGTCACGCCGGCCGGCGTCGACGCCGTGAGCGTTGCACCACGCGGGGCTGAACACCAGGTGGACGTCCAGCGGCGAGCGACCCTGAGAGGCCTGGTCGACGCCCTCGGCCCAGTCGACGAGGCCCGATCGCATCAGCAGCGCACACAGGCCGCGGTAGGCCGCGGACTGCCGGCTGCGCAGCGTCAGCAGGCGGGCCCGTGAGAAGGTCCGGCCCTTCACGGTATCCGGCAGCGGCGGCTCGTGGGACGGCCGGAAATCGTCGCGGGGCGAGGCCAGCGCCCAGACCGGCACCTCCTCGACATCGCGGACGAGGCGGGTATCGGTCGACCCGCTGTACAGCTCGCCGAAGACGCCGCACCAGAACCACTGGCTGATGCGCTCGCGCACGGCGGGACGGTCGCACTGCTCGCCGAGGACGACGCAGAGCACCACCAGTGCCACCAGCTGGCTGCGGTACGGCACGAACTGCGCGGTGTGGATGTGCTCGTGACGCAGAAAAGCGGCAACCCACCCAAAGGCATCGCGCAGCCGGGGCGCCCAGCGGCGGTAGGCGTCGAGGTCGAGATCGAGGATTTCCTCCCGACGGGCCGAGACGGCGGGCGGACGGCCGGGACCGTGGTGAGCCTGCTTGGCCTCCAGCGTGCCAAGCAGGGTGACCGCCTGCAGGAAGTCGGTGCGGCGCAGCCCGGCCAGGACGGGATGGCCGGCCAGCACCTGCTCGGTCAGCTTCCAGTCGTCCAGCAGCCGGAAATCGGTGCCGTGGTGGCGGAAGTACGACACGTCACCGGCGAACATCGCGGTCAGCAGCTCGAACACATCCAACGGCAGGCCGCCCGTGTTGACCTTCTCGAAGACGGTCGCGACCGCCTCCTTGGTGGTGCCCTCGTCCAGCCGGATCGCCGGGATCAGGTACTCCGTCGCCGGTGTGACCAGCAGGTCGGTCAGCGCGTCGACGTAGTCGAACCGCTCGTCGATCTGGTCGTGGCCTGCTGACCGCGCCCACTTGTTCAGCCAGGAGCCGGCCCCGCCCGGCCCGAACAGCGCGGTGACCGGCATCAATCCAGCCGCGAACTGTCCATGCGGGGTCGCCACCTCGAACGGCTGTGCGCGCCCGGACGAGGGCCGGACCACCCCGTCGGCGGGCAGCGACCGTACGACGTCGCGGTGCCCGTCGCCGACCGTCATCGCCGCGGCGATGTCGATGAAGTAGCGCCGCACCATCGGCTGGCCCCGGCCGTCGACGGTCTCGACCATGCCCTCGCCGGTCAGCGACTGGAACAGCGATGTCAGGCGCTGTTGGCCGTCCAGCAGCAGCCGCCGGGGCTGCTGTGCGGCAACGGGGTCGACGCCCTCGATGGGCTTGGGTTTGAAGCGCAGGTTCTCTCCCCCGGCCTCCAGGAACATGATCACCCCCATCGGGTGCCCGCGCATCACTGTCAGCAGCAGCTCGGTGATCCGATCGTCGTCCCAGCGGTACTGCCGTTGGAAGTCCGGCAGCTGGATCAAGCCGGCAGCCATCTCGCGCAGCAACTCACCGATCGTGCTCTGCTCGAGCTGGAATCCCATCCCGTACCTCCTCGCCGCACACGCTCGCCCGAGCACACCCTCATGGCCCGGCCGGCGACGGGGAGTCTATGTCTGCGCTGCTCACCCGGCCTCGCTTCGTCCACACCCGGGCGCGCCGGGTTGCGCGCTCGGCAAGAGGTGACGCGGGCCTCTTCCCGGACCGGGTCGTCGGACTCGCACCCGGGCGTCCAGCCACGCTGCGTGGCCACCTGAGTCGTGCGGATGGGTCCGGTGATGTGGCTACACTGACAGCATGATTGTGGCCACAACCGTCGGCATCAGAGAACTGAAGAACAACCTCAGTCGGTACGTGGACGAGGCGCGGGCGGGACACGACATCGTCATCACGGATCGGGGCCGGCCCGTAGCGAGATTGGCTCGACTCTCAGCCGTGGAGGAGCACCTTGCCGCCCTGCTCGCCCGAGGCGTCGTCCGGGCGCCGGTTTCCCCCCGGACACCACTGCCGGAACCCACCGTCACGGCCGGGACGATCAGCGACCTGGTCGCCGGCCAGCGTAGTTGATCACCTACGTCGACACCTCGACGCTGATCAAGCTACTGGTCGCCGAGCCCGGCTCGGACCGGGCACGAGAGGTGTGGGATGCCTCCGATCGGCTTGCGACGGTCGTGCTCACCGCCGTAGAGGGGGCCGCAACGCTGGCAGCCGGTGAGCGTTGCGGTCGGATCACTGGTGAGCAGGCCGAGCACTTGCTGGTCACCTGCCGGGGCCTGCTCACGCAGATGTCGATCGTCGCGGTCACGTCCGAACTGGTCGACCAGGCCGCGGTCCTGGCCAAGGCGCAAGCCCTGCGCGGCTACAACGCCGTTCACCTGGCTGCGGCCCTCAGCATTGGGGCCGATGTCCTGACCAGCGCCGACCGCGCCCTCTGTGTCGCCGCGTCCCGCTGCGGCCTGCACGTTGCCGATCCACTTCAGGCATTGGTTCGCGATCGTGCGGATGGCAGTTGCGGTGGCGGGACCAGCCCCACCAGCTGGAGACGACTCATGAGGCCATGTGGCCGGTCACCGTCGAGCGCCCGGGCGCACCGGGTCGCGCGCTCAGCGAGAGGTGACGCGGGCCTCGTCCCAGACCGGGTCGTCGGACTCATAGACCCGGCCGTCGGCGCCGAAGACGACGAAGCGGTCCAGTGACCGGGCGAACCAGCGGTCGTGGGTTACCACAATCACGGTGCCCTCGAAGGTGCCGAGCGCCGATTCCAGAGCCTCCGCGGATGCCAGGTCGAGGTTGTCGGTCGGCTCGTCCAGCAGCAGCAAGGTGGCGCCGGACAGTTCCAACAGCAGGATCTGGAACCGGGCCTGCTGGCCACCGGACAGCGAGTCGAACGACTGCTCCGCGGCATGAGCCAGGCCATAGCGGTCCAGCACCCGGCTCGCTGGTTCGCGAGGCAGGCCGTCGCGATGGTCGGTCCCCCGGTGAAGCACGTCGAGCAGCGTTCGGCCCGCCAGCTCCGGGTGGACATGAGTCTGCGCGAACCAGCCGGGCCGCACCCGGGCGCCCAGCCGCGCGCGTCCCACATGGGCGACGGGCGCGACCGGCGACTCGTCGACCGGCCGGTGCTCGGCCTCGGGGTCGCTGCCACCAGCGGCGAGCAGCCGCAGGAAGTGCGACTTCCCCGACCCGTTGGCGCCGAGGACGCCGATCCGCTCGCCGAACCACACTTCGAGGTCGAACGGCCGCATCAGCCCGGTGAGCTCCAGCGCCTGG
>CAZEYA010000184.1:0-7581 GCA_964516515.1 uncultured Kineosporiaceae bacterium | reverse complement strand
CCGGAGTCCGGGTGGTCGCCTGACTCCGACGGGCCGCCTCCGCCGCTGCCGGGCGATGTCGTGGCCGCCACCGCGCGGCGCTACCGCCAGGTCCTCGAGCGGTTGTCCGGCTAGCTGCGAGATTCCGCTGCATTAGGCGCCCGGCCCGTTGCCGCTCGGCCTCGACCCGCTTGAGCGCGCTGGACGTGCGCAGGCGGACGCTACAGCTCCAGCGGCCCGTCGGTGACGATGTCGTGCATCGGGGCGCCGCCCAACGCCTCGACCCGACCGGTGAACATCCCACGGGCGCCCGGCGCGAGGATCTTGTCGTGGATCGGCACCGTCCGACCAGGACGAACCGCCCGGACGAAGTCGACCGCCTCCTTCAACGCGCCCCACGGCGCGGCCACCGGCACCGCGAGCACGTCCACTCCCGAGGGCGTGTACTCGTAGCTGTCACCGGGGTGGAACAGCGTCACTCCGCCCGCCCGCACCAGCAGGCCGACATTGGTGGCGCGGTCGAGGTCGGCGTGGATCACGGCATGCAGGCCGCCGACACCCTCGATCTCGACGTCACCGACGGACGTCGACTGCCCGGCGCCGAAGGCCTCGAATTCCACCGAGCGCGGGAACTCCTCGGCAGCCCGCAGCACGTCGAGGGCCGCCGCGTCGCCGATCACGCGGGCGCCCGACACCGCCAGATCGGCCACCAGCTCCGGCGAGACGTGATCGGCGTGGGCGTGTGTCAGCAGCACGGCGTCCGCGGTGGCGGGCAGGTCGCCGGAGAAGACCCCGGGATCGATCACCAGCCGCACCGGGGGGCCGGAGGACTGGACGTCGACCTGCAGGCAGGAATGACCGAGGTAGGTGAGCTTCATGAGTCATTACTACCCCGCAGTTGCCGGATGAGGTATCCGTGGTGTGCCATTCGTCCATGACGTCCAGCCACGGCACCGAACCGACCCGTCAGTCGCTGCACACCCTGGCCGAGGCGGTCCTGGCGGGCCCGCAGCACGCCAGGGCGGCCACCATCCGCTTGGGCGTGAGAACGGATGCCAACGAGACTTCGATCATCACGACGAAGCCGCCCGAGGTGCGGCTGAACGCGGCCGGGCTGCACGGTCCGGCGGGCAGCGTGGCGCTGAACGCGATCACGACCGCGAGGGCGGCGGGGGCGGCCATCGGCGTGCCGGTCGCCCGGGCGGGCATCTACGGCGACACCTCCGGCGTCGAGCTCGACGACCCGCTGACGATCGACCCCGACTTGGCGAGGGCCCTGCTGGGGTGGTTCGGTCTTGGCGCGCAGGCGCTGGCGGGGTTCGCGCCCGAGCACGCTGCGGTGCTGTGGCCCGAGCATTTCGACCTGGCTGTCAGCGTCGGCACCGTCAACTACGGCATCTCCGCAGGGGACGCCACGCATTCGGACCCCTACGCCTACGTCGGCCCCTGGACCGTGCCCGAGCACGAGTTCTTCACGGTCTCCTTCGGGGCGCTTCGCAGCTGGGAGGAGGTCCGGGACCCGGCCGCGATCATGGCCTTCTTCGACGCCGGCCGTCGCGCGGCCGGGGCGCCGGCAGCGGTCTGAGTCCCGCTCGTCCACCCGCCGCCGCAGGTGGGTGGACCGACCACCGGCCCGATCGCTGGCTACGCTGCCGCCATGCCACGCGTCGTCGTCGAGGTCATGCCCAAGCCCGAGCTGCTCGACCCGCAGGGTGCGGCTGTCGCCGCCGCCCTCGCCCGGCTCGGGTATGCCGGGACCGGCGCCGTACGGCAGGGCAAGAGGTTCGAGATCGAGGTCGCGGACGCCACACCGCAGGCGCTGGCCGGCATCCGAAGGGCCGCGGCCGAGTTGTTGAGCAATCCCGTCATCGAGGACGTGGTGAGCGTCGATCTACTCCCGGAACGGGTGGCGCCATGAGGATCGGCGTCGTCACCTTCCCCGGGTCCCTGGACGACACCGATGCTGCCCGCGCCGTCACCCTCGCGGGGGGCGAGGCCGTCAGGCTCTGGCACGCCGACGCCGACCTGCACGGCGTGGCCGCGGTCATCCTGCCCGGTGGCTTCTCCTACGGTGACTACCTGCGCTGCGGCGCCATCGCCCGCTTCGCCCCGGTGATGACCGAGGTGATCCGGGCCGCCCGCGGCGGCATGCCCGTGCTCGGCATCTGCAACGGCTTCCAGATCCTCTGCGAGGCCCACCTGCTGCCCGGTGCCTTGGTCCGCAACGACCATCGCCGCTTCGCCTGCCTCGACCAGCGGTTGCGGATCGAGCGCACGGCCACGGCCTGGACGCACTCGTACGAGATCGGCGCCGAGATCACGATCCCGCTCAAGAACGGCGAGGGTGCCTACGTCGCGGACGAGGTCACGCTGGACGCGCTGGCGGCCGAGGGTCGGGTCGTGGCCCGCTACCTCGGTGGCAATCCCAATGGATCGCGGCGGGACATCGCGGGTGTCTGTGACCCCACGGGCCGCATCGTCGGTCTGATGCCCCACCCCGAGCACGCCGTCGAGCCGGGCTTCGGGCCGTCGACCGATGGCCTCGCGTTCTTCACCTCCGCCCTGCGCAGGACTGGATCACAGTGACGGCCGAGCAGCCCTATGCGGCTCTCGGCCTGACCCGCGGGGAGTACGAGCGCATCCTGGGGATCCTCGGCAGGCGCCCCACGACGCCCGAGCTGGCGATGTACTCGGTGATGTGGAGCGAGCACTGCTCGTACAAGTCCAGCAAGGTGCACCTGCGGCAGTTCGGGGAGAAGACGACCGAGGCGATGGGCTCGCGGCTGCTAGCGGGGATCGGTGAGCAGGCCGGCGTCATCGATATCGGTGACGGTTGGGCAGTGACGTTCAAGGCCGAGAGCCACAATCACCCGAGCTTCCTGGAGCCCTACCAGGGTGCGGCCACCGGCGTCGGCGGCATCGTCCGCGACATCCTGGCGATGGGTGCGCGGCCGGTCGCTGTGATGGATTCGCTGCGGTTCGGCGGCATCGACCATCCCGACACAGCCCGGGTGGTCCATGGCGTGGTCGCCGGGGTCGGCAGCTACGCCAACTGCCTGGGCCTGCCGACGATCGGGGGCGAGGTCGGATTCGACCCCAGCTATCAGGGCAACCCGCTGGTCAACGTCCTGTGCGTCGGGGTGCTGCGGCACGAGGACATGCAGCGGGCGCATGCCAGGGGCTCGGGCAACCTCGTCGTGCTGTTCGGGTCGCGCACCGGCGGTGACGGCATCGGCGGGGTCAGCGTGCTCGCCAGTGAGACGTTCGGTTCGGAAGGGCCGCCGGCCAAGCGGCCCGCCGTGCAGGTCGGCGATCCGTTCGCGGAGAAGGTGCTCATCGAGTCCTGCGTCGAACTCTTCGCCGCAGGTGTCGTGGCCGCGATCCAGGACCTGGGTGGCGCAGGTCTGTCGTGCGCCACCAGCGAACTGGCCGCCGCCGGCGACGGCGGGATGCGGGTGGCGCTGGACCGGGTGCCGTTGCGGGACCCGTCGCTGTCGCCTGCGGAGATCCTCATGAGCGAGTCGCAGGAGCGGATGATGGCCATCGTCCGGCCCGCCGACCTCGACGCCTTCCTGGCGATCACCGGCCGGTGGGACGTCGAGGCCACGGTCATCGGTGAGGTGACCGGGACCGGGCGGCTGCAGATCACGTGGCACGGCGAGACCGTGGTTGACGTCCCGCCGCGGACGGTCGCCCACGATGGCCCCGTCTACGACCGGCCATACGCCCGCCCGAGCGCCGCCGACGCGATCGCCGCCGACACCCCGGCCCGGTTGTCGCGCCCTGCCGACGAGCACGAGCTGCGGGCGATGTGGCTGCGGCTGATCGCCAGCCCCTCGCTGTGCTCCCGGGCGTGGGTGACCGATCAGTACGACCGCTACGTGCTGGGCAACACCGCCGCCTCGCGCCCGGAGCGCGCCGGGGTGGTCCGGGTGGACCCGGCCACCGCGCGTGGGGTGGCGCTGGCGCTGCGCGGACCGGGTAGGTTCACGGCGCTGGACCCCTACATGGGCGCCCAGCTGGCCTTCGTCGAGGCCTTTCGGGCGGTCGGCTGCACCGGTGCTGAGCCGGTGGCAGTCACCGACTGCCTCAACGCCGGGTCGCCGGAGGAACCGGGCTCGATGTGGGCGCTGGCGGAGGTCATCCGGGGTCTGGCAGACATCTGCCAGGCGGCTGCGGTCCCGGTGACCGGCGGCAACGTCAGCCTGTACAACGCGACCGGTGACGTCAGCGTGCTGCCCACCCCCACGGTCGGCGTGCTCGGCGTACT
Source organism: uncultured Kineosporiaceae bacterium (assembly GCA_964516515.1). GTDB lineage: Bacteria > Actinomycetota > Actinomycetes > Actinomycetales > JBBAYJ01 > JANNOG01. The sequence continues at coordinate 3,332 of CAZEYA010000184.1, read as the reverse complement.
GGACGACGTGGGACTCGCCGTGCCGTCCGGGTGGTCGGCGCCGGGGGCGGCGATCTACCTCGTCGGCGTCACCCGCGACGAGCTGGCCGGCTCGGCGTGGGCCTGGGAGGAGCACGCCCACCTCGGCGGGGTGCCGCCGCTGATGGATCTGCCCGCCGAGCGGGTGCTCGCGAGCGCGCTGCGGGCGTGCCTGCGCGACGGCCTCGTCGACGCGGTGCGGGACATCGCCGAGGGCGGCCTGCTCTCGGCGCTGTCCGAGGCCTGCCTGCGGTTCGGCGTCGGCGCGCGGGTGTGGCTTGCCGAGGTGTGCGAGCGCGACGGCGTCGACCTGCTCACCGTCCTGGTCGGCGAGAGCGTCGCCCGAGCGCTGGTGGCCGTCCCCCGCAGCGAGGAGATCCGCTTCACCGACGTGCTGAGCGCCCGCGGTGTGCCGCACGCCCGGATCGGGGTCACCGACGACGCGGGTGGCACCGACGGGGCGTCCGCGCTCGACGTCGCCGGAGTGGGCGTCATCACCCTGGCCGAGTTGGCCGCCGCCCACCAGGGCACCCTGCCCCACCACTTCGGCTGACCGGCAGGAGTCGACCGATCGCGTCCAGGCGTCCCTCGGGAGCGTGTGTCCGCTCGCAAGGTGTCCCCCCGGTGTGCCCCCATTGCCTCGTACATGTGCTTCCCGTGGACGCGGCATCGTCACAGCGAGCGCAGCGGCAGCACCTCCGCCAGATCGGCGCGGGTCCCGCTGGCCCTGACCGCCCCGCGGGCCACCGCCGCCGACCACGCCTCACCGCCGGTGGCCAGCGCAAGCCAGGTCGCCGCGTCCGTCTCCACGACGTTTGGCGGGGTGCCACGGGTGTGTCGTGGGCCGACCACGCATTGCGTGACGCCGAAGGGCGGGATTCGCACCTCCACGGAGTTTCCCGGCGCCTGCTCGGCCAGCACCTGCAGCGTCCACCGCACCGCCAGCCCCGTCGCACGCCGCTCCGCCGCGCCGGCCAGGGCCGCCGCCAGCGCCTCCCGGCCCGCAGCGGAATCTATTCGCCGGACCATCCCACCATCGTGCAGGGCCGCGACCGCGACCGCGTACCGTCATCGGGTGGCCAGTCCGCGAGAGGTCCGCTACCCGGCGTTCATGGGGACCGGCGCCGTCATCGGGATCACCGCGGCCCTGCTGTTCGTGGCCCTGCGGCCACCGGAGGGCGGTTACCCGCTGCCGACCGTGCTGGGTTACCTCGGCGTCGTCGGAGCCATGCTCGGCGCCCTGGCCGGTGGCGCGGTGGCTGTAGTGGTGGAGACCCTGATCCGGCGAGGGTCCGGCCATTCGCAGGGCTGATCCCGCCCTGGACCTGCCACACTGAGGCAGTGGCACGCGGTGACGGCAGGCTCGGGCACGACCTTCTCCCGCAGCACCCCAACCCGGCGGACGCCTGCGGGGTCTTCGGCGTCTACGCGCCCGGCGAGGATGTCGCGACCCTGACCTATTTCGGGCTGTACGCGCTGCAGCACCGCGGCCAGGAATCGGCCGGTATCGCCGTCAGCAACGGCAGCCGCTTCCTGGTCTACAAGGACATGGGCCTGGTCGCTCAGGTCTTCGACGAGCAGGTCCTGACACCGCTGCGCGGCGGCCACATCGCCGTGGGCCACACCCGCTACTCCACCACCGGCGCCAGCACGTGGCAGAACGCCCAGCCGACGCTGGGCCCCGCCGGCGGGGGCACCGTCGCGCTGGCGCACAACGGCAACCTCACCAACACCGAGAAGTTGCGGGCCGGGCTCGGCGCGGCCCGCACCGGCACGGACACCTCGGTGATCACGGCCCTGCTCGGCGAGGAGCTGCGCGGCACGTCGACCAGATCCCTGGCCGAGGCGGCGATCAACGTAATGGGCCGGCTGCGGGGGGCGTTCTCACTGGTCTTCGCTGACGAGACGGCGCTGTACGGTGCCCGCGACCCGCACGGTGTGCGGCCGCTCTCGCTAGGCCGGTTGGGGTCGTGCGGCTGGGTGCTGGCGAGTGAGACCGCGGCGCTGGACATCGTCGGCGCCGAGGCGGTTCGCGAGATCGATCCCGGCGAGCTGATCCGGATCGACGAGCACGGGGTCCGCTCGTTCCGGTTCGCCGATGCGGACCCGAAGGGCTGCGTGTTCGAGTACGTCTACCTCGCCCGCCCCGACAGCCGGATCGCGGGCACCACGGTCCACAGCGCCCGGGTCGAGATGGGGCGCCGGCTGGCCGTCGAGCACCCGGCGGAAGCCGATCTCGTGATGCCCGTGCCCGAGTCCGGAACGCCCGCCGCCATCGGCTACGCCGAGGCCTCCGGCATCCCCTACGGCCACGGCCTGGTCAAGAACTCCTACGTCGGCCGCACGTTCATCCAGCCGTCGCAGACCATGCGCCAGCTCGGCATCCGGCTCAAGCTGAACCCGCTGCGCGAGATCATCGAGGGCCGCCGTCTCGTCGTCGTCGACGACACGATCGTGCGCGGCAACACCCAGCAGGCGCTGGTGCGGATGCTGCGAGACGCCGGTGCCGCGCAGGTTCACGTCAGGATCTCCTCGCCACCGGTGAAGTGGGCGTGCTACTACGGCATCGACTTCGCCACCAGGGACGAGCTGATCGCCACCGGGCGAGGTGTGGCGGAGGTCCGTGACCGCATTGGTGCCGACTCCCTGGGCCACCTGTCGCTGGCGGGGATGGTCGCCGCGTCGGGTCAGTCGCAGCAGCGGTTGTGTACGGCCTGCTTCACCGGTAGCTACCCGATTCAGGTTCCGAGCGAGGTGGCGGGCCCGATCGACGTGGCGGCCCCGAGCGAGGTTGCCGGCCCGAGCACGGTGGACGTCATGTCACCACGAGACGTGCGGCAACCGGTCGGAAGCGCCGGCAGATGACGGCGGCGGCCGACGCCGCCGGGTTGGGGCTGACCTACGCTGCGGCGGGGGTCGACACGGCTGCGGGGGACCGCGCCGTGGAACTGCTGGCCGAGCGGGTGAGACGTACGCACCGCAGCGGGCCGGCCCCGGTGCTCGACGGCGCCGGGGGCTTCGCCGGCATGGTCGACGTTTCATTCCTGACCCGGCTGCGACGGCCGGTGCTGGCGACGTCCACCGACGGGGTCGGCACCAAGCTGGCCATCGCGCAGGCGATGGATGTCCACGACACCGTCGGGATCGACCTGGTGGCGATGGTGGTCGACGACCTGGTGGCCTGTGGTGCCCAGCCGCTGTTCCTCACCGACTACCTGGTAGTCGACCGGGTGCGGCCCGAGCGGGTGGCGGAGATCGTGGGGGGTGTGGCGCGGGGCTGCGAGGCCGCCCGCTGCCCGCTGATCGCCGGCGAG
>CAZEYA010000183.1:0-7647 GCA_964516515.1 uncultured Kineosporiaceae bacterium | reverse complement strand
CTTTTGGTAAAGCGCACGCACTGTCGGACCGGTTCGGGAACCCACTGTCCGAAGGCACCGTGGACCTGCTCGCGCTGGGGCGTGAGGTGAACGTGGTGTGACCGGTGTCGGTGGTCGCGGCCACGCCGCGCACCTAACACCTGCCGATTGCCGGTCTGTCGCGACCAGCCGCTGTCCTCGGTCGGGTCTGCGCCCGCCGACATCCCGCGACCTGGGACATGACCTTCGCGTGAGGATTGGCGCCCGCGCCGCTGTCAGCGTCCACGATCGCCACATGCTCCAGAACCAGATCCGGCAACCGCCCTGTCCCGCCAACGCGAGCAGCGGGACTAAACCCGGCATCGACGGTTCGAACCGTGGATCCGGGCTACCGGGCCGGGCGATCGACAGCCGGCCCATCGGCTTCCCCAAGAGAGCGTCGCGAACCCCTCAAGGACCCAGTGGCCCTGGCCGAAACCTAGAACGTCGACCGACCGTCGATCGAAGTTCCCGGCACGGTGCCGCCCTGGCCCGTGCACTCGACCCATAAGGAGTCATGTGACGATCATCGAGGTAACAGAGGAGGCCGATCTCCAAGCCACGCTGCATCGCGTGTTTTCGGCCCCGCACCTCCAGTCGGTGCTGACCGACGGCGCGCTGTCGACCTCCACCCCTGAGGTCCGCGACCGGGTCCTGGCGAAGGCCGAAGAGCTGCGCCTGAGCCTGCTCGGGCAGGTCGACAGCATCCCGGTGGCCGACGAGCTCAACTGGATTCTGGCCTGCGCCTACGTGGAGTACAAGGCCCAGTGGATCCAGCGCCAGGTGCGCGTTTGCTACGAGGAGATGCAGACCGGCTCCTGCAACAAGGAGGTCGCTGCCGAGGCGTCGATGATCTCAACTTTCATCTCGCTCCTCGAGCCGCTGCTGGACCAGGGCCAGCTACGTAACATCGAGCAGCTGTTCGCCAACCAGATCGCCAACTGATGAACGGATCCTTCGGGTCGGGGTACGCAACCGACACGGTGACGGGCTCCGAAGCACATGAGCACGACGACGCGAACGCAAGTCTGGTGGCGCAGCTGTCCGCGCTTTACCAGGAGAAGCAGGAGCTCCAGGCGGCACTAGGCGTCTCGACCGCCGCCGAGATCATCCCGCTGGTGGCTGCCAAACACGGCGAGGGAATGCTGGGAAGCCTGACCGATCAGCTCATCTCGCTGTACGCCGAGCACGAGGAGTTGCAGGCCGCGCTTGGCTGCAGCAACCCCACCGAGATCATCGCGGTGGTCAAGGAACTGCGCGGCTCCATCCGCACTTTGGTCGACGACACCCGTCGCCGGCTGGCATACGAATCCTCCATCCTCGAGAATCACGAAAGGTTCCTGGCATGAGCGACGCCTTCGTCGACACGATGTGGTCCACCGCAACAAAGGCGGCCGCGACCGGTGCCAGCTTCGTCTCCACGACTGAGCTGTCCGCGCTGAACACGATGTCACCGTCCCAGATCGACTCGCTGCGCTACGGCGCGGTGAAGATCGACGACCGTGGCACGATCAGCGTCTACAACCGGTACGAGAGCGAGCTGGGCGGGTATGCGTCCTCGCACGCCATCGGGAAGAACTTCTTCACCGACATCGCTCCCTGCACCAACAACAAGGTCTTCCGCGGCTGCTTCGCCAAGGGAGTCGAGCAGGGCAGCGCCGACTGTCTCTTCTCCTACACCTTCACCTACAAGATGAAGCCCACCGAGGTCAAGGTGCACCTGCACCGCGCGAGTGGCGCCAACTGGATGCTCATCGCCAAGAAGTGAGCAGCCACCCCGTGGGCGCTGGGCGGTTCGATCCGTCCGGCGCCCACTGGGGCCGACCACTTCGCCGCCGAAACACCGAGCCCTGCCACCGTTTCGCGACCACCGCTGAGGGGAGCCAACGTGCCCAGCCTGTCCGACACTGCCCCGGATCTCGTGGTCGACCGACCCCGCCCGTTGGCCGCTCTCTTGCACAGCCGCCTACGCGGCTCCCATGCGCCGGTGATCGTCTGCGGGGACCGGACGCTTCCGGCGGCCAGCCTGTGGACCGCGGCCCGAGCTCTAGTTGCTGACCTGCGAGCCCTCGGATTGACGCAAGGTGACCGGCTGTTGGTGGTGACCGAGGACGATCTGCTCCGTGCCGTCGCCCTCGTCGCGGGGCTGAGCAGCGGTATCGGCATCGCACTCGCGACGGGACCCGGCCCCCTCGCCCCTATCGCCCTCGACGCCACTGCCGTCGATGCGGCCCTCGTGCTGTTCGCCGCCGTGGAACTCGCAGAAGTCGCGAAACAGCAGCCGGCACCAAGCTGGTGTGCCGCGTTCGCCCTGCACGGGCTGCTCGACCGGGGCGGGATCACCCTGCGACCTGCGACGCCCACCCCGTCGCTCGACGCGGCGTTACTGCTGCGCGAAGACCACGCCAGCGGTGCCCTGACGTGGCACGCCTACTCGCAGCACACGTTGGCCGACCTGCTCAATGCACGCCTCGTCGGCCTGTTCGGCGAGCGCTGGGCCCCGACCGACCCGCAGTCGCGGCCGGCGATGGTGATGGCCAGCGTGCTGCCGTGGACCCACCCCGCAGGAGTCCTCTACGACTTGTTGTTCGGTCTGACGGCTGCCGAGGTGATGCTGCGCGACACGGCGGCCGCCGAGGCACCAGAGCTTCTGGGCGACCTGCTGGAGCGGGCCGGCGCCGGTGCCTGGCTCACCCTCACCGTTGCTGTGAGCGACGGCTTCCGCGCGGGCAGCGACCGTGCCGACGATCTCATGGCTAGCCTTGCAGGCGGCCTGATCGCCAGCGACTCCTGGGACCGGTACCCCCCCCGCCGCTACCGCCATGACGATCACGCGGGCCGCGGCTCGACCGCGACGGTCACCGTCGTCCGAGCCAGCCCATGTACCGATCGACAAGACCGGATCACGTTCCGGCGAAGCGCAGACCTGAGAGGTATGTCGATGTCCACCATCACCCTGCCCGCGCAGACGGCGCCCAGGCGCCCCCCCGGCCCCCGAGCCGAGGTGGTCGAATTGCCGGCCGTGCTCGACTGCTCGCAGGTCTCCGCAGCTGTCGAGGGCGACTCGCCTGCGCTGGTCGAGCTTCGTGATGGCGCGAGCGTGCACCTGGCAACCAGCCGCGACGGGTTGGAGCGCATTCTCGCCACCGGCGCACCGGTTTACGGTTCGACCACCGGGTTCGGCCCGCACGTCCTATACGCGGCCGCTGAAGACCCCTACTCGCATGGCTCCGGACTGATCGCACACCTCGCATCCGGGGCCGGAAGCCTCCTGCCGCCCCCGGTGGTCCGCGCGATGATGCTGGTCCGGGCCAACGCCCTGGCCCAGGGCCACTCAGGAGTTCGCCCCCAGACGCTGGCCGCGTACCTGGCGGTGCTCAACCGGGGTCTGGTGCCTGCGGTGCCCGAGCTCGGCAGCGTCGGTGCCAGCGGTGACCTGATCCCGCTCGCGCACGTCGCGCGGCTGCTCACCGGCGAGGGGTCGGCGTTAGCCGCCGGTCCGCATGCCCACCTCCTCGGTCAGACCCGTCCCGCCCGCGAGGCGCTCGCCAGCGTCGGGCTGGAGCCGACCGCCCTGGACGCCAGAGACGCGCTGTCGCTGGTCAACGGAACGAGCTACTCCACCGCGCTGGCGGCGCTGGCCGTGGTGCGAGCCCGACGGCTCACCGAGCGGGCGGCGGACCTGACCGGCTGGCTGTACGCAAGCCTCGGTGCGCGCCTGCAAGCGCTCGACCCGCGGCTGCACGCCGTCCGGCGCCAACGCGGTCAGCAGCGAGCGGCAGCGCTGATCAGGACCGCCGCATCGGCGAGCAGTGGGGGTCACAACCCGGAGCATCCACGGCGCTCGCTCCAGGAGGTCTACTCGCTGCGCTGCGCACCGCAGGTGCTTGGCCCGTCACTCGACCTTGTCGAGTTCGCCGCCGGCCTCGTTGACGATGAGCTGGCGGGCGTGAACGACAACCCGGTGCTGTCACCGGATGAGGATGCTCCGGCCGGATGGGTCGCCCTGCACGGCGGGAACTTCCACGCGGCCGCCGTTGCCACGGCAGCCGACACCCTGACCGGGGCCCTGACTCAGGTCGCGGTCCTGGCGGAGCGGCACATCGACGTCCTGGCCTCACCGCAGACCTCGCGCGGCCCCCTCCTCCTGGCCACCCGGCCGGGAGCCCAAGCCGGGCTGGCCGGTGCGCAGCTCACAGCGTCAGCGATCCTGGCCGAGATCCGACACGCGTGCGCCTGGGCGTCCACGATGAGCGTGCCGACGAACGCCGGAAACCAGGACATCGTGCCGATGGCACCGCTGGCCGCCCGGACCGCGCTGTCCCAAGCCGACCGGCTCACCACGATACTCGCGGTGCTGGCCGTGGCGCTCGGCCAGTACCAGCACCTCGTAGCCGGCGGTCTCGCCGACGGCTTCGCAGCGGCGAAGCCGGCCTGGCTGTCGACGGTGGCCGGCTTCGACTGCGACGTCGAGACCCACTCCCTGATCGCCGCGGCCCGAACCGATCTGCTCGCCGCCGACGCCCATGCGGTCCGACTGTGACACTCGAGACGTCCTTGGAGGCCCCGTGTACAGCGTGACCGACAGCGAGCAAGTCGAGCACCCGCCAGCGGACGCAGCGACGCGGGCAGGGCTGCGCCTGCCGCCGTTCCCGCGCGTCCCGGCGCTGCGGAGCGACCTCGACGAGATCATCGCGATCATCGAACGGTTGTCGATCGGAGACCTGTCGGCTCGCTGCGGCGGGAATCACAGCGGCGCCAAGGGCCGGCTGGCGCAGGCGGTCGACGCCCTGGCCGAGCGGATCACCGCCTTGGTGATCGTGGTCGGCGGCTCCAGCGAACTGCTCAACTCCGGCGGTGAAGAGCTCTTCATTGCGAGCGTCGAGCTGAGCATGGTGGCCGAGCAGGCGGCAGACCAGGTCAACGTGATCACGTATGCGAGCCAGGATGTCGCTGGGCGCGTCGGCAGCGTGGCAGAGCGGACCAGGACCTTCGCCGCCGGCACGGAGTCGCTGAGCCGCGGGATGGGCGACTCATCCGCTGCCTCACAGGCCGCCCTGGTGCGAGCCGGCGACTCCGTCGCCCTCGGGTCGCAACTGCAGGCATCCGCCGAGGGGATCGCCGACGTCGTCGGGGTGATCGCGAGGATCGCCTCGCAGACCAAGTTGCTTGCGCTGAACGCGGCCATCGAGTCGGCACGTGCCGGCGAGGCCGGCCGTGGCTTCGGCGTGGTGGCGCAGGAGGTGAAGCGGCTCGCTCTGCACACCGAGGAGGCCACCCGCGACATCGAGGCTCGGATCAAGCAGATCGTCACGCATTCCACTGCGGCATCCGCCGCCTTCCAGGAGATCCTGACTGTGGTGCAGACCGTGCAGCAGCTGCAAGCCTCGACCTCCGAAGTGATCGAGCAGCAGTCGGAGATGCTCGGGGATATCGACACTGCGGCGAGCATCGGCGGTGAGGGCGCCCGGCAGATCAGTGCCGCGATCGTCGAGACGAGCGTGGCGGTGTCGAGCGCTGCCTCAGCCAGTTCCGCAATCCAGGAACAGGCGATGCGGCTTACCGGAATGGCTGCGGAGCTGAACCGACTCAGCGAGGACTGGTCGCTCACCGGCCCCCCCACTCATGAGGTGTTCGACGAGTGACCCTGACCAACTGGCTTCCGCGAGTCCGACGCCTGGCGGGCGGTAGCGCCGCTCGTCACCTTGTCGGCGGCTCCTCCCACCGGGACCGGTCAGGGACCACGGAGTCCCTGGCGCTGTGGCTGGAGGACCTCGATCAGTCCCTGGGCCATCCCGCGACACGGCGGTCGGACCCGCCTGGCGGTTCGGCTCGTGTCTTCCGATTGCCCACCGGCCCGATCATCGACGGCTCGGAATCCGCGTTGTCCACCCTGGCTGCGGGTCTGCGGCTGCCGCCTGGCCCTCGTTCACTGGTCGACGACGAGCTGGTCGACGACGAGCCAGTCGAGGTCGAGCCTTTTGCGATCACCACCGGTTTCGAGGGCCAGCGCAATGCTCCCGATCGCGCTCGGCCTGACCCTGAGCTGGTTGCCCGGGTCGAGGCGCTCTACGCCGAACGCGAGCAACTGGAACAGGCCCTCGGCTGCAGCGCTACGGCGGACCTCGTCGACCTCGTCCGCTCTGCCGGCGCCGGAACGGGCACCATGCTGGCCAGCCTTGTGGACCAGCTCAACGCGCTGAACCTGGACCGCGAGCACCTGCAGGCCGAGCTCGGCGTCAGCTCTTCGGCGGAGATCATCAACCTGGTCGCGGAGCTGCACGAGCACAGGCGGCAGCTGGTGGAGGCGTCCCGCCGGCGTATCCGCGGCGCGGAGTCGGTCCTGGCGGCTCACGAGCGGCTCCTGCAGCCAGGTCGCTAGGGCGACGAACACGTCGCCCTCAATAAACTGTCGCCCGCGCGAGGCATACTCATCCCCGACGCACCCCGAACCCCTTCGCGGAAGTAGCAATTCATGACGATCATGCTCGTGGACCGGGTCATCGATGCACTACGAGCCGGGACCGCCGAGCTGGATCCAGTCGTCGGGGGGCTCACCGACGCGCAGCTCGAGGGCCCGTCAGCGGCGGCCGAGTGGGATGTGTCGCAGGTGCTGAGCCACCTCGGCAGCGGCGCGGTGATCGGCCTCGCCGGCCTCGAAGCTGCTGTGACTGGCAAGCCGAGTCCGGGGATGCCGTTCAACGAGGAGGTCTGGGCGCGCTGGAACGCCATGTCGCCCGAGGAGCGCCGCGAGGGTTACCTCAGCGCCAACGCCGCGCTGCTCGCCTGGTGGGGCGCCCTGGACGACACGGCCAAGCGGGACGTCACGACCGACCTCGGCTTCCTGCCTGTACCTGTCGACCTCGGGACCGCGGCGAGGTTCCGCCTCAACGAGTTCGCGCTGCACTCGTGGGACGTGCGGGTCGCCGTCGATCCGGGCGCGGTGGTCGAGCCCGCCGCGGCGCCGCTGCTGCTGGACCACATGGCGTTCATGTTCGGTCGGATCGCGAAGCTCGACCGCTGGCAGCAAGGTCCCACGACTGTGCTCGTCACGGTGGCGGACGCCGGCCGGACGTTCGGGCTGACTCTCGGCGAGGGCGGCGGCCTCGGCGAAGCACCCGAATCACCCGATGCGACGCTCACCATCACGGCGCAGGCGTGGCTCCGCTTAGTCACAGGGCGGCTCTCGCCGCGTTTCTCCCAGGCCGGTGTCGACGTCGAGGGTGCCGTCGATCTTGACGGTCTGCGGTCGGTTTTCCCGGGCTACTGAGCTCCGGGCTGCACCGGGTCGAACGTGTCCACACCCGGGAAACGGGCGAATCCCCGGTCCGCCGTTGCAACTCGTGCGCCGTGAGTAGTGGCGATCCAGGCATCAGGGACGACGTTCCCACGCAGCAACGGATCCGAGCAGCCGCCCGTTGGGGTCGCCGTAGGCCGGCAGGGCGGGTGGCTCCGTTTCAGTCGAGACCGCAGGGGGGCTGAGTAACGCCCGGAGCGCGCCTCGGCAACCACACTGGTAACGCTTCTCCCTTGCTCGGCAGCACGGGATCGAGCTGCCTCTATCAGACCGGCCAGCAGATTCATCGTCATGCGCGTGGATACAAGCCTATCAAGCCGTACGATGCTCTG
>CAZEYA010000182.1:0-7661 GCA_964516515.1 uncultured Kineosporiaceae bacterium | reverse complement strand
GCCGCCCGGGCGGCCGCCAGCTCAACGATGCCGGAGAACACCCGCATGAACGCCACAGGGTCGGCAGAGATGGTGACGTCCGTTTCGAATCCGGGGTGGCTGGTGCACACCGACGGCTCGCCGCGGTCGAGTACCATCCAGATCCGGGTGGGGGTGGACCCGCCGTAGTCGAACTCCACGACGACGCGTCGGGCCGGAAGTCTGGGCAGGTGGAGCCGACGTGAGAGCCACCATGTCAGCGTCACCGGGTCCACCTGGCGGGGTTCGGGCTCCGCGAACATCCACCGCACCGCCCACTCACCGAACGCCATGATCACCGACTCCAGATCCTGGCCGGCGTCCGTGGGCTCGTACTCGTGGCCCGCTTTAATCGGCACCCGGTCCAAGACACCCCGCCGTTCCAGGTGCAGCAGCCGCTGCTGCAACACCGTCCTTGAGATCCCGGGAAGAGCCCGGGCAATGTCGTTGAACCGCCGGCTGCCCAGCACCAGCTCACGGACGATCAGAGGTGTCCACCGGTCGGCAAGGACCTCGCTGGCCAATGCCACGGGGCAGTACTGGTTGTAGTCGCGCACACCACTGATCGTCGTCGCTGCCGCCGCTGCCGGCCAGTACGGAATCAGTACCGGGTTGGTCCATTTCCAGCACTGGCCGGGCCCGGCGCGGGTGTCGTGTACTCAAAAACACACCCCGAAACCCGAGGAGGGAACCACCATGAGCATGACCACATTCGACCCAGCTGCCTTCAAGGCCACCACCCGAGCCCAGTGGGAGGACGCCGCCGACGCCTGGCATCGCTGGGGACCGACCATCGAGGCCTGGCTCGGAGCTGCCACGGAGGAGATGCTGGACGCCGCCGGCGTGGCGACCGGGAGCAGGGTGCTCGACGTCGCGGCCGGGGCCGGCGGCCAGACCCTGGTCGCGGCCCGGCGAGTCGGCCCCACCGGCCACGTTCTGGCCACCGACATCTCACCCGCGCTCTTGTCCTTCGTCGCCGGCGCGGCGGCAGAGGAGGGCCTGGACAACGTCTCGGTGCTGGAGGCCGACGGCGAAGACCTCTCCGCCGTCGACGAAGGCAGGTACGACGCCGCCATCTCCCGAGTCGGCCTGATCTACTTCCCCGACCAGCAGGCGGCTCTGCGCACGATGTGCCGTGCGTTGCGCCCGGGCGGGCGAATCTCCGCCGTGGTCTACTCCACGGCCGACCGCAACGAGTTCTTCTCGATCCCGGTCGGAATCATCCGCCGGTTTGCTCAGCTCCCGCCTCCGCTGCCCGGTCGACCCGGGCCGTTCAGCCTCGGCGCACCGGGGGTCGCCGAGCAGACCTTCCGCGCAGCAGGTCTGCGCGACGTCACAGTCACCGCTGTTCCATCGCCGATCCGACTCACCGACGCCGCCGAGTGCGTCCGCTTCGAACAGGAGTCCTTCGGCGCCCTGCACCAGATGCTGGTCAACGTCGAAGCCGCGGGCCGAGCCGCCGCGTGGCTGCAGATCACCGATGAGCTGCGCCGCTTCGAAGGACCCGACGGGTTTACGGGCCCCTGCGCGATGCTCGTCGTCACCGGCACTCGCTAGACCCGCTGATTCGAATCGGAGGCGCCAGCCCCTGGTCGGGCGGCAACGCGCCTCCCTCACCCGCCCGGGGCCGTGGAGGTCAAGAAGCGGTACGTCTCGTACCACCTTCACCGGCTGACACCCTTCCAGGGAGCCAGCGCATGCAGGAGGCCTGCTTCAGGTTTCTCCGGTCCCCCGAGTCTCAGATCCGCCGACATCGTGGACGCCGATGGACGGTCGCAGACCACGACGGACGAGGACCGCACGCCTCCAGGCACCCGACCGGGACCACAACAGAGATCACGGACAAGAGAAAGCGGCCATCCCACGAGGGGTGTAGCCGCGTTCCCGCAGTTCACGGCGGTGGCGGTGGGATTTGAACCCACGGAGGAGTCTCCCCCTCACACGCTTTCGAGGCGTGCTCCTTTGGCCGCTCGGACACGCCACCGCCGGACACGATACAGCGACTGAAAAGGCTCGGCCGGCGGCGACGGATCCGCGCGCCGCCACCGAGTTGCTGCTCGCCGCGGACCGGGCGGGCTGCCCAGGCTCATGGGCCTCGCCTGTGCCTTCTGGCTTACTGCCGGTCGGCACGATCCACCAGTTACCGACCAGGGAGAAAGAATGCTCGCAGCAGCTCGGCCGACTGCTCGGCCGCCAAGCCCGGGATGACCTCGACCCTGTGCAGCGAGGCCGGGTCCCGGGCCAGGTCCCACACCGAGCCGCAGGCCCCCGCCTTGTCGTCCCAGGCGCCGAAGACGCAACGGTCGACCCGGGCGGCGACCATCGCGCCGGTGCACATCACGCACGGCTCGAGCGTGACGACCAGGGTGCAACCCGACAGCCGCCAGCCACCAAGAGCCAGTGACCCGGGCGTATCGATGGCACCGATAGGAGGGTCGATGCCAGGTCCCCTGGGCGATGCGGGCGCAGGGACCAAGGCGGGCGCAGAGGCAGTAGCCGACTCGTCAACCGTCGCGCTCAGCGTGATGGCGGCGGCCCGCAGCGCCAGGATCTCGGCGTGCGCCGTCGGATCGCGGCGGACCTCCCGTTCGTTGCGTGCCCGCGACAGCACGTCACCGGCCGGACCGAGAACGACCGCGCCCACGGGGACATCGCCGTGCGCCAATGCCTCCCGGGCAGCAGACAGGGCGTCGGCCATCGCCACCGCCCATGCGTCTGGGACGGGGCGAGCCGCGGGCGAGGTCATCCGGCTGCGGCAACCCTTGCGTCGTGGGTCACGGCGACCAGGTGCCGGTCGTCAGTGCCACTCGTCTACCAGGTCGGCGAATCCGGCGTGCTCACCGATCGCCAGGAGTGCCGCCGACGGATCGGACCCCTCCGCTTCGACGATTGCCCGCAGCATGTCGGGGCTGAGGCCGTAGTCCTCCAACAGTGCGAGATCCCCCGCCCAGGCCATGTCCTCCGGTGGAGCGGGCGCGAGCGCCACTCCCGAGTCGACAGCGGGGGAACCCAGACCTGCGTGATCTCTGTCGTGGCTTGACCTGCTGCCATCCCCGCTGGATGCGCCACCTGACTCGATGTCGACGGTGTTCTCGGAGTCGTCAGGGGCGTCCTCGTCATCGAGATCCTCTTCGCTCAGGCGCGCGTCGTCGTCCTCGTCGTCCTCGTCGTCGTCCTCGTCGTCGTCCGCGTCGTCGACCTCGACCAGTCCTGGGCCGCCGCTCGCGGGTCGGGTCACGGCACCGTCGTCGCGCCCGTCATCGCTCGTACCCGTCGCTGTGCGGGCAGCCACGGCATCTCCCGAAGCCACTGCATCGCCCGCGCCCACACCCGCCGGAGCTGCGGTGATCGGCCGGTCCCATTCCTCGACGTCCTCGAACAGCACCCCGAACGGACCCTTCCTCGCCGCCCCGAGGTCGGATACGAAGATTCGCGGGTCCTCCTCCTCGTCCACCCGCACAATGGCGAACCACTCGTCCTCGCGCTCGACTAGCGCCAGACCACCGCCCCCGCGACCGGCCTGCCGTACCGCATCGGTGACATCGGCGAGATCCTCGGGCGAGTCGATGTCTGACGGCCTCAGCTGCCAGCGCTCACCCGAGCGCGCCAGGATTGCGGTGTAGTAAGCCACAAAGGCCATCCTGGCATCGAGCACGGTCCGGGTGCGACGCGTCGACGCCGGTCCGCGGCGATAGGTTCAGCCCATGCGCGTCCATGTCGCCGACCATCCGCTGGTGGCCCACAAGCTCACCGCCCTGCGCGACGCTCGCACCGACTCCCCCACCTTCCGGCGCCTGGTCGACGAGCTCGTAACCCTGCTCGCCTACGAGGCGACCCGGGACGTGGCCGTCGACCCGATCACGGTCCTGACTCCCTTGGAGGCGACGCAGGGCGTGCGGCTGCGCTCACCGAAGCCCATGGTCGTGCCCATCCTGCGCGCCGGGCTCGGCATGCTCGACGGCATGACCCGGCTGCTGCCGACCGCTGAGGTCGGCTTCCTCGGCATGATCCGGGACGAGGAGACCCTGCAGCCGCGCACGTACGCCAACCGCCTGCCGGAGGACCTGTCGGGACGACAGTGCTTCGTGCTCGACCCGATGCTCGCCACCGGTGGCACCCTCGCCTCGGCACTGACCTACTTGCGAGAGCGGGGCGCTCGCCAGATCACGGCCATCTGCCTGCTCGCCGCACCCGAGGGGCTGGCGGTACTGCGTGAGCGTTTCGAGGACGACCCGGGGCTGAGCGTCGTCGTGGCGGGTCTGGACTCCCACCTCAATGGCCAGGGCTTCATCGTCCCCGGCCTGGGCGATGCCGGGGACCGCCTCTACGGCGTGGTCTAGCCATCGATTCCGCCTCTGCGGTCACCACGAGGGTGCCCCATCAGCTGCGGCGTGGCGCCTGGACGATCCGGACACCTCTAGCGGATACTTGCTCAGTGACGATGCCCCGCGCTGTGCGATGGGTGCTCTGGATTTTCCTGATCTTCTTGATCTATTCGATCTTCAGGAGTCCAGAGGACGCCGCCAACCTCGTCGTGAGCGGCGTCGAGGGAATCGGTCGGGGTCTGGGTGCCATTTTCATCTTCTTCGACGCGGTTCTCGGTCGGGCGGGTGCGACCACGGGCGCGCAAGCGATGATCGGGCGCTGACATGCCACCCCCAGCCCGGGGGGGCGGCAGCCAACCCACATCACGCGGCGGTACCCCTGGCGGCGTGGTCCGACCCAACCCGATCACGCCCGGCGCCCGGCGCGCGGCATCGGTGCCCCGACCCGCCAGCCAGACGACCCGCACCCAACGCAACAATGCGACGCTGTCCAACGCTCGCGACCGCAGCATCGGCAGCATCCCGCATCACCGTGTCGCCCACCGTGTCCGGCGTCGGCTGGCCACCGGAGAGGTCCTCGTCGTGGCACAGCACGATCACGCCATCGTGCTGTTGTTTCCGGTCAGCGTCGTCATCGGCTCGCTGTTCCTCGTCTACGCCATCTCGAGTCTCGCCAACTACGCCACACCCGTGGTCTCGGTGCTCGGCCTGGTTTGGATCGGTGTCGTCATCTGGGCCTGCCTGAAGTGGTGGGAACACGAGGTGCAGTGGTTCGTCCTCACCGACAAGCGCGTCATGAAGATCGACGGCATCATCGAGACCGTCGCCATGCTTCCGCTGCCACGCCTCACAGACATCCTGTTCAAGCGATCCTTGTGGGGCCAGATATTCGGCTACGGGAAGTTCGAGCTTGAATCGGCGGGCCAGATCCAGGCCCTTCGGGTCATCAATTACGTCGCACGGCCCAACAGAACGCACGAGAAGCTGACGGAGCTGCTGTACAAGAGCCAGGAGGAGGAGCCTCCCGAGAACGACGGCGCCTGATCAGGACGTGAACGACCCGGCGGGCCAGGGCGAGCCGTAGTAGCGCTGGGTCCCCGGTCCTGCAGGCAGGGAGGCGGCGACGAGCACACCCGGCTCGACAATCAGCCGAATTATGGATGCCAGTCGGTCGTAGGGATCGGTCTCCCACCAGCCAGGCCAACGATCGGCCACATTCGCGGGGACCGCGCTGACCGCTCCCGCCCAGTGGACCGCGTCGATGACCAGTGTCGAGAACGCCGCCGCGCGCCCGGTGTCGCTCATCACCGTTCGGGCGGCCTGGACGACCGCGGGATCGTCGAACAATGGCCGGCGGCCACGTGGAGCGATGGCGAGCGAAACGGCCCAGGGGCCGGTCGGGGCATCGACCGACGAGACCGGGGGGCGCCGTTGATCGGCGACGATGTGCGGCGAGACCCGTAACGCATCCGAGTGCGGCCGGCGCACCTGCCGCCATGTCACCAACTGCCCGGCGGGAGCGCCATCCAGATGCCGTGCGGCCGCCGCCAGATGCGGCTCACCGCTACCGGCCGTGACTCCCTCGGCGAGCAGCGCCAGCCAGGCGTGCTCAACCACGCGGCACCTCCCAGTCCGAGCGCAGGGCCCGGGTCACCTCCCGCAGGTCTCGCCACAGGTCCGCAGCAGACGGCCGGCCCCAGAACCAGTACCCGTTGTACGAGGCGTGCACATGCAGGTCGGGGCGGGTCACCACCACGGTCGGGATGTAGGGATCGTGCACGGTGTCCGTCCACTCACGCAGCCCCAGTTGTGCCTGGTAGACCCGCTCCTGGTCGGACAGAAATGTCCAGCGCGCATCGAGGCCCGCCCGGAAGGCAGCCTGCACCGACGGCGCTTCGACAGAGATCGACACCGCGCGCGCGTAGCCGACCTCAAGGGAACCCTGCAACGGCACCAGAACGTCACGGAGCCAGGCACGGTCCTTGGGGCAGAAACCACCCTCGATAGAAGTGCACGACCAGCGGATCCCCGGCCGCCAGCTCAGACAACCGACGACCGATCCCGTCGGCGTCGGGAAGCTCGACATCGGGCAGGGTCGACCCGGGGACGGGAGTTGACATGGCGGGACCGTAGCCGAGAGACGACCATGCAGAACATGACCAGCGCAACGACCACCGCCAGCACGACGACGACCACGACGACGCCCGCCATGGAGTACCGCACCCTCGGCAGCAGCGGTGTCGTGGTCTCGACCCTCGCCCTCGGCACGATGACCTTCGGCAACGAGACCGGCGAGGCGGGTGCCTACGACCAACTCGACGTCTTCGTCGAGGCCGGCGGGACACTCATCGACACAGCCGACGTCTACACGGCCGGCGTCTCCGAGGAGATCATCGGCCGCTGGCTGAGCAAGCGCCCGGACGACATCACCGACCAGGTCGTCATCGCCACCAAGGGTCGGTTCCCGATGGGGTCGGGCCCAAACGACCACGGCCTGTCGCGACGGCACCTGCGTCGGGCGCTGGAGGACTCGCTGCGCCGCCTCGGCGTCGACCACATCGACCTGTACCAGGTGCACGCCTTCGACGCCCTGACCCCGCTGGAGGAGACCCTGCGGTTCCTCGACGACGCCATCGGCGCGGGGGACATCGGCTACTACGGGCTGTCCAACTACACCGGCTGGCAGCTGGTCAAGGCTGTCGCGACCGCGCAGGCGGCCGGGCTCGCGACACCCGTGACGCTGCAGCCGCAGTACAACCTGATGGTCCGCGAGATCGAGTGGGAGATCGTCCCCGCCTGCCTCAGCGAGGGCCTCGGACTGCTGCCCTGGTCGCCGCTGGGTGGTGGCTGGCTGACCGGC
The DNA here is from genome assembly GCA_964516515.1 of uncultured Kineosporiaceae bacterium. GTDB lineage: Bacteria > Actinomycetota > Actinomycetes > Actinomycetales > JBBAYJ01 > JANNOG01. The sequence goes on along the minus strand of CAZEYA010000182.1, from coordinate 458 downwards.
AAGTACACCCGGGATCAGCTGCCGACCGGCGATAGCCGGCTCGGCGAGAACCCCGAGCGCGGTGTCGAGGCGTTCGCAGGCCGCAACAACGTGCAGCGCACCTGGGACGTCATCGACGCGGTGGAGCGGATCGCCCAAACCCGCGGCGTCTCGATGGCCCGGGTCGCGCTGGCCTGGTTGCACGACCGTCCGGCGATGACGTCGGTGATCCTCGGCGCCCGCAATGTCGAGCAGCTGCGCGACAACCTGGGTGCGGCCGGGCTGCACCTCAGCGCGGAGGAAACCGCGGCCCTGGACGAGGCCAGCGACCCCGGTGCCGCCGACTACCCGTACGGCGGCCCCGGCGTGCAGCAGCGCCACCGCAACATCGACGGCGGCCGCTGAGCCCGACGACGGTCACGCCCCCCACCCCGCCGTTTGTCGACAAATGGCGGGGGCGGAGGCCCGTTGTGTGGCCG
>CAZEYA010000181.1:0-7699 GCA_964516515.1 uncultured Kineosporiaceae bacterium | reverse complement strand
CTAGGGAGTTCTGCGAACCGACGACGACTGTCCGCGAGAACGGCGTCGTTCGGGTCTCGGACGCCACCGACAGCTGCAGCCCCGGAGGGCTGGTCTCGTACCGCATCGTCACCGTCTGCGGCCGCAGCCGCACCGTCGTGACGCTGCTCACGCCGCCGGAGTCGGTGGCGGTGAGCCGGAACTCCAGCAGGTTGTTGCCTTCGCCGCTCCAGTCTGGAGCGTTGAGGGTGCCGGAGGCCCCGGTGAACGGGTCGCTGCGCCGGGTCACGCACTCCTCACCGGCGGCGTTGCAGGTGAGCAGGCTGACCAGCCAGGACAACCCGGACGCGGGAACCGCGCCGTCCTCGGGGTCGCTCGCGCCACCGGAGAAGCTGATGGCGTCGTTGACCTTCCAGGTCTGGGTCGCCGTGGGTGTGGTGATGGTCGCCGTGGGCGCGCTGTTGCCCGCGGCGACGACCCGCGAGGCGTCGGCGGCGGCGCCGCGGGCGTCGGTGACCCGCAGCCGGACGGTGGTGGTCCCCGCCGGGTAGGTGCGCGACGCCGAGACGCCACTGGCGTCGTCGAACTGGCCGTCGCCGTCGAGGTCCCAGGCGTAGCTCAGCGCGTCGCCCTCGGCGTCGGTGCTGCCTGAGGCGTCGAACGTGACCGCGAGCGGCGCCGGCCCGCTGTCCGGCGTCGCGGTGAAGGACGCGACCGGGGGGGTGTTGGCCGGGAAGTAGCGGATCCGGTGGATCTGGCCCTGGTCGATGTTGGGGTAGAAGACGTCGCCGTTCGGGCCCACGACCAGGTCGACGATGCCGCCGGTCGGGGCGTGGAAGAACTCGACCTGTGCCGGGTCGGGGCGGCCGTTGCTGCCGGGCAGCATCACCCATATGCAGCGCCGGTTGTAGTCGGTGAAGAACACCGAGCCGTTGTAACGCGCCGGGTAGGGGGTGGCTCCGGTCCCAGTGGGACGGTTGTAGTAGGCGACGCCGGCAATGGACGAGGAGCCGGTGGGGCAGCCGTCCCCGGCCGCCGGGCGGCCGTTGTGGGTGTAACTCGCGTAGGGAGGCTGCACCGCGGCAGCGCCCTGGCTGTACAGGTTCTCGCACACCCCGAGGTTGGCACCGTCGTAGCCGCCCTGGCGTGAGTTGCCTTCGTAGCACGGCCAGCCGTAGTTCAGCGGCGCCGTCATGGTCGTCGCATCGGGGATGACGTTGATCTCCTCGGTGTTGGTCCACCCCACGTCGCCCAGCCACAGCTCGTTGGTACCGCCACGCAGCGAGAACCGGAACGGGTTGCGGAAGCCGTAGGCGATGACGCGCTTCTCGTTGTCGTCCGCTCCCGCCCGGTTGAACCACGGGTTGCCGGGCACGCCGAGACCGGTGTCGGGGTCGATCCGGATGACAGTGCCGGACAACGTGATCTTGCCCGTGACGCTCCCCCGGGCGCCGATGCCGGCAGCCTGCGAACGCAGCGCCCCGCCCTGGGCGGTGGCCGGCACCGGGCGGGTGCCAGCGGCGGTGGGCGGGTCGCCGCAAGGGTTGACCGGGGTCGGGCTGCCGGCGGATCCGCCGAGCTGGCCGTAGTCCACGACGTTGAAGCTGGCGCCGTCGCCGCCGCCCGCGTAGAGCTTCTTGTCAGCGCCGAACGCGATGGTGCCGATCGAGTGGCTCGACATCTGCTGGCACCAGTCCTCCACGAGGACCTGCTCGGAGGTCACTGCCCCGCCCGGCGAGGACAGCACGAGCTTGGACACCCGGGCGCTGACCAAGCAGCCGTCGCGATCACCGCCGGGTGGGTTGGGACAGCCGTCGAACTCCTGACCGGGCGTGCCCCAGCGCGGGGCCGGAGCGGTGGAGCCCAGGATGTGGTCGTAGGCGTACTGCACGTAGACGAAGGGCCGGGCGGGACCGAAGTCGGGGTCCACTGCCAAGCCGAGCAGGCCGCGGTCGGCGTAGTTGAAGACCTGCGTGGTGAGGTCGGCGATCAGGGTGGGGGTCGTGTCAGTGAGGGAGTCGAATCGCAGCAGCCGGCCGGACTTCTCCGAGACGAAGACCTGGCCGTCTGGAGCGAAGGCGACCTCGGTGGGCACGGTGAGCCCCGACCACAGCACCTGGTCCTGGAAGCCGCTCGGGACCGCTTCGGCCTCGGGCGTGGGCAGCACCCCAAGGACGAGGACGGCCGCCGCGAGGCCGCCGATCGTCAGCGAGGCGATGCCGGACCTGCTCAACCGTGGGCGCCACTGCCTCGTCGACGTGTGCGTCATCGCCATCGTGCCTCTCGCCCTGCCGGTGCCTGCCGGTCCCCACCGGGCACCACGGTTCGGGTGCCGTTGCCTGCCTACGAGCGAGAACCTGGTCCGGTCGCGCCAGACATACAGGTGCTATCGGGAAAGTCGTCCGGTCGACTACCCGGTCAGATCGGCGGATGCTGAGTGCGACCACCTACACACGACGAGAGGTCAGCGCGATGTCTCAGAAATCGTCCCTCACCGCCCTTGCTCGTCAGCAGCTCGAAATGGCGGTGGCCGCGTCCAGCGGTCGCAGCGCAGCTACCGTCTTTGGTGGCCACGAACACTCGCTGCGCCAGACAGTCATCGCCCTCGCGGCGGGCCACGGCCTGGCCGAGCACGGCAGTCCTGGCGAGGCGACGCTCCAGGTGTTGTCGGGACGGGTTCGCATGACCGCGGGCGAAGACGCCTGGGAAGGCTCCTCCGGCGACCTGCTGATCATTCCTGATAGTCGGCACGGCCTCGATGCCGTGGAGGACTCGGTCGTCCTGTTGACCGTCTGCAAGGTCAGGTGAGGGAACTACCTGGCCTGGCCCCGTCATGGCGCCTGACCGGCCAGCGCGGACTGGCCACCGCAGCGCACCCGATCGCTGCCAACCGCCGACAGGTGAGGGACGTCCGGACAGCGCGAAGCCCGGTCGCCGACCGTCCGGACGGATACCGGGCTCACTTTCACGACCGACGGGGTCGTGACTCGACCAGTTCGGACTTCGCCAGCCCGAATCACAAGACGCAACTGCCTGCCGACGAGCGCGGCGGCTAGACCCGGTGAGCGGCGTACGCGGGGCGGGTCCGCGCCGCGAACATCCGCCTCCTCACCACGGTGTCAAGCACACAGCAAGGTGCTGGCGGACCCGATCGAAACCTGCCACCTTGTCAACTCGCCACTACCTGCCCTGGACGACCGGGCGCCCGCGCCCGTTCCAGCGTGCTCCCAGCCCGCAGGCTCGTGCCCTGGTCGACCCGGACGACGTGGGTGGTGCGGTGGCAGCCGTTCATCTCCGCGTACACGTTGGCAGCAGACCGCGCGCGGCCCGCAGCTGTGGTGGTTCGAGCATCCGACGTCTGTCGTCGGCCGCCCATAGGATGCGCTCATGAGGCATCGGCCGACGCCGCGGGGCTTCATCGACGAGGTGGTGCGCACCCGCGACCTGGTCGTGACCCATGCGTCCGGCCCCTCGTTCCGGTTGGAACCGCGCGAGTCGCCCTTCCCCTGGCATTGCGATCTCGTCGACGAGTACTCCGAGTTCGACGACGACAACATGGTCTCCGGTGCGGCGCACGTCCGCTGGGTTTGTCCGTCGCTGCGGAAGGTGCGGACGGCGACCGCGACGGAAGGCCCTGAACTCGACGTGCACCGCACCGGGCCCCACTCCGACCTCGGCAAGCTGGTGGCGCGGTTCGGGCGTCTCCTGGGCAAGCCGTCAGGCGGCGAAGCCGGCCCCGGTACCGAAGGCCGGTACGTCTACACCGACCCGCATGGAGTCATCGACGCCCCACTGCGCCAACGCCTCGAGAACTGGCCGAAGGCGACGGGTGGCGATCGCGTCGTGCGCCCCGCCGAACTGTGGGACATCCATTTCACTGCCGAAGGCCTCATCGTGAGCTCCTCCGGCTGGTGGGACAGTGCCCCGGCACTCGATCACCACATCGGGCTGGCCGTCGACATCGCCACCAGGCTGAGAGACACCCCGAGATCGGCGCAGCCCCGCACTTGGCACCAATGATCAGAGTTCCGCTGCTCAATGAGGTCAAGACCCTGCTCAACCTTGGCGTGCCTCCGGTGCCGATACCGGAGGGCGATGTCCTCGGCGTCGACCTCGGCACGCGACGACAAGAGCTTTATCGCGAGCAAGTACGCCGGTCCGGTCGCGGCCGGAGTGGACCGGGCCGGGGACACTCTTCGCGCGTAGCGAACGTGAGACGGATACAGCGGGTGATGGCTAGTGTCGCGAAGGTGACGCTTCGTACGTTGACTCACGGCGAGAACATGCCTCTAGCGCCGGACACGACCAGGCTGCAGGCGTTGGTGACATGGCAGGAGGACGACGTGCGCGTCGACATGGACGCCGCGGCTCTTCTCCTGGGCAGTGACCGGCGGGTGCTCTCGGATGAGGACTTCGTGTTCTACAACCAGCCCGACTCCCCGGACGCCGCCGTGCGGCACCAGGGCCGTACGGCCACCGAGTCCGGCAGTGAGGAACGTGTGGCGATTGACCTCGACGCACTGCGCCCGGAGGTCACCACGATCGCCCTGACGGCGAGCGTCTACTTGGGAACTTTCGGGCAGGTCCAGGGGCTGACGCTGCTGGTCCTGGACGGCCAAGGCGAGCCCGTGACGCAGTTCCAGATCGACACGGCCACGTCCGAACGTGCGCTGCTGGTGGCCGAGGTATACCGCCACGACGGCGGGTGGAAACTTCGGGCCGTCGGGCAAGGCTGGGAATCAGGCCTCGCGGGGCTGGTCGCCGAGTTCGGCGTCTCCGTCGATATCGACGACATGGACAGCGACTTCGACGCTGATACTGCCGGGACGGTCGAACCTGCGGAAGGGGACGACGCCCAGGGAACTAACGCGCCGACCACGGAGAGCGCCGGCCCGACGTCGCTGGATTCCGACGAGGAGGCCGCCGGTGAGGAGCTCGTCGAGATCGTTGAGCATGAAGGAGCGCCACTGGCCGAGGTCATCGACCTCGACGACAGGAGGGCCACCCAACCCGCACCCGACGCCCCCTCCGGTACCCCGGAGGCCACCGCCGCTACGCGGCGGCGCGCCGGGGTCCGGACACGCAAGGCACCGCAACGCGCCGCGATGCCCGGACCTGCTCTGCAGTTGGCCGGCGATGAGGCTTGGCAACCTGCCCGGGTGTTCTCCATCTACGGCGTCGGCGCCGCGGAGGAGCAGGAGAAGCGCGCCAGTTCAGCTCTGTTGTCGATGATGATGGGCGTGCGACCGTTCGGCCGTGCCCTGGCCAGCCGGTTCGGTGCACCCGCAGGAACGATCGAGACCTACCTCGAAGTCCCATTCCGCCTCGGTGAGTCGACCGTCTACCCCGACGGAGTCATCCGCGTCGCCCGCGCCGGACGGACATGGACCGGGCTGTTGGAGACCAAGACCGGCAGCGGTCAACTACGCCGGGACCAGGTCGAGCACTATCTCGACGTCGCCAAGGACCAGGGCTTCGACGCCGTCATCACCCTGTCCAACGAAATCGCCCCCGCCGCCGGCGAACACCCCGTCGCCGTGGACAAACGCAAACTCCGCAAGGTCGCCCTCCACCACGTCTCCTGGGCGGAGATCCTCCACGAAGCCAAGATGACGCTGGCCTACCGCGGAGTCGCCGACCCCGTCCAGGCCTGGCTCCTCGCCGAACTCCTGCGCTACCTCACCCATCCCCGCTCCGGCGCCTCCGGGTTCGACGACATGGGCCCCGCCTGGGTCACCGTCCGCGAAGCCATCGCGGCCGGCACCCTGCGCGTCAGCGACCGCAAAGTCCCCGCCGTCGCCGACGCCTGGACCCGTCTCGTCCGCCACCTCACCCTGAGCTTCTCCGCCGACCTCGGCGTCACCGTCTCCCACGTCCTACCCCGACGCCTAGCGGCGGACGCGGCGGCCCGTGTCCAAGCCGTCGTCACGAGTCTCGTCAGCACCGGCACCTTGGACGCCACCCTCCGAGTTCCGGGAGCAGCCGGGCCCCTCACCGCAGTCGCCGACATCAGAACCAGCCAGGTCCGAGTCAGCGTCCACGTCCCCGCACCTCAAGAGGGCACCGGCGCCCGCCGCCTTGCCTGGCTGATGAAGCAGCTCAAGGAAGCGCCGGACGACCTCCTCGTCGAAGTCATCTTCGCCGGCCGCGCGGACACCACCTGCGAGAGGCTCAAAGACGTCCGCGACGACGCCACCCGCCTACTTACAGACCGCTCCGCCGAGATCGCCGCGTTTCGCCTCACCCGGACAACCCCCATGGGCACCAAACGCTCCGGAGTCCGAGGCGCCTTCGTCCCCAGCATCACCGCGGCCGCTGAAACCTTCTACGCCGAGGTCGTCCAACCACTACGCCCCTGGACACCCCCCGCACCCCGCATGTCCCCTGCCGCAACCGAAGCCGCCGAGGAAGCCCAACGCTCAGCAACCACACCCGAGCCGAACGTCGACTCCGCCTAACAGCTCAGCGACAACTCAGACACCTCCGCTCCCGGCACTGGCGTCGCAGATCCCCCGCGTCACGGGTGACGTGGACATCGGCTGACGCGAAACCGAGTTCTTCGGCGGTGAGGGTGCCGAGGCGGACAGCGGTTCGAGTCGGGCGCAGGCGGGTCTGCCATGGACGGGCCCAGCGAGCAGGTCTTCAGCGTTGTCCACACCCACCCGGTTCTGGACGCTTGTCCGGAGGTAGCCCCAGGGGCTGGCTGACCGGACGACGCTCTCGCCGCATCGTTCGAGAATGAGCCAGGCGACCGTGACGACGTCAGTGGGCTCGTGTCGATGCTGCGTGAAGACTGACCCCGTGGCGCCCTGGAACCCGCCCAGCACCAGGGGGTCAGTCTTCGCCCGGCGTTGACAGCCCGTGACGCTGCCATGCTCGCTCACTATGAGCGAGCACCGCCGCGAGCGTTGGGAACACCTCGCCGAATGGCCCCTAACCGCCGCCGCCGTTGCGTTCGTGGCCGCGTACGCTTGGCCCATCCTTGACCGCGAGCTGGCGGTCGGCTGGACCAGGCTGTGCGGGGCCGTCACGACAGGGACGTGGGTCCTCTTCGCCGTCGACTATGTGGCCCGTTCGCTGCTGTCGGAGCGTCGGGGCGCGTTCGTCCGCGACAACGTAGTGGACCTGCTCGTGGTCGCGCTGCCACTGCTGCGTCCGCTCCGTTTGCTCCGGCTGGTGACCCTTCTTAGCGTCGTAAACCGCTACGCTGGCCGGACCCTGCGCGGGCGCGTGGCCGTCTATGTCGCAGGCTCAATCGGTCTAGTATTGCTTGTCGCCGCATTAGCCGTCCTCGACGCGGAGCAGGATGCCGACGACGCCAACATCACCAACTTCGCGGACGCCCTTTGGTGGGCGATGACCACCGTCACGACCGTCGGCTACGGTGATCGCTTCCCCGTCACCATCACGGGTCGGTTTGTGGCGGGTGCGCTAATGCTCGCCGGGATCGCGCTGCTCGGCGTCGTGACCGCCTGGCTGGCCTCGTGGCTCATCGAACGCGTGACCCTGGTTGAAGAGGAGTCACAGGCGGCCACCCGCCGTGATGTTCTGACGCTCACCGCCGAGGTGCAGGCGCTGCGCGCTGAGCTTCAGGAGGCTCGGGCCGGTTCGCCCAACCGTTCTGTGACGGCAGGGCGGGCAACCCCAAAAGATCCGTAACAACGAGACGCTCGACTGTCGACCCGGGAGATGGGAAACCGGGGCGGTGCCCGACCCCTAG
>CAZEYA010000180.1:0-7701 GCA_964516515.1 uncultured Kineosporiaceae bacterium | reverse complement strand
GGCCTGGGTGGGCATGAACGACTGCAGGAACGTCGAGTAGGTCTCGTTGATGAGGCGTTGCGACTCCGCCGCGACGGTGCCGAAGACCAGCGACGACTTGCCCGACCCCGACACCCCCGTGAACACGGTCAGCGCCCGCTTGGGAATGTCGACGTCCACGCCCCGCAGATTGTTCTCCCGGGCCCCCCGGACCTCGATGTACTCGTGCCCGCTCATCGGCCCAGCCTCCCGAACGCGCGAACCGACAACGGCAGGAACACAGCGGTGATCACGATCGGCCAGGCCACGGCCGACATCATGGCGTGCTCACCCGCCCACGTGGTGGCGGCCCCCACCGGGTTGCCGAACAACTCCCGAGTCGCGGTGATCGTTGCCGACAGCGGGTTCCACTCCACGATCGTCGCCAGCCAGGCCGACACAACGTGCCACAACCGCAGGTGCGGTTGGCGCGTCATCACCCAACGTGCAGATGCGGTCACCAAATGTGATCTGGGCCACATTGGATGATCGGCGTTGGGTGACGCCTAGTCAACACCGGGTAAAACGGACACAGTACGCCGTAACCGGCCCACCCCCGCCGGACCACGAGAGAGGTGTTCAGTGCTGAAAACTCCTTCCCGGCCGCTACGGCAGACGACCTGGGCCACGAGCCTGGCCGTCGGCGTCATGATCGTGGGCGCCCTGCCCGCAGCCGCAGATACCGAGCCACCCCTGGATCCCGCCCCGACCCAATCTGCCGCCCCGGGTACCGATGACACCGCCGCCGCCGCGAAGGCCGCCCAGGACGACGTGCTCGGGGCCCACGACGAGGAACTGCTGGCCCAGGCCCGCGCAGACGGCGACGACTCCGTGACCGTGTTGGTCGTCACCGACGAAGATGCTATCGGCGCCGTGGCCGCCGACATCACGGCTGGCGGCGGCCAGCTGGTCAATGTCGTCGAGGAGGTCGGCTACATCCGCGCGAGCGTGCCCACCGCTACGGTCGAGCGCCTGGCAAAGCTGCCGGGAATCGCAGCCATCGACCTCAACGAGACGATTCCGCTGCCGGACCCGCGGCCCGACATCACCGCAGCCGACGCCGCCGCCACTCCGCAGACGGCCGTAGCCGGCCCTGGACCCGGCACCCCGGCCGCCAACCCCTATATGCCGACGAACGAGACCGGCTCGGTCCGCTTCAAGCAGCGCAACCCCGAATGGGACGGCCGGGGCGTGACCATCGGCATCGTCGACTCCGGCGTCAGCCTGGACAACCCCGCGCTGCAGACCACCTCCACCGGCGAGCGGAAGATCGTCGACTGGGTGACGGGTACCGACCCGATCTTCGACGGCGACCCGACCTGGCGGGCGATGCTCACGACCGTGACCGGCCCGACGTTCGTCGCCTCCGGCCAGACCTGGACCGCTCCCGCGGGCTCCTACCGCTTCAACCGGTTCAGCGAGTCGATCACCGCGGCCTCCGAACTGGCCGGCGACGCCAACCGGGACGGCGACACCACCGACCGGTGGGGAATCCTGTACGACACGGTGACCAACGACATCTGGGTCGACGTCAACCAGAACAACGACTTCACCGACGATGCCGTGATGCGACCGTACCGGGAGCGCTACGACGTCGGTCATTTCGGGGTGGACGACCCGGCCACGGAGGTGCGCGACCAGGTCCCGTTCGTCGTGGAGTTCCGCGAGGACGTCGATCTCAGCCCGTTCGGTGACCCGAACCTGCCCGCCACGGTGGACTACGTCAACATCGGAATCAGCGAGGACGCGCACGGCTCGCACGTCGCGGGTATCACCGCGGCCAACGACATGCTGGGCAACGCCGACTTCGACGGTCAGGCCCCCGGCGCCAAGCTGGTCTCGACGCGGGCGTGCTCCTGGGGCGGTGGCTGCACGGCGGCCGCCCTTAACGACGGTGTCGTCGACCTCGTCGTCAACCGCGGCGTCGACGTCGTCAACATCTCCATCGGGGGCCTACCCGCGCTGAACGACGGCAACAACGCCCGGGCTCAGCTCTACGACCGGCTGATCAACACCTACGGGGTGCAGATCTTCATCTCGGCCGGCAACAGCGGCCCAGGTGGCAACACGGTCGGCGACCCGTCCGTCGCCACCGACGCGGTGTCCGTCGCAGCGGCCGTCAGCCGCGATACCTGGCTGGCGAACTACGGCTCGGTGGTGCAGCGGCGAAACAACGTGTTCCCGTTCTCCTCACGCGGTCCGCGCGAGGACGGCGGCTTCAAGCCCAACATCGCCGCACCGGGCTCGGCGATCTCGACGATCGAGTCGTGGCAGCCGGGCTCGCCGGTGGCGCAAGCCGGCTACTCGCTGCCCGCCGGTTACGCCATGTTCAACGGGACGTCGATGTCCTCACCGCAGGCGACCGGGGCTGCAGCGCTGCTGCTCTCGGCGGCCAGGGCCAACGACGTCGCGGTGACGCCGGCCCAGCTGCGGCGCGCGATGTACAGCTCCGCCAGGTTCGACGAGACCCTGCCCGCGATCGCCCAGGGCAGCGGCTTCCTCGACGTGAACGGGGCCTGGCGGCAGTTGCGGCGCGAGCCCGAGACGAGGTCCTACACCTCCTCGGCACCGGTGTGCACCGTCCTCTCGGACTTCCTGGCGACACCGGACCAAGGCGTCGGGTTGTTCAACAACTGCCCGGCCGCTGATGGTGGGCAACGACCGGACGAGTCGCGTTCGTACGCCGTCACGCTGACCCGCACCAGTGGGCCTGCCCGCGCCGTCAGGCACGACATCGAATGGCTGGGCAACGACGGCACCTTCCGGTCGCCCCGGCGGGTCAGTCTGCCGCTGGGTCAGCCGGTCACGATCAACGTCACCGCACGGGCCGGCGTCGGCTCGCACAGCGCCGTGATGCGCGTCGACGACCCGGAGACCGAGGTCGTGGACTACGAGCTGATGGCCGCCGTCGTCGTCTCCAACGACCCGGCCGCGCCGGACTACGCCGTCAGTGCGTCAGGCTCGGTGCAGCGCAACAGCACGACCTCGTACTTCGTCACCGTCCCGCCTGGCACCAAGGCCTTGCAGGTGAATCTGGCAGGAATCGCCAGCGGTTCCCAGGTGCGGTGGATCGCGTTCAGCCCGTACGGGGTGCCGGTCGACTCGACGGCAACTGCCGACTGCTACCCCAACTACTCCGACTACGCGGTCTGCGACCCGTTCTCGCGGGCGTACGAGAACCCCTTGCCAGGCGTGTGGGAACTGGAGGTCGAAGCGCGGCGCACGTCACCGTCGCTGAACAACCCCTTCCGGCTCACGGCGCAGTTGCAAGGCGTCACCGTCACCCCGGAGCTCGTCGAGCTGCCATCGGTCGCCGCCGGGGTCCCCACGCCGGTGCAGTGGTCGGTCACCAACGACCTGGCCCCGGTCAGCGTCCGCGGGGTCGGCGGTTTCCTGGGCAGTTCGCTGTCCCAGCGGCCCACGATCGCCGACCTCGGCCAGTTGACCTACACCGTCGACGTCCCGGCCGGGGCGACCCGGTTGGACGTCTCGATCGGCAACCCGAGCGACCCTGCCGCCGACCTCGACCTGTACGTCAACAAGGACGGCGTGGTCGTCGGTCAGGACGCCGACGGTGACTCCGAGGAGTCCGTGTCGATCGACGACCCCGCACCCGGCGTCTACGAGGTGACGGTCGACGGGTATGCCGTGCCTTCTGGCACGACGGAGTTCGACTACCTGGACGTCTTCTTCTCACCCGCGCTGGGTTCGTTGGATGTGCCCGGCTCCGCCGTTCTGCTCGGCAATGGTGAATCGACGACGATCAGCGGGTCGGTGACGGCGCTCACCGCTCCCGCTGCGGGCCGGCAGTTGTTCGGTGACATGTCCATGGTCACCGATGCGGGCGCGACCATCGGACGCGGCTCCGTGAGGATCGCCGCCGTCAACTGATCAGCTCTGCCTCGCGAGGTGAGGCCGGTCCCCGTCGGGGGCCGGCCTCACACGGCTTCGGCCGGCGTCACCACCGGACGGTCCCTTCGACGGTGACAGTGCGCGGGTCAGCGGAAGGCGCTGATCCCGGTCAGCGCCTGGCCGAGAACCAGGGAGTGCACTTCGCTGGTGCCCTCGTACGTCAGCACCGATTCCAGGTTGTTCATGTGGCGGATCACCGGGTAATCCAACGTGATGCCGCTTGCCCCGAGGATCGTCCGGGCCTCGCGGGCGATCTCCAGTGCCTCGCGAACACTGTTGAGCTTCGCCGCGCTGACCTGCTCCGGCCGCGCCTTTCCGTCGTCCTTCAAGCGCCCCAGGTTCATCGCCAGCAGATAGCCCTTGACCAGTTCCAGCGCCATGTTGGCCAGTTTCTGCTGGGTCAGCTGGAATCCTGCGATCGGCCGGTCGAACTGCTCCCTGGTGGTGGCGTAGTCGATCGCCGTCGTCAGGCAGTCCCGGCCTGCCCCCAACGCGCCGAAGACGATGCCGAAGCGCGCCTCGCTTAGACACGACAGCGGCCCCTTCAAGCCGCGGACCTCCGGGAACACCGCGCTCTCCGGAAGTCGGCAATTGTCCAGGACGAGTTCCGACGTCACCGAAGCCCGCAGCGACATCTTCCGCTTGACGTCGTTGGTGGTGAACCCGGGTGTGCCCTGCGGTACCAGGAAGCCGCGGATGCCGTCATCGGTCTGCGCCCACACCGTGGCGACGTCGGCGACGGACCCGTTAGTGATCCACAGCTTGGAGCCGTCCAGCACCCAGTCCGTGCCGGCCCGCTTGGCGGCGGTGCGCATTCCGGAGGGGTTGGACCCGAAGTCGGCCTCGGTCAGGCCGAAGCAGCCGATCGCCTCGCCGGTCGCGAGCCGGGGCAGCCACTCCTGCTTCTGCTCCTCCGAACCCCACTTCCAGATCGAGAACATCGACAACGAGCCCTGCACCGACACGAAACTGCGCAGTCCGGAATCCGCGGCCTCCAGTTCCATGCAGGCGACGCCGTAGCTCACCGCGTTCGTCCCGGCGCAGCCATACCCGTCCAGGTGCATCCCCAGCACGCCCAGCTTGCCGAGTTCGCGGCCGAGTTCGCGGGCGGGGACCTCGCCGCTTTCGAACCATTCCGCGAGGTGCGGCCTGATCCGGTCGTCACAGAAGGCGCGCACCGTGTCGCGGATGTCGGTCTCGACGTCGTCGAGCAGGCTCGACCCCAGCAACAGCTCGATCGGGTCGGTACTCACGAGGTCCTCCACCGGCACCGGACGAAGGGCATCGCGGCCGGTCGCGACGCTCGCCCACGGTACCTCGCGTGGGTCGGGGGACGTCGGGCCCTCACGAGCCTGGGGCGAGCAGCAGCACCTGCCCGTCGCGGACCTCGACGGGGTGGGTCCGGGTGTCCTTGACCGCTGGCATGCACATCACCTTGCCATCGGTCAGACAGAACCTGGCGGCATGCAGCGGGCACTCGACCTCGCCGTCCTCCACCCACCCCTCCGACAGCGACGCCCGGTCGTGTGTACAGGTGTCATCGAGGGCGTAGTAGCGGCCCGCCTCGAAGAACACGGCGATGTCGTCCTCGTGTCCGGTCTGGGACCGGCCGACGACCGTCGACCCGCCATCACTGATGTCGCCGTCCTTGCACACCGTCACCCAGTCCATACGTCCTCCTTGCCGAGGTGGCTATCCTGCCGTGCGGCGACATGACGGTGGCGCAGGGGCACCCCACGGGCATGTGGCACGTTGTCAGTGTGACCCGGGCTGTCGTTCGGGGTGTTCGACGAGGAGAGGGACCGCTCCATGGCACTGTGGAACCAGCTCAAGGAACGTGTCGGGGACATGTCCGTCCAGGCGAAGACACAAGCGGGCAAGTTCAAGAACAAGGATTTCGCCAACGCCAGCATGGCGATGTGCGCGCTGATCGCCGCCGCGGACGGGACCATCGACGCCGAGGAACGCCGCAAGATGGCCGGCCTCATCACCAGCAACGACGTGTTGTCGGTCTTCCCGGCCGCCGAGTTGCAGGAAAAGTTCAACCACTACGGCGGCAAGCTGCAGGCCGACTACGACTTCGGCAAGGTCGAGGCGATCCAGGCGATCGCCAAGCTGAAGTCGAAGCCCGATGCCGCCCGGGCCGTGATCCAGATCGGCATCATCATCGGCGGCGCGGACGGCACGTTCGACGACCACGAGAAGAAGGCCGTTCGCGAGGCGTGCAACGCAGCGGGCATCCCGCCCGCCGACTTCGACCTATAGGCCACGTTGATGCACATCGGGTGACCGCCGTTGCCCGCGGAGCCCGGACCTCCGTGACGTGTCACCAAGGTCCGGGCACGGTTCGTCGCTGGCGGGCGCGGGCCCACGTATCGCGATCGGTGAAGATCCCGAGGCGGCTCGCGCAGAACTGGTACGGCTGTGTCGGGCACGAAGGACCCGTGGCTGATGATTTGCGCGCCGACCGTCCGCTGGCACGGGGTTCGTCAACGGTCGGGTCGCCAGGTGGCGGCTGCTCGCTGCAGTCGGTCGTTGATCGCCTGCCCCAGGCCGGTGTCCGGTACCCGTTCGGCGAGGATCTGGGTCAGACCGGCGGCGTCGAGGCGGTGCAGAGCGTCGAACAGACCGGCGGCGGCCCGCGTCAGGTCCCCGTCGGGTGCGAGCACCTCGATGGCGGCGTACTCCTCTCGGGGCCGATCCCGGAAGGCGAGGTAGCCGAGACTGCCACCGTGGTGCGGCACCGACGTCGAATCGGACAGCACCCGTAAGGGGGTGCTCGGTGCGTAGTGCGCCGCCAACGCGCCTGGAGCAGCCGGCCGACCGTGGCCACCCAGGGCGATCTTCAGCGGTCCCACCACCTCGGCGATCGCCTCCACCGGCAGTGCGCCGAGTCGTCGCACCACTGGGTGGCCCGCGCGGGCGTCGACGATGGTGGATTCGACTCCATACCGTGTTGGGCCACCGTCGAGGATCAGGTCCACGGCGTCGCCCAGCCCCGCCACGACATGCTCGGCCCGCGTCGGGCTCAGTCGCCCGAACCGGTTCGCGCTCGGAGCCGCCACCGCGACGCCCGCCTGGGCAATCAACGCCCGCGCGACGCAATGGTCGGGCACCCGGACCGCCATCGTGTCCAGACCCGAGGTCACGATCGGCGGGATCGCCAAGGGCCGTTCGACAATCAGGGTCAGTGGCCCCGGCCAGAAGCGCTCAGCCAACACAGACACCATCTCCGGTACCCGGCCCACAAGCCTGGGGAGGTCGGCCGCGTCGGCAAGGTGTGTGATCAGCGGGTCGAATCCTGGCCTGGCCTTTGCCTGGAACACTCGCGCCACGGCCCGCGCGTCCAACGCGTTCGCACCGAGTCCGTAGACCGTTTCAGTCGGGAACGCCACCAACCCACCGCCACGCAGGACTGCCGCCGCCACTGACACACCATGGGCATCCGCCGGAAGAACCGAACCCGACATCACGCTCACGACCCCGCAGTGCGCGCCTCGGTGGAGCGCACCCCGGCGACTGAAGCGCTGACCGCATAGACGCCCATCACACCGGGCATGGCGCCACCGTCCCCGATGGTGGTGCCACGGGTGCGCCCGACCACCCGCCACCGTCCCGCTGCGTCCTGGCAGCGGACGCGGTACTCGACGTCGCCGGTGGCCGAGAGCGGCGGGGACCACGTCACCACCACGGACCCGTCGCCGCTGTGGGCGGCCCGGACATCGACGGGGGCGGTGGGATCCGCGATCGTGGCGACGGGTCCGTGGTGGT
>CAZEYA010000179.1:0-7909 GCA_964516515.1 uncultured Kineosporiaceae bacterium | reverse complement strand
GACCTCCACCCCCACCGCATCCGGAGCCACCACGCCAGGCGCACCACCCGCGAACGTCAACCCCGACGGATGCGCCACCGGAGCGACCTCCCCCGACGGCAACACCCGCAACGTCACATCGATGTTCCGCCACTCCCCGCCCGCGTTCTGGAACCGCACCGGACCCGACGCCGACTGCGTCGTCCACGTCCCATCCGGATTGATCCACGTCTGCGATGACTCATCCCGCAACGACAACACCTCCACCCGATGCCCCGACGCCCTCGCTGACACCGCCGCTGTCACCGCATCCCCCGACTCCGTCACCGGCGCGACCGGCTCCTGCGATAACCCCTCCCGCGGCGGCACCACCGACGGCCGAGAGGCCGGACCCGACGCCTGGTCAGCCTCCGCCTGCACCGCCACGGCAGCTGCCACCGCCGACGGTGGAAGCACGACCCCCACCCCCCCCCACCACGACACCCGTCACAGCCGCCACCACCATCGACCAATTCGACCGCTTCATCACGAACGCCCTTCGTCCCGCAACGCCACCATGGTGTGCGTGCAAGGACGCTCCCTCCGAGATCACCCCCCGGCAAGGACAAACCGGGCACGATCGTCCGTGTTCACGTGAAGTTCGCCTGAAGTTCATCACAGCACCTTGAACCGCGCCCTGCCCCTCGATGACGGTGTGCGACAGCACGGGCCGTCGCGAGCCGGATCCGGCGGATCCCGACATTGCAACCGCCCTCGAACCGGGCCCACCACCCGACATCCTGCCCTGCTGTCATGTCCAATTTCCACGACATCACAACGGTCGCATCAGCAGTTCTATCCGCGGGGCCGTGCCCGAGCACTACCGGACCTCCCTCACCGCCGCGGGAAGGCAGACGCACTCACCAAGGATCTGGCTGCCCGACTGGCCCCCTCGGCGGGGTTGCGCAACCGGGGCGCGTAGAAGTCGCCCCTACCTGCCAGCGGCAGCGACCCGGCCACAGATCCTGCAACCGTCCGCCTAGCAGTCCTGCAACCGTCCGCCTAGCAGTCCTGCAACCGTCCGCCTAGCAGTCCTGCAATCATCGGCATAGCAGGCCGGAGAACGGTACGGTGGCGCCGTGGATACGGTGGCGGCACTCGGACGCGAGTACCGGCCTCGCGTGATCGACAGCGCGTTGCAACGCGCCCTCGCGGCCGCGGGCGCGGTCGTGATCGAGGGCGCGCGCGCGAGCGGCAAGACCATGACAGCCTTGCACGCTGCGGCCTCCTACGTCTTCATCGACGATGCCGACGTCCAGCGCCTACTCGAAGTAGCACCGCGTTCACTCCTCGAAGGCGCCTCACCCAGGCTGCTCGACGAGTGGCAGGTCGCCCCGGACCTGTGGAACCTCGTGCGCCGTGCTGTTGACTTCGCTGTAGAGCCCGGACGGTTCATCCTCACCGGCTCCTCGGTCCCTCCGGACGATGTCACCCGCCACACCGGAGCCGGACGGTTCCTGCGACTGCGTCAGCGGACCATGTCGTGGTGGGAAAAACTGGACGCACCGACGGGTGCCGTTAGCCTATCGGGTCTTTTCGACGGGGACCTGCCCAAGGCCGATTTTGGCGCGGCCCCCGATCTCGACACCGTCATCGACAACCTGCTGCGGCCCGGCTTTCCCGCGATGACGGCGCTTTCACCAACTCAGGCCTCGGATCGGCTGCGGGGCTACATCGACGACATCGCACGCACGGACATCCACCGCATCGCCGACATCCGGCATGAGCCCCAGGTGGTCAAGCAACTCATCGCCGCACTCGCGCGATCGGTGGCATCCGAGGTCACCTACAAGACGCTCGCGGCCGATGTTCGCGCGGTCGCGCCCACGATCGACGAGGAGACCGTCAGCAATTACGTCGGCCTGCTCCAGCGGCTTTTCATCGTTGAGGCACAGCGCCCGTGGACCCCGGCGTTGCGATCGCGCGCGAGGGTGCGCACCTCACCAAAGCTCCACCTGGTCGACCCTGCCCTTGCTGCTGCGGCCCTGGGTGCCGGTCCTCAACAGCTACGGGGCGGCCTCCGTACGCTCGGCACGCTGTTCGAGAGCGCCGTCGTCCATGATCTGACCGTACTCGCCTCGCGTATCGACGGCGAGGTCAGTCACTATCGCGACTCCAACAACAAAGAGATCGACGCGATCATCACGCTCCCCGACGGACGCTGGGCCGCTGTCGAGGTCAAGCTCGGCGGTCAACAACTCACCGCCGGTGCCGCCTCGCTGCAAGCGGTGATCGAACAAGTCGACATCGCAGCGATCGGAGAGCCGGCGTTCCGACTCGTGGCCACCGGAACCGGGCCGATCCTTGTCACCGACGATGGGACTGTCACGGCCCCGCTAACCGCCCTGGCGCCCTGAGGCCGGCCAGGCAAGTTCCGTAGGGGTCATACGTTCCACCGGCCGAGCGTGCGCTCACAACACTTTCTCGCTGGCAGTGCCACTACCCCGCGTCTTCTTGATTTGATTGCTGTTCGAGAGAACGGGTTGTGGTCCATTCGATGGAAGCTGAGCTTGTTGAGCTTCGCGAGCGCGTGCGGTAGGTGAGTCTCTGCACCGCCGCCGACGGCTAGACCCACACGACATCAAACGCTGTCTCGAACGCGCCATCGCCCGCGAAAGCTACCGCTTCATCGAAGCCCACGGTCGCAGGGCCGCGAGCACGTGCACTGTCAGCAGGAGGTCACTCACCTGCTGATCCGCTCGCCCGTGACGCGTGTGCGTGGCAGCCGCCCTGCGCGGGATTCGCCGGAGAGAGCATCGCCCTCGACCGTGACGTCGTAGTCGAGGTTCAGTCGCAGCGGCTTGGTGATGCTCTGCCGCCAGGTGACGCGCTGGCCGGTGGGGCTGTCGTGGACGGCGACGTCCGTCAGAGGCACGGTTTCGCCGCTGCCGGACGCGCTGCCCCTGATGACGCCGTTCTCCTCCTCGAAGTTGTAGTCGGCCTCGATGGTGCCGATGGGTGTCTTCATCCGTAGCAACCAGGTTCCAGCGATGGTGTTCATCTAGCGGGGGCGTCCATTCTCTTGGTGTCGGGGTGGATCGGTCAGGCCGCGGGCTGGTCAGCGGCCTTCCAGGTGGTCCCGCGGCGCTCGTACTCGAAGAGCTCCTCGACTGCGTGCGCCGCGTGCGAACCGAAGTCACGCTCGAGCAGGTAGAGGCCTACGTCGAGGCCTGAGGTGACGCCGCCGCCGCTGATGAGGTCACCGTCATCGACCACGCGGGCACGCACGGCGTTGACGCCCGTGGCGTGGAGCATGTCGATGCCGAGCACGTGGGTGGTCGCGGTTCGACCTTCGAGTAGGCCGGCCATCGCGAGAGCGAGCGATCCCCCGCAGACGGCCACGACGGTGATGTGCGGATTATCGAGCGCCCGACGGATCAAGGGCATCGATTCGCTCGAGGCGAAGCGGGCCAGGAGCACCGGGATTGTCTCGGCTCCGGCGTCCGGGTCTCCTTCGACTGGGCCGAGCGCCCCGGGGACGAGCAGGTAGCCGGGTGCGTCGGGGTCGAGTTCGGCGGTGGCTGTCAGCGTGATCTGGGGCGCGCCGGATCGCACGACGCGGGGACCGTCCGCGCTGACGAGTTCCACCGTGAGTGCGCCGCCGAGGAAGTCGCTGCCAGCGGTGAGCACCTCGAACGGGCCGATGACGTCGAGTGGGTCGAACCCGTCGAAGAGCACGAACTGGGCACGGAGTTGCGACATGAACGGTTCCCTTTCCGATGGGCGCTGCCTCCAGGATTGCCATCGGCCGTCGGGAAGCACAGTGGCTGTCAAGACAAGAACCACCTGGATCTGGCCACGCGAAGGGCCCTACGATTCGGGGATGTACACCGTGGTCGTGCTTGCACTCCCGGACGCGATCGCCTTCGACATGGCCACCCCTGTCGAGACCTTCGGGCGCGTGCAGCTACCGGATGGCCGCCCGGGATATCGGCTCGTCGTTGCCGGCCCGGAGCCGACGGTGCATGCCGGCCCGCTGCGCCTGGTCGTCGACGAGGGGCTGGACGCGTTCGAGCGGGCCGACCTGGTCGTGGTGCCAGGACGCAACGATCCGTTGCAGCCGTCGCCGCCTGCCGTCCTTGCCGCCCTGCGGGCCGCGGTGGAACGAGGGACGCGGATCGCCTCCATCTGCGTCGGCGCGTTCACCCTGGCAGAGGCCGGCCTGCTGGACGGCCGAGACGCGACAACACACTGGCTGGCCGCGGACGAATTCCGCCGCAGGCATCCCGCCGTTCGGATCAACCCCGACGCGCTCTACACAGACAACGGGAACATCCTGACGTCCGCCGGGGCCACATCCGGTGTCGACCTGTGCTTGCACATCGTCAAGCGCGACTACGGGATAGCCGTCGCGGCAGACGCCGCTCGCCGTGCCGTAGCCCCGCTGCACCGGCCAGGGGGCCAGGGGCAGTTCATCATTCGCAACCGCCCGACCGACCGGACACCGACCCTGGAACAGACGCTCGCCTGGATCGAGATCAACACTCACCGCGACCTCACCCTGGCTGACATAGCCGCCGCAGCCGGCGTGAGCGCGCGCACTCTGACCCGTCGGTTCAAGGACGAAACCGGTCAGAGCCCCATGCAATGGATCTCGGGGGTACGCATCCGGCACGCCCAGGAGCTGCTCGAGACCACAGACCGCACCATCGACCGGATCGCCGCCCAGACCGGATACTCCACAACCAACCACTTCCGCTCCCAGTTCGGACAAGTCGTCGGCGTCGCACCGGGCGCTTACCGCAAGGCCTTTCGCCCGCCAGCACCGAGGTCATGAACAACCCCAGGAGAGCGACGGATGCTGCGTCAAGGCGCGCGCCGGTCGCGAGTGGGCCACATTCATACACGTGCCGACCCGCCCTCCAGCCCGGCGAGTACCGCACCCGATACCCCCAAGGTCGACGGCGCCCCTGCTCCCACCGGCTGATCTCGTGACGGGTGATGGCGGGATTCCCAGAGGCGTCGGACAACAGTTCGGCGAGCCGGGTCCGACTGAAGTCACGGTCCATCCCCAATCTCGGTCGGCGCGTGACGAGGCATGTGATGGCGTTCATCCGGACTCCGCCGAACCGTACGTATTCGGCGACCACATCGGGTACCACCCAGCACGTGACGGCCAGGCCTGGCTGGACGACAAATAGCGCACTCACCTCAGGATTTCTGAGGCATTGAATATCGCCGCCGTACCGACGGTATCCGTCAACGAGGGACGAGGCTGACCACGCACGACAGGGACGGCACCCGGCTCAGTCGTGCGTCGGCGGTCAGCAGCGGGCACGAAAGCAGTTCGGCCAGCGCCACGTAGCAGGCGTCGTAGGCCGAGACATTCTCACGCAGCTCCCACACCCGCTCAGACAGCGAGAACATCGGATACCGGGTCACTGCGAGCCGTTGCATGACGCTCAGCGCCGCCCACCCCTGCTGCGGGGTGAGTTCGCCGGCTCCCACTCTGCGGCGCAGGGCGTGGGCCACCTCGGTGTCGACGAGGTGGGGGGCGTGAAGCTGTTCAGCGGCGACCGTCCGACGGGCAGGCCCGTCGTGGAGCAGCGCCGACAGGGCGGCGGACGCGTCGAGGACGATCATCGGCCGGCACGGGCCGCATCAAGATCATCGAGGATCGTTGCGGTGGGCACGCCGACGTCGGCGAGCGTCCCGAGGAGGGCTGGATTGTCGGCACGACGGGAGACGTCCCCGAGTTCGCGGACCGCAACGGCCCCGACCGAAGTTCCGTCCCGGGCGGCGAGCCGCTCCAGGCGTTCCACGACATCGTCCGGGACATTTCGCAGATAGAGAGTACGCATGTCGCAGGATGCTAGCACTCTACTTGCCACATGCAACACCGCGGACCATCCGCGCCATCCGCGCCATCCGCCCGGACGACAGGACGTCCGTGCGGGCCGGCACCTGAGAGGATGCAGGGTGTGGTGACACCGGAGGAGGGGATGGCCCGCCTCGTCGCGGCGAGTGAGTCCGGGCACCTGGACGACCTGTGCCGTCGGCACCGAATCCGCATCGTCACAGTATTCGGCAGTACGGGACGCGGCGAGCCGGATCCCGCGGACCTCGACGTCGCAGTCGCCCTCGAACCAGGCGCACGCGAACCAGGCGCACGTCTCGACGTCCTTCGCCTGCTGTCCGAGCTCTACGCCATCACGGGCCGTGAGGTCGATCTCGCAGTCGTCGACGGCGCCTCCCCGTTGCTCCGCGACCGCGCGCTGATGCACGCCGTCCCGGTCTGGGAGTCGGTCCCGGGCGCATGGATCAACACCGCAGTCGCAGCTCACCTGGAGGCCATCGACACGGCCTGGCTGCGCCGCCTGGATCTCCAGCGGCTGGCCGCCGGATGAGTCCCCGCCGCCTGGATCCGGCCTCCGTAAGCGCCAAGCTGCGGTTGCTGGAGCCGCTCGTCGCGCGCCTCGCCGAGCTGGAAGGCGTCACCGGGGACGACCTCGAGAAGGACCTCGACCGCAGGCTCGTCGTCGAGCGGATTCTCACGGTGCTCGTCGAGACGGCGGCCGCGATCAACGGCCACATCGCCAGTGCCACCGGCGGGCCGGTGCCCGAGGACTACCGCAGCTCCTTCGCCGCCGCGGCGAAGGCAGGCGCCCTCACCGACGATTTGGCCGCTCGTCTTGCCCCCTCGGCCGGGTTGCGCAACCGGTTGGCCCACCGCTACGGGGATGTCGACCTCTACGTCGTCGCCGACGCCATCCCCCGGGCCCACGACGACTTCAGCGAGTACGTCACGCAGGTGTCCAACTGGCTGGTCGGGCAGGTCGAGGCCTGAGCACGACGCCGGCTGCCTGTGAGGTGCAGTGTCACCCGGGGTGGGAGCTGCCGAACCACAGGGCGATCTCGCGGGCGGCGCTCTCGGGCGAGTCCGACCCGTGGACGATGTTCTGCACCACGGGCAGGCCCCAGTCACGGCCGAGGTCGCCACGGATGGTGCCGGGCGCCGCACCGGTCGGCTCGGTGGCCCCCGCCAGGGACCGGAATCCCTCGATGACCCGGTCCCCCTCGACAACGGCCGCCACCACCGGCCCGGACGACATGAACGCCAGCAGCGGTTCGTAGAACGGCTTGCCCTCGTGCTCGGCGTAGTGCCGGCTCAGCAGGGACCGATCCGGCTGCAGCATGCGCAGGTCGACCAGCCGGTATCCCTTGGTCTCGATCCGGCGCAACACCTCACCCGACAGGCCGCGGGCTACGCCGTCGGGCTTGATGAGAACGAGCGTGCGCTGGGGGGCCGTGCTGTCGTCGGTCACGTCTCGGGATCGTATCGGTCCTGCCGGCCGGTCCCGGGCGGGCTGCTGACCCGCCGCCCGATGATCAGCCCGGCCACCCACAACCCGCCGAAGATCACACCGACGACGGCCATCGCCGGAACGACCACCGCGGTCGCCAGCAGCGCGACCTGCAGCAGCGAGCCGATGACGTAGCCGGCCCCGGTGCGCAGCAGCCCGGTCGTGACCACCAGAGCGGCCGCGAACACGCCACCGCCGAGGAGAGCCTGGGTCTGTGACAGTCCCGAGAGGTCCTTGGCCACCAGGGCCGCGAAGACCACGACGAGAGCCTCGAACACCAGCACGGTGGAGGCGAGGGTGCGGGTGGGGTTACTCATGGGCGATCCCTCATTGCCGCCCGATCACCGCTCGCCGGGTCTGGGGTCCAGGCCACCGTCGTCGATCGGCTCGGGACGATCCCGGAAGCGGTCGCCGTACTGATCGTAGCTGTCGCCGAACTCGTCGACGACAGCCTCGTCGTCCACGTGTGCCTTCTCCGAACCGTCGCCGTCGCCCGGTTCCCCGGCGTCGTCGTCGCGGCGCCGCGTGGTGTCCACGGCCACGGTGTCGGGGTCGAACGCTCCCAGCAGCGCTCGGGCGCCGGCGGC
>CAZEYA010000178.1:0-7997 GCA_964516515.1 uncultured Kineosporiaceae bacterium | reverse complement strand
GTCGCGCGTCAGCGCAACCGCGCATTCTTCGACATCGCGGGGCTGCCTGTGTGACGCACGATGGCCCCGCCGGGAACGGCGCCTGCGCCGCATGCGCGGCGGGGGCGCGGCCGGCGCAGCCGGCCGCCTTGATCTCAAAGAGCCGGTTTCGGCAGTTGCTCGTCCCGCGCGCCGGGTCTCGGGGCGACCCTCACCTTCAGTACGTTCGGGGCGTGGCGACCGAGTGGGACGTGGCTGTTGGAGAGCACCTCAGCAGGCCAGAGCGCATGCGGCGCTTCGGCGGCGCGAAATACGGCGGGATCGAGCCGTCCGGCTCCTCGCCCAACGTCTTCGTCTACTCCGATCCCAGTAGAGGCGCCACGTACGGATACAACTTCGACGGCTGGTCGAAGGACAAGACCGTCTTCCTCTACACCGGTGAGGGGCGGATTGGACCGCAGCTGATGCGCGAGGGGAACCGGGCGATCGCGGAACACAAGAGTGCCGACCGGGCGCTGAGAGTCTTCGTCGCGGACGGCGTCATCGCAGGGACGGCCAGCAAGGACCACCTGTACCTAGGCGAGTTTTCCGTGGATGACGTCCTGCCGTTCACGACCGAGACTGCACCCGACGAGGCCGGCGACTTGCGTACGGTCTTCGTGTTCCGGCTCCGGCCGGTCGGCCCCGCCGCGGCACGTGACGACGATGAGAGCGCCACCGGCGACGTGACCCTCACGCCGATGGCCGAGCTGGTCGCAGTGGAGACCGACACAGTCCACGAGTTCGAGTCACCGGGCAGCCAACCCGCCACGGCGACCAAGCGAGAAAGCCAGCTCGCGGCCCGCTACCAGGCGAAGCTTGAAGCAGCCGGCAGCGATGTACGCCGGTGGCGTATCCGCCCGCCCGGCGAGATCGCCGCTCTGCTCACCGACCTGTACGACAACACCGTTGGTGAGCTCTACGAAGCCAAGGCGGCCGCCACCCGTCCTCACATTCGCCTCGCCCTCGGCCAGCTCCTCGACTACAGGCGTCACCTGCCGACCCCGCCGGCCAAGCTGACCGTCTTGGTGCCCTCGCCGCCGAGTGAAGACCTCACAGCACTGCTGCACGAGCACGGCGTGGGCGTGGTCTGGGAGCTGGCAACCGCGGGCACATTCGGCCGCTCGGACCCCTGACGAGTTGTGTTGCTCTCCTCTCGACGCCCAGAAGCGTGGGACCGGGCGCAGACGCTCTGTCGCTCTCGGAGCTAGCGTTGGTGTGTGACCGACGTGCCTTCTGCCCGACGGATGGCTAGGGCATGCCTCGGCGGCAGTGGTGCCCGTTGGCGGCATGTCGCGGCTGTCGGGTCGCTAGCCGAGTCACTGCCGTCGGCGCCTGAGGTGGTCAGGTCGGCGGCCTGGCTGCATGACGTGGGGTACGCCAGTGATGCAGCCCGCACCGGATTCCATCCGCTGGATGGCGCGAAGTATCTGGATGAACTGGGCTGGCCCGCTGAGGTCGTCGCCCTGGTCGCGCATCATTCCGGTGCGCTCGTCGAGGCTGAGGAACGCGGCCTGCGCCATGAGCTGGAACGGTGGCCCGTACCGAACTGGGACCTGCTGGACCTGGTCAACTACTGCGACCTCACCACGGGCCCGACTGGTGCTCGGGTCTCCGTCACGGCCCGGTTGGACGAGATCCTGGGTAGGTACGACACAGGGGACCCGGTGCATCGGGCGGTTTCTCGTTCCGCGCCGGCCCTGGTCGATTCTGTCCGCAGGGCGGAAGCGTGGCTGGCGTCAGCCGACGTGCACGGTGTCTGAGTAGACAAGTGCGTCGCTGATGCGCTGACGCATGCTCGGGTGGATCGGAAGGTCGTCGAGCTCGTCGGTCGGGACCCATCGGACGGCCTTGCTCTCATCGCTGGTACGGGCCTGTCCCCCGACGATGCTGACGCGGAAGCAGAGCGAGAACTGTTGCCGGACCTCGCCGTCGTCGTAGGCCATGACGTGGCCGGGGTTCGTGTACGTGCCCGTGAGGCGGTCCACCTCGACGTCGTAGCCGGTCTCCTCCTTGACCTCCCGAACGACGGTTTGCGCGATCGACTCGCCAACCTCGTGCCCGCCGCCGGGCAGGGCCCAGAGGTCGTTGTCAGTCTTGTGGATCAGCAGCACGCGTCCGTCCTCGTCGAGGACGACAGCAACGACGGACGGCACGACACTGTTCGCGGCTGGTGCGTCCGGGTCGTCGATGTAGTCCACGCGGGCCATGTCAGGAGACTAGGACGGCCTGGTCCCATACGCGCTCGACCGAACGCATGTAGGCGTCGAACAGCCGGCCCCCGGCGATGCGGCGCAGGTGCAGCACCGGGGAGTGACTGGCGGCGCTGCCCCAGGTGTGGGGGTTCGCGAACAACGTGTCGTCGAAGCGGAACACCGAGGCGTAGAGCGTGTGGTCGTGCTTGCGGGCCTCGATCCCCGGCACTCCGATCAGCGGTCGGAGGTAGCTCCAAGTCAGTCGGCACCGAGCGGCGAGCAGGTCGCCGATGCCCTCCTCCTCACCTCGCTGCCGCGCCGCGTCGCCGTCGGGGTCTCCGAACAGCAGTCGGACCCGGACGCCTCGCCGTGCGGCTGCGCTAAGTCGGTCGTCGAACTCGGGGACGTTGTCGTGCAGGAAGCTGCCCGCGAAGGCGTGAAGATCGACGGACTCCGTTGCAGAGTCGAGCAGCGAGCACCAGGTGTCGGCGCTGACAGCGGCGCGGCTCGGGTGGATGGCCACGAACTCGGCCTGACTAGCGGTTCGTGTCCGCTCGCTGTTGCCGATCTGAGGCCAGAGGAACACGTCGTCCTCGCCCAGCAACTGCGCAAGTGCCAGCCGGTGGGAGCGGTGAGGCGTCCGGCCCTGCGCAACCCACCGCTCAACAGTCTTCGGATCGACGCCGACGCGTTCCGCGACAGCCGACGTGGGCCGTCCACTAGCGGTGATAGCGGCGCGAAGCCGCTCGTTGCTGGTCATGGCTACCCCCCGGGGGACTCGATGGGACGTTTCTACCACGTCAGGACGTCCTTAAACGTCCTGGGTTGCGGTGTTGGCGTCCCCGCCTCGGGCGGTTGCCTGTCCTCGGGCCACTCCGGGCCCCTGATGAGGAGGACGCAATGCCGAACTATCCAGTAGACAGCAAGAAGGCCGGCCACCGGTGCACGGGCATCACAGGCCTGGTCCCGGTGTGGGTGGAGCAGCCGGGCGGGGGCCGTCGGCCCTCGGATGAGCAGGCGCGTGATGAGGACTCCGGGTTCAAGCTGTGGACGGTCGAGGTGATGTACC
The DNA here is from genome assembly GCA_964516515.1 of uncultured Kineosporiaceae bacterium. Taxonomy (GTDB): domain Bacteria; phylum Actinomycetota; class Actinomycetes; order Actinomycetales; family JBBAYJ01; genus JANNOG01. The sequence continues at coordinate 4,715 of CAZEYA010000178.1, read as the reverse complement.
CGCAGGTCACCTACGGCCGGGCGGCGACGGTAGTCGCCAACGTGCAGGTGCCCTCGGTGGAGCAGCCGCAGGTGCAGCCCATGGCCGAGGTGACGTTCGAGGGCCTGCGGGTGGAGGTCCGCGCGAACAAGCAGGGCCAGCTGTTCGAGAACTGGTTCGCCGACGCCATCAGCGGCGCAGCAGGTGCCCCGGCTCGGGCTCGTGTGGGTGCTTCCGGTGGTGAGGGGTCGTGAGCCTGGTCGCGGCCACGGTCGTCCTGGGCCTGATCGTCGCGGTGCTGGTGAAGGTCAAGCAGGCCAACATCGTTGCGGCGGCTGTGTGCGCGGTGTTCGGGGTCCTGCTCGCGGTGTCCCCGGTCGGCCCGAACGTCTACGACGCTCTGACGGTTCTGGGTGGCTGGACCACCTCATGGGTGGCGGCGCTGTGAGCAGGACCAGCCTCGACGGGCCGGGGCTGGGTCGCCAGCGGCTCGGTGCCGGGTTCGGGGAGCGGGTGAACGTGTCCGCGGCCGCCGTCCACGTCCCGGCGTCGTCCCTGCTGCTCGTCTGGGTCCTGCGCCGGGGGCTGGCCGCGCTGGTATGGCTGGTCCGGCACTCCCTCGTCCTCCTGGGCGCGTCGGTCGGCTACTGGCTGCTGCTGGTGACGCAGAACCTCGGCCCGGCCCCGTCCTCGCCCTGGCCGGGTTGCTCGGGCTCGGGCTCCTCGTCTGGCGTGTGCTCGCCCCAGCCTCGTTCGCGCGGCTGGTCGTGGGCCGGGCTCGTGGCCGCTGGCGGTCGGTGGCCGTGTACCGGCGCTGCTGGGAGCCCGCGACCGTCACCGCCCGGCTGTCGCTGACCTCAGACGGGCCGGCGCGCCTGCCGCAGCTGCTCCGCGTCACCTGCACCGGGTCGGTGGACGTGGTGCGGGTGCGGATGCTGCCCGGGCAGACCGTGACCGACTGGGTCGAGGCCGGGCCCCGTCTCGCGCAGACCTTCGGCGTCCTCGACGTCCGGGCCCGCTCGGTGCTCGGCCGGGTCCACGAGGTCGACCTGTGGTGCCTCCGCTCGGACCCGCTCACCGCCCCGGTCCCAGTCCCCGGCATCGCCAGGGACGGCGCGGGGATCGACTTGGAGGCGGTGCCGGTGGGCAGGCGTGAGGACGGTGGGACGTTCACCCTCCGCGTCCTCTACACCCACCTGTTGGTGGCGGGTGAGACCGGCGCGGGGAAGGGCTCGGTGATCTGGGCGCTGCTGTGCGGGCTGGCGCCGGCCATCCAGCAGGGCCGGGTGCAGGTGTGGGCCATCGACCCCAAGGGCGGCATGGAACTCGCCTTCGGCGCCCCCCTGTTCACCTGCTTCCTCTACGGCGGACCCAACGACGGCGGGGAGGCCAGCACCTCGAGCTCCGGTCCGGTGGCGTGGCAGGAGTCCACGGCCGAACTCCTCGAGGACGCCGTCCGGCTGATGCAGGCCCGCGCCACCCGCTGCCGGGGCGTCGTCCGCAAGCACACCCCCACCCTCGACGAGCCCCTGGTCCTGGTAGTCGTCGACGAGATCGCGTCGCTGACCGCGTACGTCACCGACAACGCGGTGAAGAAGCGCCTGGCGGCGGCCCTGTCCCTGCTGCTGTCCCAGGGCCGCGCGGTCGGGGTCTCCGTCGTCGCCGCCACCCAGGACGCCCGGAAGGAGGTCCTGGGCATGCGGGACCTGTTCCCCACCCGCGTCGCCCTCCGCGCCGCCGAGGCAGAACAGGCCGACATGGTCCTGGGCCACGGCGCACGGAACCGAGGCGCCCGCACCGACGCCATCAGCCCCTCGACACCGGGCGTCGGGTACGTCGCCCTGGACGGCGAGCCCGAGCCGGTCCGGGTGCGGTTCGCCCACGTCACCGATCCGCACATCGCGGCCGTCGTTGCCCGGTACGGCGCCCGGGCAGTCGAGTCGACGCCCGTCCCGTCGGCCGGGGCTCTGCTGTCCACGGCCTCGGAGCCTTCGGCGGCTGAGCTGCTGGGGGTGGCGTCATGACCCGGGAGCAGGCTCGGGTGGGGGCACGGGTTCAGGCTGGCCCGTTGGACGTGGTGCTGCCGTTGGTGTGGCCGCGCGCGGGCTCGGCGTGGATCGACCGGGCCGCGTGCCTCCAGCACCCGGACCTGGCCTGGACCGACGACCGGCACCAGGTCGACGGCACCGACCTGGCCCGCATGGCCGAGGTCTGCGCGGGCTGCCCGGTCCGCTCCTGGTGTGCCGCGGCGTCGTCGTCGGCCACGGCCGGATTCTGGGCCGGACACCACCGCGAACCCCTGCACCCCTCAACAAGCCTCGCCTCGACGCCTTCGAGCTCGACGGGTGCAGCGTGAGCCACGACACCCTCGCCGTCTTGCTCCCGTGGTTGCTCACCCCTACGGTCCTCGCGGCCGTGGTCGTGCTCGGCAACGTCGCCCGCGACAGCCTTACCCACCGCACCACCGCGCGGGTGGTCGTCCCGCCCGGGTGGACGCGCACCGTCACCCGCACCCGTCGCGGTGGCGTGGTCGTGCGCCTTCACCGGCAGCCGACCCTTGATCGGTCGTCTGAGCAGCAGCCCGTCGTGAGTGTGTCCCGGTGAGCGCCCCGACCGACCACACCATCGCGCCGGTGGTCTCTGAGGAGTCGATGCGCTCCTACGCGGAGCTGACCGGCGTGTGTGCCCGACCCCTGCTTCGGCGGCTGATCGACACTGACACCGGCGACGTCACCGTGGTGCCCCTGCCGTGCGGGTCCACCCGGGAGTACGTCTGCACTGCCTGCGCGGGCAAGGCCCGACGGCTCCGGATGCAGCAGCTGGCAGAGGGCTGGCACCGCGACACCGAACCCGAACGCCCCGAACCCGCCGACGAAGCAGACCTGGCCGACGACGACGTTGAGGACCAGGGCGACGACGAGGACCTGGGCGACGACGACGGGGACGAAGAGTCTGGCCGTCGGGTGCGCTCGACGCGGCGTCGTCAGGATGCGGTGGACCTGCCGCGCCGCCCGGTGGAGGACCGGACCATCGGTCAGACCTGGACCGGCAACAACGGCCAGACCTACCGGCCCTCCATGTTCGTCACCCTCACCCTCCCGTCATACGGGAAGGTGCACCGCAACGGGGCGCCCGTGAACCCGGGCACCTACGACTACCGGCGTGCCGCGCTGGACGCACTGCACCTGCCGAAAGCCTTCGACCGGTGGGTTACCTGCCTGCGTCGCAGCGCCGGGTACAAGGTGCAGTACTTCGCGGCCATCGAGACCCAACGACGCCTCGCCGGGCACCTGCACCTCGCCATCCGGGGAGCCATCCCCCGGCAGACCATCCGCCAGGTCACCGCGGCCTCGTACGTGCAGGTGTGGTGGCCCACCCACGAGGACTCCGACGTCCGCTACCCCGGCGACGACCCCCGCGACACCGAGCAGGGTCTGCTCCCCGTCTTCGACGGAGAGCACTACGTCGACCCGGTGACTGGAGACCGGCTGCCGACCTGGGACCAGGCCCTCGACCGCCTCGGCCGGGCCTGCGAACTCGACCCATCGACGCCTCCCGCGCACGTCGCCCGGTTCGGCACGCAGGTCGACATTAAGGGCCTGCACGCGGACTCGCCCGACGTCGACCGCTCGGTCCGCTACCTGACGAAGTACCTGACCAAGTCCCTCGCGCACACGCACGCGGCGACCGACGAGGTGACTGGCAGGCCGGTGTTGGATGCGCAGCTGGAGGCGCACGTCGACCGCCTCCACGCCCTCCTGCGGTTCCTGCCGTGCTCGCCGTCTTGTGCGAACTGGCTTCGCTACGGCGTGCAGCCTAAGAACGCCGGCCCCGGCCTCGTGCCTGGCATGTGTGCCGCTGCCGCCCACGACCGGGAGAACGCCGGCCTGGGCGGCCGCCGGGTCCTGGTATCCCGGGACTGGACCGGCAAGACCCTGTCCGAGCACCGTGCCGACCGAGCCGCCGTCATTCGGGAAGTGCTGGAGGCCGCTGGCGTAGACCCCGACGCGAGCCTCGACGTCCGACGCTGCGCGGCCGACCTGGTCCACGAGGACGGCACCCCCCGCTTCCGGTGGGAGGCCGTCGACCGTGACCGGGACACCGGCCTGGACTACGTCCACGCCATCGTCCTCGCCGCCCAGGAACACGCCCAACGACGCGCGCAGTACGAAGCCGCGAAACGAGCTCTCGGCCTCGACCCCCGCGCCCCGATCCAAGCCCTCGGCCGATCACTCGGACCACCGGATGGGGCCTGTGGACGGCCGTTCGACAACTCTCACCCCGCGGTTCCCGCGGCCTGACAGGAAGGCAGATTCATGGCTCAAAACATGATCGGGGCTCGGGGCGTGAGCCCGTCGGTGAAGCGGATCCCGACAGGGGTGACGGCGGCGGAGGATCGGCTGTGGTCCGTGCAGGACGTTTCGTACTTCCTTGGGGTGCCGGTGTCGACGCTCTACCAGTGGAAGGTGCACAGCAAGGGTCCGGCATGCGTTCGGATGGGGCGCCACCTGCGCTACCGGCCTGCCGATGTGCGGGCGTGGGTCGACGGTCTCGGAGACGCGCGGGTGCCCTGGTGAGTGCTCGCCGTCTGGGGATCGGGGAGCACGGGACCATCGGGTTCCTGGTTCGCGGCGGGGTCGTGACGGCGGGCATGTACTTCCGTGATCATCAGGGCCGGCGTCGTCGGGTGGAGGCGACGGGTACCTCGAAGGCTGCGGCTGGTCGTCTGCTGCTGG
>CAZEYA010000177.1:0-8014 GCA_964516515.1 uncultured Kineosporiaceae bacterium | reverse complement strand
GGGGAGCTGCGTGAACCACGAGCGCTGCCGGGCTGGATCGTGACGACGACACGCCGCGAGGCACTGAGATCCGCGATGCGGACCACGCGGACCGTGCCCCAGGACCCGCAGGACCCGGGGTGGGAGTCGCAGTTCGTCACCTACGACGATCCGTCGGCGAGCCTGGAGCGCGCCGAGCGGCACGCAGCAGTGCTGGAGGGCTTTGCACTACTCACCGCCCGGCAGCGTCGGCTGCTAGGGGTCCTCGCGGAGGATCCGCCGCTGCCCTATTCCCAGGTCAGCCGGCGCACGGGGATGCCGATCGGTTCGATCGGACCGACCCGCGCGCGAGCGCTGGAGATCATTCGCCAGGCGCCTGCAGTGCAGGCGCTCGTCCGGCGGGACGTGGCAGGAGCGAGAGGAGGGCGGCAGCGATGACGGATGCCATCGAGACCCATCATGCGGACCGGGACGACGAGAGGCTGGCTGCCGAGGTCGCCGACGCGCTGCGGGCGGTGGCCGGGCTTACCGAGGCGGTGGCACGGCGCGGCCGGGGCGCGTTCACCTGGCGGACGGTCGACGAGGATCTCTTGACGGCTGAGCTGATGTTCGACTCCGCCCGCGACGGTCGTGCCCTGACGACGCGTGCCGACGCGAGCGGTGGGCGCCTGCTGGTGTTCACCGCGGAGTTGCGGTCGGTGGAGGTCGAGGTTCTGAGCGATCGGGTCGTCGGGCAGTTCGATCCGCCCTCGGCGGGTGAGGTCCAGGTCGTGGGGGAGGACGGCGTGGTCGCCACTGCGGCGGTCGACGAACTCGGGTTCTTCGTCATCGAACCGGTACCCACCGGCGTGGTCAGGCTCCGCTGCCAGACCACCACCACCCGGCTGATCACCAGCTGGGTGCGGCTGTGAGCAGGCCGCCGTTTCGGTGCCTGGAACGTTCACGCCCCCAGTGCGATGAACGAGTGCGCCGTGGCGCGCGCAATCGGGTCGTCGGCCACCGCTGCCCGCGCCTGGCGAAGCGCCTGACCCAGCGGTGCCCGCGACAGCCGCTCGTGCAGCGCAATCATGAAGGGCACGCTGCTCGGGTCATCGATCGGAACGACGCTGGCGATCACGCCCGCCGAGCCCAGTCCCATCAGTGCGCTGACGACGCCCAGGAGCTCCTCGGCGCCCGACGGCGCGCCCACGGCCGAGTTGCAGCTCGACAGGACGATGCGGTGCGGGGCTCGGGCCAGGCCTTCCAGGTCATAGACGGTCAGCGGTCCGTCGTCCAGTTCCAGGGCGGACAGCAGCGGGCTGTCGGCCCGGAAGGTCCCGTGAGCGGCCACATGCACCAGCTGTGCGCCATCCATCGCCGCGAGCACGTTGTGGCTGGTCGCGGTGCCGCCGGTGAGGACGACCGCCTCGGGATAGCGGCGCGCCAGGTGGTGGACCTCGCTCACGCCGGTGGACAGGCCCGGGCCGCCCACCAGGACGACCCGCCCGGTGGTGGGCGCGGGTACCCGGTGGCAGCGCAGCCATGCCGAGGCGGACGGAGACACCACGACATCACGATCGCCGACATCAGGAAGCAGGCCCCACGGCACTGCGTGCAGCCGCCCGGGCGGAACCACCACGATCGAGTCTGCGGTCAGAGCTGCGAGAGCCGGCCCGAGCAGCGCCTGCTGCAGGCGGCGGCCGATCGCGCCGTTGTCGACCATGGCCCCTGGACGGTGGGCGAGCGTGCGGCGCAGCGCGAAGAGGGCCTGGGCGAGTGCCCGGTCGGCTTCGGCTGTCGGACCGATACGCCACAGCGACGCGGGCCGGTCGGCGGAGAGTGCGACGGCGACGAGTTCGCCGTCCACGTCGGTGAGATGGACGAAGTCGGTTCCTCCGAGCGCCGTCCGCAGCTCGGCGACGGCGGTCCGCGGTGGGGGGGCGGTGGGGCTTCCCTGGCGGCTGAGCACCCGTCGACGCAGCGCGTCCTCCAGCCGCCGCCGCTCCAGCTGCATGGCCGCCGTGCCGGGATCCCGTGGGTCACCGGCGTCAAGCCTGCGGGCGAGGGTCCGCAGCGCCGCGAGGTCGCGAGTCGTCTCGTCGTCGGAACCGGGGCGAACAGTAGGCGCCACCAGGGAGGTGGCGCGCCAGCGCTCGCTCCAGGACAGCACCCGCGCAGCGTCGCCACTGGCGACCGCGTGCCGCAGCGCGATGGCGGCCAGCTCGGCTCCCTGCCAGGTGGCCTGCGCCCGCAACTCGGTCGCGCCGAACGTCGACAGCAGAGCGTGGAGCTGGTCGAGGCCACGCGCGCATGCCGCCAGCAGGTCGCGGCGCCGGCCCTCAGCATCGGCGAGGACTGCGCGGGCCAGCCACACGGTCATCCGTGCCCGGATGTCCCGCGGCCGCCGGGACGCCGCGGCGCGAAGATGACGCAGCGCCGCTGGGCGCCGGCCGCCGGCGAGGGCCACCCGGCCGGCGAGCAGGTGGGCGGCGCCGGCCAGGTCGGTGTCGATGCTCGCTGCGGTTGCGGCCAGACGGTCGGCGGCGCGCAGCAGCGACGGGGATGCCCCGGACGAGGCGAACCGGCTCTGCAGCAGCAGGAGGGTGGACCGCCCCGCCCACCTCGACCGCCCCTGACGACGGAACATGGTCTGCGCCTCGCCGCTGCGCTCGGCGGTGGTCGCATGGTCCCCCACGGCCGAGGCCGCGAGTGCTGCCGTGAACAGCAGCTCCCCGCGCTCGGTGGCCGCAATCCGCACCTGCTCGCCGCGCGCCACGCCGTCCTCGGCGACCCGAAGCGCGTCGCGGTTCAACCCGGCGGCAAGCAGGACCTGCACGCGCGTCACGAAGACGTCGGGTTCGAACACGTCGAGGTCGTCGACCATCCGCTACGCGTCGTCGAGCAGCGCGAGGGCGGTCGGCAGGTCGCCGCGCGCGAAGGCGGCCATGGCGCGGTCGTGGCGTACCGAGGCGAAGTCCAGGAGTTGGCCGGCCTCGGAGTACTGTTTCTCGGCGCGTTCGAAGTCGTGGTCGGCCTCGTCGACGTGGCCGAGCGACAGGTGCGCAACGGCCCGCATGTTGAGCGCGCGCGCTTCCCACAGCTGGTCGTCGCCCAGGAGCAAGGCCACCGCACGCTGGGCGCACCGCAGGGCCTCTTCGCGCCGCCCGAGCTCGTGCAGGCCGAAGCTGCGCCGCATCTCGATGCGGCCGGCAGCCGTGCCGGACGCGTGGCGTGCCGCAGTCTCCAGCTGGACCAGCCCCGCACCAGGCCGGCCGGACATGATGAGGGCGACCCCATACGAGGCCTGAACGTCGTACGCCCGGGTGTCGTCGCCGGCTCGGCGAGCGCACCGCATCGCCGCCCGGAACTCCACCAGCGCCTGGCTCGTGTCCCCGAAATCCCGCAGCACGATCCCCGCCGCTTGATGCGCCACTGCCGCCTCACCGGGCGGCGGCCGCGTTGCGAGAACGGAGCGAGCGACCTGGAGGGCCTGCAACGGCCGCGAGAGGGTCAGCGCGAGCAGTCTGTCCGGATCCGGGATCCCCGCGGCATCGCTGGACGGATCGGGCATTTCAGCAGTTTATGGGGATGGCACCGAGCGATCGACGAGTTGAGCCACCCCGCCACACGACGCACGATCACGAGGGAGCAGGAGTCATGAACGAGAGCAACCCGGCGTCACCTACCGAGACGGCACAGGCCGAACTGATCATTGAGAACCTTCCCGGAGTGGCCGCGTACCCGCCGGACTGGCGGACCAGCGGGGGGATCCAGTTCTTCTACCGCGAGGACTCCGTCCTGGTCCGCGACTGGAGCGTGCCCCTCGTGACCGACATAGCGGAGCGAAGAGTCGGCGGCCCGCGGCTCACCCCGCGCTCGCTGCCGGGCAGCCTGACGCGGCTGACGTGGGACCGCCGCGACGACCTCGACAGTCCGTTGACCCTCATCGCCCGGCTGGAGGACGAGGACGGCGACGGCGAACCGGTGCGGCGCGGCGTCCTGGCACCGGACCATCTGCTCTACGTCTGCGTCCACGCCTGCGCCGCGGTCGAGCAGGAACCGGTCCCCGCCGACGCCGAGCCGGTGCCTCGGCCGCAGTACGGCCAGGACACGCATCATCCGGGTTCCCGCAACGGCAAGGGCGTCGAGGTGCTCGTCGTCGACTCGGGGCTGGTCGCCGACGCGACCCAGGAGCACCCATGGCTGGCCGGCGTCACCGGCGAGCAGGAGAACCCGTACGCGCCCGACGGGACGCTGCGCCAGGACGCCGGGCACGGGACCTTCACGGCCGGCTGTGTCCGGGTCACCGCACCCGAAGCCGGCGTCCACGTCATCGACGGCACGGTCGCTATCGCGGGGACGGGCCAGGCCGGCACGGGGGCAATCGGCGCGGCGTTCGAGTCCGACCTCGCCGACCTGATCCGGTCCGCGCTGGTGGGAGGCGGCACGCCGGGTCGCCCGGCCGCTGTTCCCGACGTCCTCCTGGTGAACTTCGCGGGGACGACGTACCGAGATGTCCCGCCCGTGGCGCTCAGCGCGTTGTACGACGACCTGCTGCAGCACCTCAAGGAACTCATCGTGGTGGCCCCGGCCGGCAACGAGGGGGACACCCGCAAGAACTGGCCGGCGGCCTTCGGCTGGGCCGTATCGGTCGGCGCGCTGGCCAAGAATTGGCGGGACTTGGCGTCGTGGAGCAACCGCGGCCGCAATGTCGACGTCTACTCCCCCGGCGAGGACCTCGTGAATGCCTACGCCCGGGGCAGTTACACCTATCGGTGGCAGGGTCCTCGGCAGGGGTCGTCGGTGACCTTCGACGGCATGGCACGGTGGAGTGGGACCTCCTTCTCGACCCCCCTCGTCGCTGGGCTCATCGCCTCGCGCGTCTCGACGACCGGCCAGAGCAGCCGCCGGGCCTGGCATTCGTTGCAGGACCTGTCGGAGGGCCAGGCCGTCGCTGGCGTCGGCCCAGTGCTCTACCCCGGCCAGGGGACCGGCGGGCGCTGACTAGCGGGCAGCTGCCCGCTCGGGTGCGGTTTCGTAGCGGGCGAAGCGGCGGCTGAACCGGGCAGCGCCGGACGTCAGCGCCCGTAGGTCGACCGCGTACCTGACGAGTTCGGACGCGGGGACCTCGGCCCGCACGACGCTGCGGCCACCGGGCCCGGTGGCGGGTTCGGTGCCGAGGACCCGGCCGCGACGGCCGCTGAGGTCGCCGAGCACCGCGCCGAGGTGCTCATCCGGGACGGTGACGGCGACCTCGTCGAGGGGTTCCAGCAGGAGCAGGCCTGCCCTGGCCGCGGCGTCCTTGACCGCGAGCGACCCGGCGGTCTGGAACGCGGCGTCGGAGGAGTCCACGCTGTGGGTCCTGCCGTCGACCAGGGTGACCCGAACATCGACGACCTGCGCGGGGCCGGCGACGCCGGCCACGAGGCCCGCGGCGAGCTGGGCCCGAACGCCCTTCTCGACGCTGACGACGAACTGGTGCGGGACGGCACCCCCGACGACCCGCTCGGCGAACTCGACCCCCGCTCCCCGGGCCAATGGCGCGACCTCGACGTCGCACACGGCGTACTGGCCGTGCCCACCGGACTGCTTGACGTGGCGGCCGTGGCCGGTCGCTGTGCCGGCGACGGTGGCCCGCATCGCCACGCGAACCGGCTCGACGCCGATGTCGGCGCCGCCTGCCCGCAGCCGGGCGAGCACGACGTCGGCGTGCGCCTCGCCCATGCACCACAGCACCAACTGATGAGTGTCGGGACGGCGTTCCATCCGCAGCGTCAGATCCGCGGCCACCACCCGGGCGAGGCTCTTGGCCAGGGCGTCCTCGCCGCTGCGGGTGCGGGAGACCACGGCCACCGGCAGCAGCGGGTCCGGCATCACCCATGGCGTCATCAGGGCGGGCGAGTCCGGGGAGGACAGGGTGTCGCCGCACTCGGCCGCACGGATCTTGGTGAGGACGCAGATGTCGCCGGCGACGCACCACGGCACCTCTCGCAGGGCGGCGCCGAGCGGGGAGTAGACGTGTCCGACGCGCTCATCGACGTCGTGGTCCTCGTGCCCCCGTTCGGCCAGGCCGTGCCCGCAGACGTGGACCGGGGTGTCCGGTCTCAGCGTCCCTGAGAAGACGCGGACCAGCGAGACCCGCCCGACATAGGCATCGACCGAGGTCTGCACGACCTCGGCGAGCAGTGCGCCTCGGGGATCGGCCGAGATCGGGGACAGCGCGCGGCCGGCCGGGTCGGTCACGGGCGGCAGCGGGTGCTCCTGTGGGGACGGCAGCGCGCGTGTGATGACATCGAGGAGTTCGGGCAGGCCGAGACCGGTCGTCGCGCACGCCGGGACCACGGGATGGAAGTGGCCGCGGGCCACGGCCTTCTCGAGATCGTCGACCAGGGTCGCCTCGTCGAGACGCTCACCGGACAGGTAGCGCTCCAGTAGCGCCTCGTCCTCGCTCTCGCTGATGATTGCCTCGATGAGTTCCGCCCGGGCACCCTGGTCGGTGTCCGCGGTGAGCAGGGCGGCGATCTCGCCATTGCCGCTCCCGGCCAGGTACAGCGGCAGCACGCCGGCCCCGAAGGCCTCCCGGCAGGCCGCCATCGCCCGTTCCGGTGCGGCGCGGGGGTGGTCGAGGCGGGACACGACGACGACGCGCGGCATCCCGACGCCATCGCATTCCTCCCACAGCACCGACGTGGCGGCGTCGACGCCCTCGGCGGCGCACACGACGAACAGCGCTGCGTCGGCGGCCCGTAGCGCGGCGCGCTGCTCCCCGACGAAATCGGCGTAGCCGGGAGTGTCGATGAGGTTGACCTTGATGCCGTCATGCGAGAAGGGCGCCACCGCAAGGGCGACGGAGCGTTGCTGGCGGACGGCGGCGGGGTCGTGGTCGGTGGTCGTCGTGCCGTGTTCGACCGAGCCGGCGCGGTCGATGGTCCCCGTGGCCACGAGCAGCGCCTCGACGAGGGTCGTCTTGCCGGAACCCGGCGGGCCCACCACCGCTACGTTCCGGATCCGGGCCGGATCGGAGGCGATGAGCCCACCCTCGGCCCCGTTGCCGTGCCGCTGCTTGTTCGCCATGGTGAGGCCTCCGGGCTCAACGGCGCGCTTCGTCGCCGACCGTCGACCGAGCCTATGACGCCTCAGGCACTCCTGGCACTAGCCGCCGGTCCAGGACGTGGGCGCTCATGCAGCTGTCCGACTCGGCCGTCGTGACGCCCCCGTCATGCCCCGCATGATGACGCTCATGATCTGCGTCCGGCGAGATCGGGGCAGCGGCGCCAGCGACCACGTCAGGACGGTCGAGAGCAACCCGGGAACGACGACGGCCCGGCGGCCGAGGGCATTGAGGGTCGGGGCCGCGATCTGCGCCGGTGTTGCGGCGCGCCCCATCGTCATGCCCGCCCGATCGGCGAATCCGGAATGCACCGGCCCGGGCGCCGTGGCGATGACGTCGACGTGGTGAGGAGCCAGTTCTCGATGCAGCCCTTCGGCGAGGGTGAGCACATAGGCCTTGGTGGCGGCGTAGTGCGCGGCGTAGGGCGTGCCCTGGCGACCCACGAGGGAGGCGAACAGCACGATCCCGCCGCGACCGCGATCGACGAACCGTTGGGCGAAGTGCCGAGTCATGTCGAGCACCGCCCGGCAGTTCACCTCGAGCATGGCGGCCTCCTCGGCGGGAACGGCGTCCAGGAACAGCCCCGAGGTGCCGAAGCCGGCCGCGGCGACGAGGAGGCCGACGTCCAGATCGGCGGTGGCGGTGTGCACCTCGTCTCGCCCCCCGGTCGTGGCCAGGTCCGCAGCGAGGACCCGCACCTCGACTGAGTAACGGTCGAGGAGTTGCGTGGCGAGGTCGCGCAGGACGTCCTCACGGCGGGCGACGATCACTACGTGCAGTCCGGCTGCGGCGAGGCAGCCGGCCATCTCCCGGCCGAGGCCGCTGGAAGCTCCGGTGACGACGGCCCACGAGCCGTAGCGGGTCCGGAAGAGATCAGGATGGCGAATGGCGGCGCTGGGCACGGTCAGCTCCCGTGCTGGGGGGAAGGGTGTGCGGAGGTGGGGG
>CAZEYA010000176.1:0-8054 GCA_964516515.1 uncultured Kineosporiaceae bacterium | reverse complement strand
GGCGCCACATCCACCGGCGCCACATCCACCGGCGCCGGACCCGACATGGGGGGCGCAGACTCGGCCGTCGTCACATCCACCGGCGCCACATCAGCTGGCGCCACATCCACCGGCGCCACATCCACCGGCGCCGGACCCGACATGGGGGGCGCAGACTCGGCCGTCGTCACATCCACCGGCGCCACATCAGCTGGCGCCACATCCACCGGCGCCACATCAGCTGGCGCCGGACCCGACATGGGGGGTGCAGACTCGGCCGTCGTCACATCCGTATTGTTGGAGGACTCGCTTCCGGAGGACTGTCCTTGAACTGGGAGCGCGGTGCTGTCGGAAGTGGAGCCCTCGGCGTCAGACGTGACCGCCGCAGCGACGTTTGGTGGCGCGTCGTCCGCATAGGACGGTGACGCAACAAGGACGGAGACTCCGATCGCGAAAGCTCCACCCGCGAGGTAGGTGGCTACTGCGGGACGACGGCCGACATCCTGCGTCGCCGTCAACCCATACGGATTCTCGAACGAGCAGGCCTCGTCATGCACCGCTGCACCTCACGTCAGGCGAACCAGAGGAAATGGGAGTTTCAAGACGAAATTGCCCGCTTAGTGGCCCCGGATGCAAGCGCTGTCATGGCGCTTGATCACTATCACTGACGTCGATGGGCCAGGTCAGGACCCACATGCTTCCCTAGGCATGGGTCGAAGCCCAGGATTGACATGCCAGCTGCGGTAGGCGCAAGAGGCCTCTTCACAATCGAGGGTGTACTTGGGGTCTGAAGCCGTCGGTCTCGAGCGGTGATCTGGCGACGTACTCTGCGAGGTTGCGGAACCCGAGTGCCGAGCCGCGGAGGTCTTCGAGGAGTCCGTTGATGGCCTCAGTCGGTCAGTTGCTGGTGCCGGGGCGGTCGACTAGGCCAGCACGTCGTCGGCTCGCTGCTTCAGGGTCCGGCCCAAGGTGGTGAGTCCGGTGAGGGCGGCGGGGACGCCGCGGCTGATCGAGTCGATGAGCGCGGTCATCAGCTGCCGGCCCCGGGTTCGGTCGGGTTGCGGTGGGCGGCGATCATGCGCTGCTAGATGCCCCACGTCGCCTCGACATGGACGTGCTCACGCGCTGGTACGTCCTACGGGGGGGCAGGGACCGTGCGCACCGGTCCGCCTGCGCCGGCAGGGACGCCGCGAAGCGTGGGAAGCGTGAGCATGCCCTGAGGGATGGGCCATCGCTGGTACTCGGGAAGAAAGTCGGAGCTCCGGTATCGCCACTGATCTTCCTTCGTTCCTCGGGTAGTGCACGGCGACGGCACCTCCGAGGAAGCAGGCCCCCACCCTCGTCACTCCCGCGTTCGTCCACGCGTCCCCGTTGAGGGGTCGCACGGTTGCCGGGCCGGTCGCGAATTGCCACGCGGCGTCTCCTGCCCGTTGGAGCAGACTGCGTGGGTGGCGAAGCGACCGAAGTGGGCTGAGCAGCTGGGCCCGTCTGGCCACCGGGCCTGCTCGAAGGAGCCGGCGCCATGGCACGCCTGATTGACGCCGCAGGGACCTCGCGCGGCGCCGCCACTGGGCCGGGCCAGAGCACACCGCAGCTCCCGATCGCACCGCCGCGCCCACAGGCAGTCCTGTTGACCGGCAGCTAGCGTCACGGGCGTGGACAACCGCGAGTTCGACCTCGTTGTATTTGGCGCCAGCGGGTTCGCCGGCCGGCTGCTGGCTGCGCACGTCGCCCGGCATGCCCCGGCAGGGTTACGGATCGCCCTGGCCGGGCGCTCGTCCGGCCGACTCCTCGCCGTCCAGGAGTCCCTGCCGGTGCTCGCCCGGTCGTGGCCGGTGCTGGTCGCAGACGCCAAGGATCAAGACGCCATCGCGCGGTTGGCTCGGCGCTCGCGGGTAGTGGTCACCACGGTCGGTCCCTACACCCGCTACGGCACCGGCCTGGTGTCCGCTTGCGCGCGGTCGGGCACTCACTACACCGACCTGACCGGCGAGGTGCTGTTCATGCGCCGCAGCATCGAGGCCAACGACGCGGCCGCCCGCGCATCCGGGGCAAGGATCGTTCACGCCTGCGGCTTCGACTCGGTGCCGTCGGACCTCGGGGTGTGGGCGCTTCACCGGCACGCGGCCACGACCGGTGCCGGGACACTCGGTCGGGTGACCGGTTTGATCATGGGCGCGTCGGGCGGCTTCAGCGGGGGGACGGTCGACTCGTTGCGTGCGCAAATGGAGGATCTCGCGCGCGACCCATCGGCGCGCCGGGTCATCGCCGACCCGCATGCGCTCGACGATCCGGTCTCGCTGGTGGGAAAGCCCGGACCGCCGGACCGGTGGGTCGTGCAATGGGATGCGGACCTGGAGTACTGGCTGGCCCCCTTCGTTATGGCGCCGGTCAACACCAGGGTGGTTCGGCGCAGCCACAGCCTGTTGTACGACCACGAGCGCCCCGGGTACGGAGCCGGCTTTCGCTACCGGGAGGCGGTCGGCGTGCCCGGCCGGATCGCCGGTGCGATGCCTGCGACCGCCGTGGCCGCCGGCACGGCCGGATTCGGTGCGGCCATGGGTTGGAAGCCGACGCGACGGCTGTTGGACCATTTGCTGCCGGCGCCCGGCTCGGGGCCGTCGCGGCGAGCCATGGACCGCGGCTACTTCCGGATGCGGCTGTTCGCCGAAACCACGTCGGGGCGAGTGCTGGAGGCACGGGTCGGCGCCGATCTCGACCCCGGGTACGGCGCCACGGCGGTGATGCTCGGCGAGTCCGCCCTCGCTCTCGCGGTCGGGGAGGGCGACCTGCGCGCCGGAGTGCTGACACCAGCGGTGGCGCTGGGTGACGCACTGGTGGACCGGTTGCGGGCGCGCGGCTTCAGCTGGCAGGTGTCCACGTGAGAGGGGCGCCGGTGCATTCGGAGACGTCGGACTCGGTGACACCTGCTGCGGTCTCGACCAGGACCAGCCCGGCCGGCGTGACATCGATGACCGCCAGGTCGGTGATGATCCGGTCCACCACGCGCCGCCCGGTCAGCGGCAGCGAGCACTCCTGAACAATCTTGTGGGATCCGTCCTTGGCGACGTGCTCCATCAGCACGATGACCCGCCGAGCGCCCAGCGCGAGGTCCATCGCACCGCCCATGCCCTTGACCATCTTGCCGGGAATCAGCCAGTTGGCGATGTCACCGGCCGCTGAGACCTGCATGGCGCCGAGGATCGCGGCGTCGACCTTGCCGCCGCGGATCATCCCGAAGCTGGTCGCCGAGTCGAAGAAACTCGCTCCCGGCCGCATCGTCACCGTCTCCTTGCCCGCGTTGACGAGGTCGGCGTCCACCTCGTCCTCGGTGGGATACCGCCCGACCCCGAGGATGCCGTTCTCGGACTGCAGCACGATCTCGATGCCGTCGGGCACGTAGTTGGGCACCAGCGTCGGCAGCCCGATCCCCAGGTTGACGTAGTCGCCATCGGCCAGTTCGAGTGCGGCTCGGGCGGCCATCTGCTCGCGGGTCAGGGCCATCAGTTGTTCCCGTCCGGTTCGTGCCACAACGTGCGGCGCTCGATCCGCTTGTCGGTGATCTGCCGGCCGTGCAGTTCGACCACGCGGTGCACGTAGACGCCGGGCAGGTGCACGGCATCCGGGTCCAGGGCACCCGGCTCGACGAGCTCCTCCACCTCGGCGACGGTGATTGCTCCGGCCATCGCTGCCAGCGGGTTGAAGTTCCGGGCGGAGCGGCGGAACACCAGATTGCCGTGACGATCCCCGCGCCATGCCCGGACCAGGGCGAAGTCTGCCTGGATCGCGTTCTCCAACACGAACTCCTGCTCGCCGCGCACGCCGTCGCGGCGGACCTCGAACGTCCGGGTGTCCTTCGGGGGGCTGGCGATGGCCACCGAACCGTCGGCGTGGTATCGCCATGGCAAGCCGCCGTCTGCGACGAGGGTGCCGACGCCAGTCGGGGTATAGAAGGCGGGGATACCCGCGCCGCCAGCCCGCAGCCGCTCGGCGAGCGTGCCCTGCGGCGTCAGTTCGACCTCCAACTCGCCCGAGAGGTACTGCCGGGCGAACTCCTTGTTCTCGCCGACGTAGCTGGAGATCATCCGGCGGATCCTGCGCTGCGCCAGCAACAGTCCCAGGCCCCAGTCGTCCACGCCGCAGTTGTTGCTCACGACCTCCAGGTCGGTAATGCCACGATCGAGCACCGCCTGGATCAGCACGTTGGGAATGCCGCACAGCCCGAAACCACCGACCGCGAGGGTGGCGCCGTCCGGGATGTCGGCCACTGCTTCGAGGGCGTTCCGGACCACCTTGTCCACGCCCGCGATGCTAACCGCTCATGGCCGCTTCAGTGCTGGGTGCCCGGGAAGCTGGCGCAGGCCCTTGGGTGAGGGTGGTCGACGGCCGGGTCGCAGGTGCGCCGGGGCTGCCGCCCCGAGGTCCACGGCGCTGACGTTCAGCGGACCAGGGCCATGGCAGGAGCCCACAGGTCGCTGCCGCCGGGACCGGACAACGCTGACGTCGCCGCCACCATCAAGACTGATGCGCTGGCAATGACAGCCGCGACACCGCTGCGGCTGGACGACAGCCACGCCCAGGCGAGCCCGTCCCGCATGATCGCGAAGACCCCGATCAGCAGGCCGCCTACTCCCAGCAGCAACAGGCCGGCGACCGGTACGCCCAACCCAGCCGTGGTCAGCGCACCCACGATCGCGGTCACCGTGGCAACCCGGAAACCCCAGCCGAGCGCATCCGCCTGAGGTTCGGTCTCAGCGAAGTCTTCGACCGTGTAGCGCGGCGCACCGAGGACGTGAATCGACGGCCAATCAACTTCAGTCACGTGTGACAACGCCCCTTCGTGGATCTCGTGTCGCCGAACGTAGCCGGGCGATAACCCATGGTGATAGACCCAATACCGACACTCATCTCAATGTGTGGGCAACCGTCCGTCGATCGGGGGATGTCCGGGCTCATGGCATCGACCCGACGATGTCCTCCGTCGGCGGGGATACGTCGACCGGCGGTTCCGCGGGGGGCTCGGGCTGCGATGAGGTCGAGGTCGCTGGGCCGTCCGGGGGTGGCTCGGAGGGCGACCCTTGGTTGTCGCCGGGGCCCTGCGGTGCGGTGCCGACCGCCGTGCTGCTGCTGATCGATGGCCGCGATGACGATTGGCCGGGCCGAGGCGTGGCCCGGGTCGCGGGCTGACGCGGCTCTGGCGCCGCACCCAGCGTCGATCCCCCCGGCGTGGACAGTCCCGGCGCCGAGGACGCGGTCAGCACCGGATCCACCTCGAGCATCGCCGGGGCAGTCGTCGACGAGGCGCGTGCGGTGGGCGCGGCCCGCAGCTTGGGTTCCTTGCTGGTGGTCGAGCCGGACTCCTCAGCAACGGACCCGGATGCGCTGGATTGCGCCAACAATGCGGCAGCAACGAGACCCAGCATCGACATGGCCCCCGCCAGAATGCCTATCTCGACACGTTTTCTTACTTTCACCGTTCGCACCACCAGTTCGCCGCAGCTGAATCACATTGGGTTCATCCGAGGTGACGCAGTGTAGGTCGATCGGATGATGCCGCGCCAGGTGCGATCCGGACACGTCGAGATCGCCCTGCAGGCGCTAGACGCGCTGGGCCGATATGTCCGCCAGAAGGCGGCGCTCCATCTCGACCCCGCCCCGCGGCGCCGAACCTGCATCCATCCGGGCGCGCAGGTGCGCCAGCGAAACAGCGGACTGCTGGAACCGGCGCACCTGGGACCTGCTTCCAGGAGCGGCCCCTGCCAGCGCTTGGCGACGCAAGCGCAGGTCGGAGAGCATCTCCACTTCCGCTGGCGTCACCCAACCCGTCGCGGCGTAGGGCTGCAGGTGGGTTCGGATCAGCCTGCCCTCACGGGCGCGTGACCACAGCGCCAGGCCGACATAAATGAGGAAGATGGGCACGTGGATCATGATGAATCCCGCCAGGAAACCGGTGACGTCGGTCGAGGCGTTGGCGTTCCACAGCGCGTGCAGGCCCACCGCCACGACATATCCGATGAGCACCAATAGCCGCCCCGCGCCCTTGTTTCGGGCAGCCAGCGCAAGTCCGATACCGAATGCCGCCGTGAAGAGCGGATGAGCGAAGGGGCTCAGGATGCCGCGCGCCACAAAAGTCGCGATGAGCCCAGCACTGCCACCATCTGTGAGCGCCGCCCCGAGATACAGGATGTTCTCGACGAAGGCGAAGCCGACCCCGATGAGCCCGGCGTAGACGATACCGTCGACCACGCTGTCGAGCCCGCGGCGGCTGATCCAGACAATGGTCAGCAGGCCGAGGCCCTTGAGCGCCTCTTCGACGATCGGCGCGACGAAGACGGTGCCGACGTACTCGCTGTCGCGGCCGGCCGTGTCCAGCAGGTAGATCGACGTCGAGTTGATCACCAGGCTGCCCAGCGTGGCCACCGCCGCCCCCCAGCCGAAGGCGAAGACCAGGTAGCCCCGCGGCTCGGGCTCGTAGCGGTCCAGCCACCCGAAGAAGGCGAGCAGCGGTGCCACCGGGACCAGCGCGAAGAGCACGCCGATGGCGAACGAGGTGGGCCCGGTGGACAGCAGCACCGCGAGGGTCACCACGACGGCGCACACGGCGATCAGGACGAAGCCGAGCGTCAGCAGAACGATCGAGCCGTACCGTCGAGTGGGGGCGGGATCGGAGGGTCGGGGCGGCGGGACTGGATATGGACTCACCATGTACTCGACGCTAGGCGCGGAGGTGCGTTCATGGAATCCAGGCGGAGTCGTCGGCTGCCACGCGAGCCCTCACCGGCGGGTGCGGTGGCCGGTTGGGGCGGGTTCGCCGTCGTGCTCGGCTGCGTCGTCCTGGTGGTCCTCGAGCCCTCCTCGTGGCAACGGATCGCATGGTTGCTGCCGATCGGCGCACTCCTCGTCGCAGCCGCAGCCGCAGCGGTCTGGGCGATGCCGCAACGGCCGTTGCCGCCAGAACGTCATCCCGATCGCGCGCCGGGATCGCCCGACGATCTAAGGTGACCCCGTGAGCGGGTCTGATCGACCGCGTGACCGACCGGTGGACCGGCTGGTCTGGGTGGACTGTGAGATGACAGGACTCGATCTGGGCGCGGACGCCCTGATCGAGATCGCCGCGCTGGTCACCAACTCCAACCTTGATGTGCTCGGGGACGGGCTCGACATCGTCATCCAGCCGCCCGCGGCGGCGCTGGCGCAGATGAACGAGGTGGTGCGCAAGATGCACACCACCTCCGGGCTGCTCGAGGAGTTGGATGCCGGCACGACCATCGCCGATGCTCAGGAGCAGGTGCTGGCATACGTGCGGCAGTGGGTGCCCGAGGCGGGCAAGGCGCCGCTGGCCGGCAACACCATCGCGACCGACCGAGGCTTCATCGCCCGTGACCTGCCGCTGCTGGATGGGCACCTGCACTACCGGCTCATCGACGTGTCCAGCCTCAAGGAGCTGGTCAAGCGCTGGTATCCGAGGGTGTACTACGCCGCGCCGGTCAAGTCCGGCGGGCACCGGGCGATGGCCGACATCATGGAGAGCCTGGCCGAGCTTCGCTACTATCGGGAGACGGTGTTCGTGCCGTTGCCGGGACCCGACAGCGACACCGCAAGGGCCAGTGCCGCCACGCACGTCATCGCCCCCGCCGCCACCCCGGATGGAACCCTGGATGGGGCAGAGCGGTCCGAAGCCGGTCTACACTGATCGACGCGTTCGGTGCGATCGTTGGCACCGGATCGTGGTGGGTGTAGCTCAGCTGGTAGAGCGCCGCGTTGTGGTCGCGGATGTCGCGGGTTCAAGTCCCGTCACTCACCCCGGGTCTGATTGGCTGGCGCAGTCGGCGTCCCACTCGGGCACCCGCACCATCGAGGGTCCGACGTCGGTCGATGTCACCGCGAAGGCGATCCCGTCGGCGCACGCGCGCGTGATGTTCGGGAAGCCGTCGATGTTTCGATAGACCTTGATGCTGTCGAGCTCGACGATGGGGATGTCGTCAGTCAGCGGGCGGTCACCCAGTTGCTCGGAGCAGCCTGTCAGGGTGAGGACAGTTGTGGCGGCCAGAAGGGCGGCGGCGAGGGGGGTCAGG
>CAZEYA010000175.1:0-8067 GCA_964516515.1 uncultured Kineosporiaceae bacterium | reverse complement strand
CATAAGCCATCCTACTATTTATCCTACGAATTTACGGCGCGCGACACTAGTTCGGGGTGGTCGTACTGGACTCCTGAGTCCAGGCTGGCAATGACCACCCCGCCGCCCAAGGCCCCGTCGGCCCAGGCTGTCGGTGCTCCCACTCTGTTGACCCCCCAGGGGATATCGACTGTCTCGGCGTTTAAGACGGTTGCCTTCTCCGGACGCTCGACGACCCGGGCGTGCTCGGGGCGGACTTCGGTCACCCCCTTGACCCCCCGCAAACGCTCGATGAGAGATTCCGGGCCGTTGACTACAAGACTGTTGGATACCCAGAAACTCTCGTAGGCTGCCCCAGGCCTGGATTCGACTATCTCGGACGCACGGGCTTGGGCGTCACGTGCGGCATCGACTAAAGTGTCCACGACCACCTCGCCTCTCTCCGACCATGACTGGGTCTCCGCGGAGTCCAGCGCGGCGAGGTCCCCCAAACGCACGATGTGGCGGCCGGTCTCGTAGACCTCCGATTTTTTTCAAAAGATGTCAGAGGGCTGGGTCGAGCCGAACGTCGGCGTCACTGCCTGCTCAACAGGCGGGGAGACTGATAGCAGCACCCCGGCGGTTGTCACCACCAAAATTTGCGACAACCGGGCCAACACGACGTGGCGAAGGTCCACTTTTACTCCACTCAACGAGGCTCTTGCGGAGCTTAACCGCCGTGAATAAAATAGGGTGCGGAGCGAGCAGCCCTTCGCGCAGGCGCTCTACTGTCAGGGTGACGATCGATGCATCAACGGACGCCGGTGGGCTCCGCTGTGGCCGAGTGGGTGAGCAGGTCCCTGATGACGAGGGCAGCGCACACCAGAACGGTACTGCTGAAGGCAATCATGGAAATAGCAACGGCGCCAACGAGGAGGCCTATCAAACCAACGCCAAGACTTACTAGCGCAAGTACGCCCAGGGCAATTTCACGATGCCGAATGGGGGCGGGGATGGCCCGTGTCTTCTCGACCGAGAACACAACGAGTGGGCTCAGCGAGAAGGTGGCCACCACGGCACCAAACATCGCCCAGAAGTTGCCGGCGCGCCCGCCAGGCACAAGGATCCCGAAGGCTACGACCATCGCCCCCGCAATCAGAATCAGGACAGACAGAACACGATTCCAGGTTGTCACTTACAGCTCCCGCTTCCATTGAGTAAACCTGACTTATGTAACGGGTGAGAGGGGAGCGGGGTGACCCCACTCCCCTCCCGCGAAATGCTAATTTATTGTGGCGTGCACCACACCACAACCTTGGCGTAGAAGTTCGCTCCATTGTTCCGGTATCCACAGGCGCTGATGATTCCGACGCCGAGACCGCCCATGTAGCCAGCGATCGAGGCCAGAATCCCGAGCGCAGCGGTCGGTATAGTAGGGATCTTAGTAAGGATGAACCCGGTAACCGCGCTGGCGGCGGCGCCAGTCCCTAGAAGCGCCCGCAGCAGATTGAGATCGCAGCTGTTCAGCCGGATTCGCAGATTGTAAGAAACTAGGATACCTGCCCTGTACCGATAGTCAGTGACGCCCGAGCAAGCTGCGTAGGTACGGCCGGTGGCGGCACGAGCAGTGCGAGTGGCCTCAGCGGCCAGGCTCGGAGGAGCATTGAGCACCAAGCCACCGCCGACGAGCCAACCCAGGACAACTCCGTCGACTAGAGCAGTGTTGGCGCCCGCATGGGTCAACGCCAGGTCATAGTCGAGGGTGTCCGGTGCAATGCGGGCGGCCTTGACAACGCCTGCCGAGAGTTTAACCTCTGCCGCAAAGGCGTCGACCGGAGCAACCTGCTCGGTGCCCGCCAGTTCAGCGGCGTATCCCTGGCCAGTTCCATTGGTCACTTCGAGAGGCGATGTCGTTTCCGCACTAGCGGGCGGTCCCCCGAGAGTTGTGGCGAACAAGGTCGTGATCACGAGGGCGGATACCTGTAGGGCTGACTTGGCGATCTTTGGCGTGCGCATACGGTTCGCCTTTCAGCGTGTGGTGCTCGACCCAAAGAGAGCCGCTACATCTCAGCTCGCGAACTCCCTGTCACCGTCGGTACCACGACGATCACAGTCTGGTGCAAACGGCACGGTTCAGTCAAGTGTCAACGGCCACCAGGTTCTGCCCGGAGGCGGACACCAGACCTGCCCGGTGGCGGACACCAGACCTGCCCGGTGGCGGTCACGAGTTCTGCCCGGTGATGGCCATGGGATCTGCCAAGGAGGATGGCCATCACGGTCGAGCGGTCAGGTCAGTGGCCTCACCCCCGCTCCGGTGAGGGCCTGGGATAGGCGGACGCTGTCGCCGCTGGTTTGGCAGATGTGGGCGTGGTGCAGGAGCCGGTCGACGGTCGCGGTGGCCAGGGTTTTGGGCATGAGCTCGTCGAACGCGGCGGGGTGCAGGTTGCTGCTGATCGCGACGGAGCGTTTCTCGTAGGCGGCGTCGACAAGTCGGTAGAGGCCTTCGGCGGCGTCGGGTCCGACGGGCAGCAGGCCGATGTCGTCGATGACGACGAGGTCGGCGCGCAGCAGCCGGTGGATGGCTTTGGTGACGGTGTCGTCGGCGCGGTGGCGGCGCACGAACACGCCGAGGTCTTCCAGGGTGAACCAGGCGACCTTCAGCCCGGCCTGGACCGCGGCCTGGCCCAGGGCCTCCAGCAGGAACGTCTTCCCGGTCCCAGACGGCCCGCAGAGGACGAGGTTCTCCCGTCTTCCGACCCACTCCAACGTCCGCAGGGCCTGCTGCGTCGGGGCGGGGATGCTGCTGGCCTGCGGCTGCCAGGCGTCGAAGGTCTTGCCGGTGGGGAACCCGACCGCGGCGCGGCGGGTCGCCAGGGCTGAGCGTTCCCGCCCGGCAGCCTCTTCCCCGAACAAGGCCCGTAAGACCTCGACGGGTTCCCAGCGTTGGGCCTTGGCGGTGGCCAGGACGTCGGGGGCGTGGTGGCGGATGTGGGGCAGACGCAGCCGACGCAGCAGCGCTTCCAGGTCCGCTGGCAACGGCGGTGCGGTCGGGACTCCGACCGCCGGGACGGTCCTGCTCGTGCTGCTCGCGCTCATGCTGCCCCCTCGGTCGTGGTGGCTGCGCTGGTGATGCCGAGAGCGGCCCAGCCGCTGGTGCCCTGGGGGAGGCTCCGAGCTTCCCCAGCGGCGTGGACCGGGCCGGCGGCCTGCGGGTCGTCGGCGTGGTGGGCGACGATGGAGGCGAGGTCGGCCTCGGCGAACCGGGCGTGGACCGCGGCGTGACCCAACGCCCAGTCGACCGCGACCGGGTCGGTGAGCTTGGCCAAGGTGACCGCGGCGGCCATCTTGACGCGCATCTTCGTGCTGCCCGCCGCGGCGGCCTCGCTCAGCCAGAGCCGGGCCCCGTCACCCAGGTTAAGGAACTCCGCCTCGGCCTCGTTGCGGGCCCTGGGTTGACGCTGCAACGCCCCGGCTGGGGCGGGCGGGAAGTGCGCGTCGTCCAGGCGTGGGCTGCCGGGACGGGCCCGCAGATGGCGTGCGACCTCCACCGGCCCCGCCTGACCGACGTGAACGATGACGACCCGCTCGTCGGGGCCTTGGCCGTGGACCCGGACCCAGACCGCCCGGCCCAGCAGGTGGTGGGGGACGGAGTACTGACCGCCGTCCAGGGTGACCATCGGCGTCGTGGCCGCAACGGTCCGGGTCACCCCCAGGGCGACGGTGTGCGGGGCCGTGGGCAGCGGATGCAGCCGGACCTGTTCCTCGGCGAGCATGTCCACCGGTGCCCGCCGGGTGACGCGGTGGACGCGGGCGTTGACCTGCTCGCAGAACGTCTCGCAGGCCTGTTCAAGGGCGGCGAAACAGGCGTAGGCCGGAAGCAGGTTGACCTCGGTGGGGACCAGGTCGGCCTTGGCCAGCTTCACCGTCGACTCCGACCCGCCTTTCGTGGCGGGGTCCGCCGGTTCGCAGGTGTGGACGGTGAGGCCGTATTCTCTGAACTTCATCTTGTGTCCGCATTGGGTTGTTGTTGCGAGTGTTCAGGCTCTCGGGCGGTGGCTGGGGAGGCCGAGCCCGACGGGTGTGCTGGGTTGGGGGCGATTGTCGATCTGGTCGAGCTTGTCCTGGGCTCCGGCAAGGCTGGTTTGTAGGCCCTCGACTTCGCCGAGCCAGCCTTCCCGTTCGGCTTCGGTGATGCGTTGGCGGAGGTTGTCTCTGATCTCGGCCAGTCGTTCGCGCTGAGCTGGGTCAGGCCAGAGCATCGGGCAGCGGATGCAGGCGTGCTCGTGGATGCAGGGGGTGGCGAACGCCCGTCCGCAGGTGCCGGTGGAGACCTTGCGGCGTTCGAAGTGGCCGAGGAACGCGGTCCATTCCTCGTCGCTGGGGGCGCGGTATTCGTGGCTGGGGCGTAGTGCGCGCCGCCGGGCCAGGAACGCCAGGTGGGCCTGGATGGCCTGCTCGGGGTAGGTCGTGGTGTAGCCGATTGTCACGTTGATATCGCGGTGCCCGGCGATCACCTGGGCGATGTGCGGGGGCAAGCCCGAGAGGATGGCGTCGGTGATGAACACCCGCCGGAAGTCGTGTGGTGTGAAGTGCAGGGGGCCACCCGAGACCGGGTCGGTGAGTCCAGTGTGTGTGAGGGCTGCGGTGAGCACGCCGCGGATGACGGGGATGCTGATGGCTCGGTGCTCGCATCCGTAGCGGCGCTGGAAGAGGAGCGGCGCGGGCGCAGACCAGGTTCGTTCGGCGCTGTCGTAGGCCGAGACGGCGGGTATCGCACCGTCGGTGCCGCGGATCCTGGCGATGATCGTGGCCAGGACATCCGCGAGGTCGGGGCTGACGACCAGGAGGCGTTCGGCGGCGGTCTTGGAGGGGACGATCTGCAGCAGGGGCACCACTTCGCCGGTGGTGGGAAGCCGGTATTGGACCAGACTGTGGTGGGACAGCTCGGTGAGTTCCTCGATGCGAATCCCTGTTGCGCGTAGCACTTCCACGGCGGCAAAGGCCCAGAACGAGTACACCTCCTCATGGCCGAGGTCGCGGCGTGCCCCGGTGGCTGGGTCGGCGACCCAGACCTTGGTGGCCGCTGACCGTGAGGGGGCTATCCGGGTCAGGGTCTGACCGGCGGCGGTGAACGTCTGGGCGGGCTCGGCGGCGCGGGCGGCGTGCAGGAGGGCCGCGGCGTCCTTGCGGCGCTGGTCGACGCTGCGGACGAGAACCGGCAGCACCGGCAGGCGCTCCCGGGTCCGCGCGTCCATGCGTGACTTCAGACGCCGCTTGTCCTTGCGCCGGTCGATCTCTTCGGCGCCGACCGGGCATGGGGCCACCCAGACGGCCCACCGTTCGGGATGTTCAACGGCCCAGTGGGCCAGATCCAGGTAGAAGGCCCGCACGGGGGTCAGGCATTCGCGGTAGTTGATCCGCGGGACCATTGTCTGGGTGCTGGGCCCGCCCGGGGCTGGGACGGTCTTGGACACCATCCGGAGCCGCTGTTTCCACCCCTGGGCGGCTTCGGGCGATAGGCGCAGGCTGTCGATGCCGGGATGGTGGCGTTCGAGGTCGGACCAGAACAGGCCGATGAGGTAGCCGGCCAGCGACTCCAGGCTGGTGTAGTCCAACGCTGGTTGACGTTCGCGGAGGTATTCGACGAGCAGATCACGGACCGGGCGGCAGGCCACCTGGTAGCGGTCGACCATGTCCTCGGGTGAGCGTTGCCCGGCGGTGCGCAGTTCCCGCAGTGTCGCCGGCGCCGCGCCACCGAACATGCCCATCGTGCGCAGGACCCGGTAGAACAGGTGGGTGGACCCGAAGCCCGAGCCGTGCGAGAGCGCCTCTGCTTGCAGCAGTTCCAGGACGTCACCGGTGGTGATGTCGGCGGCCACCCCTCCCTTGGCGGCCAGGATCAGCACCGTCCGGTAGACAGTTCGAGTTGCGGCGGCGGGCGAGACGTCCGGGTCGCCAGAGCACAGCGCCTGTATCTGTGCCAGGCCGTCGGGATCACGGTGGCGGGCCATCAGATTGGTCAGCGCGCCGTGGCGGAAGTTGGCGGCGACCAGCAGTGGCACGGACGGGCGGATCAGGTCGACCGAGACCGCGAGCCGCCACGCCCGCAAGAACGCCTCCTGCTTTCCCTGGGACTCGTGGCCGTGTTCGCTCAGCCAACTGACCAGCGTCTGCCGCCATGACATGCTGGCGTCGATCCCGCTGGCCGGCCACCGCTCCTGCCACGTCGTCCCGGGATAGGTCTCCAGCCAATCCAGGAGCAGCCCGAGCCCGATCTTGTGACTGGCTTGACGACGGCCCTGCGTGGGATCCACCTCGAACGGCGGCCCCATCAGCCACGCCCAGATCGCCGCGCGGTCCCGGCCGGTGATCGGCCATTGAGTCTGCCTGGACCGCGCCGGCCACACCGCCGGACCGCGGGTCTAGATGCCCGGCCCGCGATCGGCGGACAGGTGCGCGGTCGTGGCGGCCACCGTCCCCGCCACCATCTCTGCCTCGGCCTCGGGGAACGTGACGCCGGTCATCGCGGGGGCTCGGTCCCGAACAGCACGGCCATGCTCTCCGCCCGGTAGCCAGGCGCCGGGGGCGGCGGTGTGGTCCGAGCGGCCGCTTGCCGGGTGACCTTCGCATGGTGGGCCAGCAGGCGCCGGATCACCTCCTCCTTGCGCGGGTTCAGGTAGAGCTGTGTCGTGCTCAGCAAGGCGTGTCCAAGGACGAACTGCACATCGGTCAACGGCAGCGCTGGATCCTGGGCCATCCGGTAGGCGGCAGTGTGCCGCAACCCGTGCAACGTGACGGCGCTGCCCGCCGCGGCCGCGGCACGCTGGAACATCCGATGCGCCGCGTGATACGACAAGGACCGAACCGGTGTCCGCGACGTCCACCACAGCGGCCGACCGCGACCTTTCGGGATCACCCTGTCCATCTGAACCTGGTAGAGCCGAAGCCAGACGAAAGCGTCGCTGGAAGCCGGGAGTTCCTGCGCCGCCCGACTGCCCTTGCGCACCACCGTGATCAGCTGACGTCCCGGATCCACGCCACCCTGGGTCACCGACAGCAACTCCGAGGCCCGCGCGCCGGTAGAGACGTAGAACGCCACCAACGCCCGGTCCCGGTGCGACCCGAGGCAGGCGAAGATCTCGTTGAACTCCGCATCCGGGACATCACGTGGAATCCGCGCCGCAACCGTCGGGCGATACAACCCCGACCGATCGTTGCGGTGCGGCTCCATCGGGTTGTGATGCTCGTGAGCCCGCCGCTCCCGCCGCGACCTGTCCAGCGGAAACGGGTTGACGATCGGTCCAGTCCCGGCGTCGAGGTGGAACCCGTAGAAGCAGCGCAACACCGTCTCAGCATGAGCACGCACCGACGGCGCGTACGCCTGCCCCTGACCGAAAGCAGACGCTGTCTGGGGAATCTCACCAGTGCGCCAATGCGGGCGCGGCGGCTTGCCGGCCACCAGCATCCACCGGCAGAAGTCCCGGGCCTCCGCCCGGGTAGCGTGATCCCAGGGCACGTCCACCGCCCACAGGAAACGGAACCAACGCAGCAGATCCAACCCGTAGGAGCGGATCGTCGCGGTCGCCCTGTCGCAGGCCTGCAGATCCCGAAGGAACACCGCCACCGGCTCCACCGTCACCCCGGCCGGGTCCACCAGCCGGAACGGAGACCACGGATCGCCCGTCTCCACCAGCCCGCCGACCAACCGCACCACAAGCTCAGCCAGATCTCCCCGGCGATCATCCTCGGCGATCACAAGCCGCAACCTAGACCCTCACCCCCCAACAAGCCGCCACCTGCGATAACGCATGTCGTTGTTCAGTTAACGCGTAGTCCCCACCAGCTGCGGTAATCAGCTGTGCTGTGTCGGTCTGGGTATGCATCGCGTCCACCGTCACGACCACGCCGCCCTGCGCGGCGAGGTCGAATGTGCCCAACAGCGTTCGCACGGTGGGGATCTCGTTGCTCTTCGCGGCCGTCGCGAGCTGGCCGACGACGGCGCCGGTGGCGTGATCCAGCGCCGCGACCAGATGGGGGGCCGTCGTGTGCCCGGTAGCGTTGCTGGTGCGGGCACCTCGGACTGTCTTACCGTCAATCGCGATCACCCGC
>CAZEYA010000174.1:0-8078 GCA_964516515.1 uncultured Kineosporiaceae bacterium | reverse complement strand
GGACGGAAGACGACCTCCTCCAGGTCGCTGCCGAGACGGGCGCGGACGTGTCGGTGCAGCCAGTCGTCGACCACGGCGACAGGCACGGCACCGAAGGTGGCTCGCTCGATGCCGTCGACCAGGTCCTGTGCCACCTCCGTAAGTGGGCTGTGCCCACGGTCGACCGTTGGCCGGTCGCCCATCCTTCAGCGGTGGCGTACCCAGATCCCGGGATGCCGCGGTCGCCGGCGTGGTTCAACTCCAGCCGTGGCGTGGTTGAAATTGTCGGTCCGCGCGCCTACCTTCCCGAGCATGATCCTGACGCTCGTCGAGCTGACCCCGGAGAACCTGTCCGCCGCCGTGGGGATCACGCTGGCCCCCGGCCAGGAGCGCTTCGTGGCCCCGGTGGTGCAGTCTGTGGCCGAGGCCTACGTCACGCCGACCGCCTGGCCCCGCCTAGTCCTGGACGGCGACGTCGTGGTCGCTTTCGTCATGGCCAATTTCGATCCCGATAACGAGCTGGACGCGTTCCGGGCGGGGGTTTGGCGGCTCAACGTCGCCGCAACCGCTCAGGGGCGCGGGGTGGGGCGCTTCGCGGTCGGGGAGGTGGCCGCCGAGGCCCGCCGTCGCGGCGCCGAGCAGATCACGGTGCTGTGGGAGCGGGGCGAGGGCGGGCCGGAGGGCTTCTACCTGCGGCTGGGTTTTTTCCCCACGGGGGAGTTGTTGGGGCAGACCGTCGGCACGCTGCGGCTCCCCTGAGCCTGACGGTCGCTTGGGCGGGCGCGCCTGCGACCCAGCTCCCACCACAAGCGCCGCCTCGAGCGGGGTCAGGTATCGGCTTCCCCGGAGGGATCGTCGTTCGGGACAGCCAGCTGACGAGGCCCTCACGGCAGGTTGGGAGCCGGTCAACTACTCGTCGCGCGCGTGCCTGTCCGGGTCGAACCATGTGCCGACGAGTCCACCGGCGATCAGGGTTCGAGCCTCGGGGTCCCACATCAGCGGCGCCCCGGAGGTGAACAGCGAGACCAGCGCGGCGGCGGACGTCGCACTCGGTTGTACGAAGTGCCGTTCCTCGTTGTTCGTGACGAGCATGAAGCCAAAGCTCCCGTCCGTCCCGTCCTCGCCGGCCTCCCAGTTGGCGTTGACGACTCGTACCGGCGTCGTCTGCTTACTAGCCCCCGCCACCGACTCATCATGAGTCGCCACCGAGGGATGCGCCACGCTATGGCTGACGCCACATCTCGGGGCCCGGAGTCGCACTGTCCGGTGCCCGGACACCGATCGTGAACCGGTGATCGCTGCGTAGGGGCGCGGCGCGAGGACTGCTGCCTGGTGGCGCTGCCAGGATCCTCGGGGCGGGGTGAGCAAGGAGCGGGCATTCACTCTCGGTCGATGTAAGTGAGACGAGGGTGTCAGGCGTTGAAGGGGTGTGACGGCCCTGCAGGAGGACTTCGAGGCGTGCTACGTCCGGGTCAAGGACGACTGCCTGCGCGCCCTCCTGCTCGCGACGGGGGACCGTGTGCTGGCAGAGGACCTGCTGTCGGAGGCCTTCGCTCGAGCGTGGGCGAGGTGGCCCGCCGTGAGGATGCACCCCCGCCCGGAGGGCTGGGTCATGCGAACTGCCCTGAACCTGAACGTCTCGTGGTGGCGGCGCCGCCGGCGGGAGCTCCTGACGTCGGCGCACGCCGATCATGCGGGCGTGCCCGAGCCGGGGCAGTCCGAGGACTTCGGGGACTTCGCGGCCCTGGTTCTCGCGCTGCCGCGTCGACAACGCCAAGTGATCGCCATGCGGGTTCTGCTGGATCTGGATACCGCCGACACCGCGCGGGTGCTCGGACTGGCTCAGGGCACGGTCACCGCCCACCTGTTCCGGGCGCTGCAGTCGCTGCGCCGCTCGCTCGACTCTCATTCCCAGTCCACAGGAGGCATCGCGTGATCGACCAACAGTTGCATCAGGCCCTGCAGGACGAGTACGCCGACGTCGCCCTGGCCACCCCGGTCTCCGACATCGTGCGCCGCGGTCGGTCGATGCGGCGCCAGTACCGCCGTCGGCGCGTGGCGGCGTTCACGCTCATCCCGGCCTTCGGCCTGGCCGGAGCCGCCGTGGCCGGGGCGCTTCCCTCACCGATCAGCGACCTGCTGCCATGGACGACGAGCGCTGAGTTGGCGTCCATCGACTGGGACTCCGCTGAGCGGCTAGCGGTGCTGTCGGCACCGGGCGGGCAACGGATGGAGTTCTGGTCGGCTACCGGCGACGACGACATGACGTGCTTGACGCACCTCCAGGTCAGTGGGGAAGCCCCGGAGGCGACGCGCCTGCCCGAGTCCGCGCGAGCGAGCGCCTCGGGGGCTGCCTGCGCCCAGGGCGACGTCGCCGACCAAGACTTCTCCGTCTCCTCCATTACGCGAGGAACGAGCGCCGGGGTCCTGGTGGGCTCAGCCGGTGATGCCGTCCGCGCCGAGCTGCAGCTGCTCAACGGCGAGGTGGTACCGCTGGTCGTCACGGACGGGTGGTTGCTCGGTTCCTTCGTCGGCACGGAAGTACCGGGATCGCTCGTCGGCTACGACTCCGACGATCGGCGTGTCGGGACCATCGACCTACTCGGGCAGACGGCGACCATCGACTGATGAGCGCTGTCGCGAACCAATAGACGACCCTGCGCCCGCGCCGTGCTAACGCTTCACCACGGCACCCTGGTCCGTCCATGTGTCCCGCACGTCGATCCTCAGCCGGAGAGGCGCAGCAGACCGGCCTCGGTGGCCCCGAATCCGCAGGCCTCCCGGTAGAACGTCGACAGGTGGGGCTCGTAGTCGACGTGAAGCCATTCGCATCCTGCCGCAGCGGCCTCGTGTACGACCGTCCGGACCAGGCTCAGACCGATACCGCGCCGCGGATGGTCGGGGTCAACGACCGTGTCCAACAGGAAGGCGTGTGCCCCACCGTCCCAGCAGGCATGGACGAAGCCGCGCAGCTCATCGCCGTCGAAGGCGCCTACCCACGTGACGGCGTGACGCTCGAGCCGCCGCGCCCAGGGAACCACCTGTTCGGCGACGCCGCCGAAGGCCCTCGCGTGCAGACTCGACAGAACCCGGTCGTCAACCGGGAACCGGACGCGGAGTTGCAGCCATGGATCCACGGCACCACCGTGGAGCACCTGAACTCTGTGATCGAGGGGGAGCTGCACGTGACAAGGGCCGACCAGGCACGGGCGACCGGGATGCTGCGACTCGCCGACCGACCGAAATCCCTGGCGGGGCGGTGGCGTCGCGGGTGCCGGTGGGGCAGCCTCGCGGGATGACGGGTTTGGCGCTGCTTCCTCTGAGAGGGGAGGACGTCGCGCTGCGCCGAGCCGTCGCCGACGACGTCCCCGCGATCGTCGACCTGCTGGCCGACGACGAGCTCGGCGCCAGCCGGGACGGGATCACTGCCGAGGAGGACCTGGACGTCTACCTGGCGGCGTTCGACTTGATCGAAGCCGACCCGGCGCACCTGCTGCTCGTCGCGACCGATGGCTCGCAGGTCGTGGCCACGATGCAGCTGACGTTCCTGCCCGGGCTTGCCCGACACGCGGCGCTGCGGGCCCAGGTCGAGGCGGTCGGGGTCCGGGGTGACTTCCGCGGCCGCGGGCCGGAGCCGCGCTGCTGCACTGGGCGATCGAGGAGGCGAGGCGCGGTGGGTGCGCCCTCGTCCAACTGAGCAGCGACAAGGCGCGAGTCGACGCTCACTGCTTCTACGAGCACTTCGGCTTCGTCGCCTCCCACGGGGCTATAAGCTCACGCTGCCCCGCTGAGCGATCGGCGTGCGGGACGACCCGGCGCCGGTCAGGTGGTCAGCACTTGCTCGGCTCAGCTGATGAAAGACGCGATGAGCTCTTCAGGCGGCGGCAGCACTTGGGTGAGCAGCACGGCGGCGGCGCCGTGGTCGGGCCAGGAGTACCACAGGGTCCCGAGCCCGCCGCCCCAGCCGTACCGCACCGCCGACCCGTTCTCGGCGGGCACGATCTGCACGCCGTAGCCCCAGCCGGAGCCGTGGAGGAACATCTGCGCGGACGCTCCGCGCCGCTGCTCGCGCGTCCGCCCGCAGGACACCGACCACCTCGCGCATGCTCGCGAGAGCCTCGCGGCTGGTGCCGGCGATGGTGTCGAGCGCCTGCCGCGCCCGCGCCGGATCCGCCGAGGCCACTGCGCGACCACCCTCGGCCTGGACGGCGATGACGGCCAGCGCGTGGGCGACGACATCGTGCACCTCCCGCGCAACGGCAGCGCGTTCCCCTGCGGCCCGCCGCAGCAGCCGCTCCGCTGCCCTCCCGGCCGCGTCCCGCGACGTCGTCCTCCACGCGTACGCGGCGCAGACGACCGCGATGTGCGCTGCTACCGGGACGACCAGCGTGTCCATCCTGAGCGGTCCCGGGTCGGCTGCCAGCCACCGCAGCGGTCCCGCCAAGGCACCGGCCAGCGCGATGCCCAATCCGGTACAGGCGAGCGCCGCGGGACCCGACCAGCGTGCGAACGCGTGCACGAGGAGCGGCACGGCCACGATCGCGGGCACCGGTTCGACGAGCAACACGAGGTGGGCCACCGCCGCGACGGTGCCCACGGCGAGCGCGAGAGCCGGCCGCGTACGGCGCACCGCCACCGGCCCGGCGAGACCCGCGGCCACGGCCCACGCGACCGGATCATCGACGAGCACCGCGCATACCAACCAGACCACGGCGGCGAGCGCCGCGTCGGACCGCGGAACCGCCAACCAAACCCAGACCCATGTCGGCGCATGGGGTCTGCTGCACGAGTACGTGACGGGGTCTCAGGCGGCGGATGCGACCCTGGGATGTGGATGGTTTCGTACGAGATGAGAAGCCTGACCCGCTTCTCGGCGCACGTAGCTGCCTCGAACGGGTTGCCCCGGTCAGTGCCCTGACCGACTGGCGCTCCACCGAGCCATGGTCCCACCGATACGTCTAAGGCTGGGCAGTCACCACTGCCCATCGTGGATCTGCTCCTCGATGGTCCGCCGCGCGCGCTTGGTGGGGGACCCGGTTGGGGCTGCACCGGCATCGGGATGGCCGAGGGCGATGACGCCGACGCAGTGCCGCTCCGTAGGCATGTCGAACTCGGCAGCAAGCCGCCGCTCGGATTCGGCACCGGCGAGGCCGAAGAAGCACGCGCCGAGACCCTCGTCGACGGCTGCCAGCAGCAGCAGCATCGTCGACATGCCAGCGTCGACGTGCCAGTAAGGCGCCGTCCACGACCGGTCGGGACCGCCGCGGGCAGCCTTGTCCGGCTCGGCGTAGCGCTCTCGGTAGGCCTGCTCGGAGGTGGTGACCACGACGAGCGCGGGGGCAGTACGCATGCCCGCCAGCCAGGCCGACGCCGCGGCGGCCGGCGAGTCGCCGGACTGCGTCAGCCAGAACAGGCCGCGGTCGGTCGCGGTCGTCAGCACGAGGAACTCCACGGCCTGGGTGAACCCCGCGCTGGGTGCCCTGGTGGCGGCGTGCAGGATCCGCCGCAGTACGTCGGGGCCCACCGCCCGCCCGGGCTCGAACCGGCGAATCATCCGGCGCCCTCGAACGACCTCGGCGAACTCCACCCGGGTAGCGTGCCTGACATGGCCGACGTGGCGTATCCCGGTCACTGGGAGGCCGACGTCGTGCTGCGAGACGGCGCGACGGCCCACGTCCGGCCGATCACACCATCAGACGGCGATCGACTGCGACGCTTCCACGACGCCCAGAGCGCCCGCAGCACGTACTTCCGCTTCTTCGCCCCGCACCCGCACCTCAGCGACTCCGACGTCAAGCGCTTCACCGAGGTCGACCACGTCGCCCGGGTCGCGCTGGTGGTCACGTTGGGCGACGACATCGTGGGGGTCGGGCGCTACGAGCGGCTCGGCACTGCCTCCTCGCCCGCGCGCGCGGCTGAGATCGCCTTCAACATCTCCGACGCCCACCAAGGTCGCGGGATCGGCTCGGTGCTGCTGGAACACCTGGCAGCGGCCGCCCGCGAGAACGGCGTCAACCGCTTCGAGGCCATCGTGCTGCCCGAGAACTCGCGGATGCTCTCGGTGTTCCGGGAGGCCGGGTATGACGTCACCAATCACTTCGACGACGGCGTGGTGAGCGTGGCCTTCGACATCGACCCGACGGAACGGTCGTTGGCGGTGATGACGGCGCGCGAACACCGCGCGGAGGCACGCAGCATGCGAGCCCTGCTGCAGCCTGCGTCGGTCGCGGTGATCGGCGCGAGCCGGCGCATCGGGTCGGTCGGCCGCCTCATCCTCGACTCGCTGCTGGCGGCGGACTACCAGGGCGAGGTCCACATCGTGCACCGCGAGGCCGACGAGGTCGCGGGACGGCCGGCGCTGCGACGGGTCGGCGACGCCCCCGGTCCCATCGACCTCGCGATCATCGCCGTCCCGGCTGGCGACGTGGTCGACGTCGTCACGCAGTGCGCTGCCGCCGGCGTGCGAGGGGCCGTCGTGGTCTCCGGTGGATTCGCCGAGACCGGCGAGGCAGGGCTGCGGTTGCAGGGCGAGGTGGTCCGGGTGGCCCGAGCCAACGGGATGCGGATCGTCGGCCCGAACAGTTTCGGCATGGTCAACACCGATCCCGCCGTGCGGCTGAACGCCTCGGTGGCGGCGGTGATGCCGAGACCGGGGCGGCTGGCGTTGTTCAGCCAGTCGGGCGCGCTCGGGGTGGCCATCCTCACCAGCGCCGACCGGCGCGGCCTGGGCATCTCCTGTTTCGTCTCGGCGGGCAACCGGGCGGACGTCTCCGGCAACGACTGCCTGCAGTTCTGGGCCGACGACCCCCGCACCGACGTCGTGGGGCTCTACCTGGAAAGCGTCGGCAACCCCCGCAAGTTCTCCCGCGTGGCCCGGGCGCTGGCCAGCGCCAAGCCCGTCGTGGTGGTCAAGAGCGGGGTCAGTGAGTTCGGTGTGCCACCCGGGCACGTCGTGCGCGGCAGTCACGCCCCGCCCGAGGCGTTCGACGCGATGCTCCGGCAGGCCGGGGTGATCCGGACCGAGAATCTCCATCAGCTCTTCGACGTCTCGCAGGTGCTGCTGAGCCAGCCGCTGCCGCAGGGCGAACGGGTGGCGGTGGTGGGGAACTCCTCCGCGCTGGCCGCGCTGGCCGCCGACGCCTGCGTCTCGTGGCGGTTGGCCGTGGCGCGCCCGCCACGATCGGTGGCGCTGGATGCCCCGCTCGCTCAGGTGGCGGCACTCATCGCCGACGCGCAGGCGGACGAGGGCGTCGACGCGGTGGTGGTGTGCCTGGTGCCGCCGCTGTCCTCGCATCCGGTTGATCGAGAGGCGCTGGCGGCAGCGGTGCCACCGTCGCTGACCAAGACGACGGTGGCCTGCCTGGTCGGCGGGCGCTCCCTGGGCGGCGAGGTAGCGGGGGCGCTGATCCCGGCGTTCCCATTGCCGGAGGACACGGTCCGCGCACTGGCCTCGGTGGTGCGTTACGGCCAGTGGTGCCGCCGCGAGACGGGGCCGCTGGTCGCCCGCGCCTGGGACCCACCGGCCGGTGGGGCGACTGTGGTGGGTCCTGGTGTTCGCGGGGTCTCCTATGAGGCCGCTCGGCGCATCGTCGGCGACGTCCTCGCGCTGCACCCGGCGGGCCGTGACCTCGACCGTGACGAGGTCGCGGCGCTGCTGCAGTGCTACGGAATCATGCTGTGGGCGCAGCGGAGCGTGGCCGGGCCGCTGGCGGCGGTCGCGGCGGCCGCCGAACTCGGCTACCCGGTCGTGGTCAAGGCAGCGGGTGGCCGGCATCAGGTCGATACCGGTGGCGTGCGGCTCGCCGTCGGCACCGCCGAGGAACTCATCGCCGACGTCACCGAGTTGCAGGCCGCGCTCGGCCCACGGGCGCACCAGGTGGTGGTGCAGGCCATGGCACCAACAGGCATCGCCTGCCGGGTCGGCACTGCCGAGGACCCGCTGTTCGGTCCGCTGATCTCGTTCGCGATCGCCGGCGAGACGGCCGATCTGGTCGGCGATGTCGCCTATCGGATCCCGCCGTTGCGCACCACCGACGTCAGTGACCTCGTCCGTGGCGTCAAGTCCGCGCCCCTGCTGTTCGGGCACGGCGGCCGGGCAC
>CAZEYA010000173.1:0-8192 GCA_964516515.1 uncultured Kineosporiaceae bacterium | reverse complement strand
CGTTCACTCCACCGAGCGGATCGCTGCGACCAGCATGGCGATGGCCTCGTCCATCTCGGCCGCCGTGATGGACAGTGGCGGGGCCATCCGCAGAATGTTGCCGTACAGGCCGCCCTTGCCGATCAGCAACTGCCGCGACTTGGTGGCCTCCAGCAGAGCAGTGGCGCGCGCCGGATCCGGCTCGATGCCGCCGGGGTGGACCGCCTCGATGGCGGCCATCAGGCCCCGGCCGCGTAGCTCCGCGATCCACGGGGTCTCGGCGCACACCGGCTCGAGGGCCCGGAAGAACTGCTCGCCGCGGGCCTTCGCGTTGCCCTGCAGGTCGTGATCGAGCACGTAGCGCAGGTTCGCCAACCCACCCGCGGACACCAGCGGGTTGCCGCCGAAGGTCGAGAACGAGTACGTCTGGATGACATCCGTAATCTCGGCGCGGGCGACGATGCCCGCCAGCGACAACCCGTTCCCGACACCCTTGGCGAAGGTCATGATGTCCGGGGTGATGCCGTGGGCCTGGTATCCCCAGAAGTGCTCGCCGGTACGCCCCCAGCCGGTTTGGACCTCGTCGGCGATGAACAGGATGCCGCGGTTGTCCAGCTCCTTCTTGAACGCGCCGAAGAAACCGTCCGGCGGGGTGGCGAAGCCGCCGACGCCCTGGATCGGCTCCGCGATCAGGCACGCGACGTCACCGGCGGAGGCCATGTCCAGGGTCTGCACCAGGTCGTCGACGCAGGCGTTGGTAAAGGCGTCGTCGTCCAGGTGCCGGAAGGGGCTGCGCAGCCGGTAGGGGCCCTGGATGAAGTTGACGTCGAGCCCCGAGAGGCTGGTCGGTGACCACGACCGGTGACTGGTGATGGCGATCGTCGAGAACGACCTGCCGTGGTAGCTGTTGCGCATCGCCAGCACCTGGTTGGACTTGCGGTACGCCGTGGCGAGCAGCAGTGCGGTGTCGTTCGCCTCGGTGCCGGATGTCGTGAAGAAGACCCGGGCGTCGGGGATGCCCGACAGCTCGGCGATCAGTTCGGCGAGCTCGATCATCGGTTCGGACAGGTACAAGGTCGAGGTGTGCACGATCTTGGCGGCCTGCTGCTGCAGCGCCGCGGTGACCTCCGGCACGTTGTGACCGGTCATCGTGGTCAGCACGCCACCGAAGAAGTCCAGGTATTTGGTGCCCTCGGCGTCCCAGACGTACCGGCCCTCGCCGTGGGTCAGCGCGATCGGCTCGGCGTAGTACTGCCCCACGAAGGCGGGCATCACCGCTCGATGCCGCCGCAGCAGCTCAGCGCTCTTCGTCGTCGCGCCGGCAGGGGCGGGCATGGTGGTCGTCATGGCGTGACGCTAGGCCAGCGATCGGGTCGACGACAACCAGGTCAGGCCAGTACTGACGAGGGTCTTCCTCACGTGCATGCATCGCATGCACTTCGATACCATCACCCATATGGCAGCCAAGCCCGTCCAGATCCGGGACGTCCCCGAGGAGGCCCTCGATGTCATCCGGACCAGGGCTGCAGCCGAAGGACTGAGTCTGACAGCTTACCTGCGACGCATGATCGTCGAGGCCGCAGCCCGTCCCACGGTCGCGGAAGTTCTGGCGCGGGCCGCGCAGCGCCCCCCCGGCGGCCTGACCATGGCGTCGATCGTTGATGCGGTGAGGGCCGGCCGGGACGCGTGAGTGCGCTCGTCGTCGACAGTTCGATCGTCGTGTACGCGCTGACCGTGGGCGCTCATGATCACGTTCTTCGGCGCCGGTTGTCCGAACCACGACTGCTTCATGCACCTGCCCTCCTGGACTTCGAGGTGCTGCATGCCGTCCGAGGGCTCACCCTGGGCAGGAGGGTGGCGCCTGGACGCGCTGAACTGGCAGTGGCGGACTTCTGCGACCTCCACATCGAGCGATATCCAGGTGCGGCTCTTGCGGGCCGAATGTGGCAGCTACGTGGGAACTTCACGGCACACGACGCCGCATACATCGCGCTCGCGGAACTCCTCGGCTGCCCGCTCCTGACCGGCGACGGGAAACTCCGGGGATCACACCGCGCGGTCGTGGAGCTCTATCCCTGGACCAGGATGTCGTAGGCGTCGGTGCGGCGGTCGCGGTAGAACGCCCATTGGTTGCGGACCTCGGCGATCCGATCCAGATCGAGGTCACGGACCAGCAGCTCCTCCTCGGTGTCGGACGCCTTGTCGCCGACGTACTGCCCGCGGGGATCGACGAAGTACGAGCTGCCGTAGAAGTCGTTGTCACCCAGCGGCTCCACCCCAACCCGATTGATCGCGCCGACGTAGTACATGTTCGCCACGGCGGCGGCGGGCTGCTCGATCGACCACAGGTAGGAGGACAGGCCGCGCGAGGTGGCCGAGGGGTTGAACACGATCTCGGCGCCTGCCAGGCCGAGGGCCCGCCACCCCTCCGGGAAATGGCGGTCGTAGCAGATGTAGGTGCCGATCCGGCCGACCGCGGTGTCCCACACCGGCCAGCCGGAGTTGCCGGGACGGAAGTAGAACTTCTCCCAGAACCCCTTGACCTGCGGGATGTGGGTCTTGCGGTACCTGCCCAGATACGTACCGTCGGCGTCGATGACTGCGGCGGTGTTGTAGAGCAGCCCCGCCTGCTCCAGCTCGTACACCGGCAGCACCAGCACCATGCCGAGCTCCTTGGCGAGCGAGCAGAACCGCTGCACGGTCGGGCCGCCCGGCACCGCCTCGGCGTAGGAGTAGAACTCGGTGTCCTGCACCTGGCAGAAGTACGGGCCGTAGAACAGCTCCTGGAAGCACATGACCTGCGCACCGTCGGCGGCGCCTGCTCGGGCGTGCTTCTCGTGCAGGTCGATCATGGAAGCCTTGTCGCCGGTCCATCCGGTCTGGACGATTGCGGCACGCACGGTTCTGGACATGGCAGGACGCTAGATCAGAACCGGGCGGACCGGCAACGCCCGGCCTGCCCCCCGGTCGGTATCACCCGTTGTGATGAGTTGACGACATACGGCTCCGTTCGGCTTCACACAGTGCGGTCGGTCCGACACACTGCGCACATGCCTTGGCCGTTACCGCTCGTTGGACGCCTGCTCGTGACCGGTATGGGACTCCTGATCGCTGCCGGGTTCGTGCCCGGCACGGTGCCGGTGCTCGGCCACCAGGTCACGCCATGGCTCGTCGCGGTGGTGGGCACTGCCGGCGCTTTCGTGCTCTGGCACCGGCTGAGCCGGCCCCGCAAACCGTCTGCGCTGCTGCACGTCGTCCCGGAACCGGCGCGGCCGTATCAGCGCGACCTGCATGCCCGGCTGAGCGTCGATCGCCGCGGTTACCTGTTCGCCCGGCGGGTGATGTTCACCGGGGCGGGCCGGGCGTGGACGTCGCTGCGCCGGGTCCCCGCGGACTTCGACCTGCGCTTCGTGCGGCCCGTGGCCGTCCACAGCAGTGGCGGACGCACCTGGTGGGCAGTTGGCAACGAGTACTACTGGGCCAACGCCAGTCTCCGAGCCGAGACCGTCGAGGCCGTCGTCGATGCGATGCGCTGGCGGCGCCGCGCACGGCTCGACATCAGCTATGCCGACCTGGAGGCGACGGCCGCCGAGCGCCGCGAGCGGGTCCTCGCCGGGTTGCGCCCCAACCTTTCCAAGCACAACGGCCTGGTCTGCATCCGCTGCCGCGGCGTCATCGACCTGCGGGAGAAGCCGGTCGAGCCCGTCTGGACCGATGGCGGGGTGAAGGCCGCCGATCTCCAGTTGCTGTGCAGCAGCTGCAGCGCGGCCACTCGAGCGCGCCGGGCCCGCGAGGACGCGGCAGCTCGTGATGCCGCCGCCCGCGACACGGCGCGCGCCACCTACTCGTTCTGACCGACGCGACCCCACCTGACATCGTAGGGGCGGTGAGCGCACCGACCAGCCACGAGCTCGCCGAGGTCCACCGCCGCCAGCAGGGTGACATCCAGGCGCTGCGTCGAACCGGTCCCCCGCCCGGTTCGCCACTGACCGTCGCCCAGCGCCGGGCGATGGTCGACACGTTTCTCATCGTGTTGGAGGGCGTCTACGCCCATCTGCCACTCAAACGGGCCCGCTACGGCATCGACCCGGTGCAGCGGCTGCGGCTGCTGCGTGACCGCTCGATCGGGATGCGCGAGAGCGATTTCCACGCCGAGCTCGGCAGCATCGTCACCGACCTGCGCGACGCTCACACCCGATACCAGGGGTTCGGCAGTGCCGCGGGCCAGGTCGCAGTGCTGCCGTTCCTTGTCGAGACCTACGGTGCCGGTGAGAACCCGCAGTACATCGTGTCCAAGGTCGGGCCGCGGGACGTGATCGGTGACGACGCCTTCGTTTCCGGCGTCGAACTGCTGGCCTGGAGCGGCGTGCCGTTCGATCGCGCGGTGCAGCGGTGGGCCGACAACGAGACCGGTGGGCGGCCGGATGCCCGACGGGCGCGGGCGTGCCAATCGCTGACCTTCCGCTCGCTGGAGTTCGGCCCGCCACCGGACGAGGACTGGGTGATCATCGGTTACCGCGCGGCGGACGGCAGCGAGCGCGAGATCCGGATGCCGTGGCGGGTCATCGCCCCCGATCTCGCACCGACCGCCATCGGCCGCCCGACGGCCGACGCCTCCTCGGGCACACCAGGCGGGCCGAGCGGGCAGCGCAGGCGCCGCGCGATCCGTTCCCGCAGTCTCTCGGCCGCGCTCGCGCTGGACCCCGCGGCCGAGGCTGCCCGGCGCGCCCGCCAGCTGATGTTCGCGCCGGGCGTGTGGTGGGCCACGACACGCGCGCCCGAGCCGGACCCTGGCGTCAGCGTCCCCGGCCCTCGTCGCGCCGACGTCCCCTCGCTGGAGTCACGGATGCCGGACGTGCTGCAGGCGACGAGCATCGGGACCCCGTCGGGCGAGTTCGGCTATCTGAGGATCTGGAGCTTCTCGGTCAACGACGACGAGGCTTTCGTCCGCGAGATCGCGCGCCTGATCGACAAGCTGCCCGAAACCGGTCTCGTCATCGATGTCCGAGCCAATCCCGGCGGGCTGGTCTGGGCGGCCGAGCGGGCCCTGCAGTTGTTCACCCCGAACGTCGTCACGCCTGGTCGGTTCTCGTGGCTGGCCAGCGATGTCACCCGCACGCTGATCGACAACTCCCCCGTCGACGGTCGGGACTGGGGTCCGTCGCTGGCCGACGCCGTCTCGACCGGGGACGACTACAGCCAGGGACTGCCGCTGACCGATCCCGACGCCTGCAACGACATCGGGCAGCGCTACAGCGGCCCGGTGCTGTGCGTCGCCGATGCCAACACGTACTCCGCCGGTGACCTGTTCAGCGCCGGCTTCGTGGACAACCGGATCGGCGAGTTGGTGACGGTGGGCGAGGCGACGGGGGCCGGTGGCGCCAACGTGTGGGACGACGGCCTGGTCCGCCAGGCGCTCGCGGGCACTCGTTTCGAGCTGCCCGAACTTCCGGACGGCGTTGGATTCACGGTGGCCGTGCGGCGCTTCACCCGAGTCGGTGCCGCCACCGGCGCCCTGGTCGAGGATCTCGGCGTGCCGGGCATCGGATACACGATGACCCGGGACGACCTGGTTCATGGCAACCGCGACCTGCTGGCCTGGTGCGCCGCACGACTCATCCAGGCACCGCGTAGCAGCCTGCGGGTCGGTGAGCGGGCCGGCACGCTGACCGTCCGCAGCACCGGCCTGGACCAGGTCGACCTGTTCGCCGACCGCCACCCCTGGACGACCCTGGTGCCGGGGCCGGACCCGCATCGGCTGCCCATCCCCGATGGCGCGGGGCTGGTCGAGGTGGTCGGTTGGCAGGCCGAGACCGTCACACAGCGGCGGCGCCTGATCCTCGACTGAGAGCGTCAGTCCCTTCCGGGCGTCCGCTCGCCCGGGGGAAGCTTGCGCAGCGACACGTCGGTGAGTCCGGCAGCGTCGCCTCGACCTGCGGTGACGTCGCGTCGCTTCCGGATCTGCGTGACCATGAACCCGATCGCGGCCGCGATGATGCCGATGTCGTCCAGTGCGCCGATCGGACCGACCACCGCCTCGGGGATCAGGTCGATCGGCGAGGCGCCGTAGATGAGCGCACCGACGACTGCGGCGATGGCCGTCAACGGCGGGCGGAAGCGGACGATGACAACGATCAGAGCGACCACCGCGAGCACTCCGATAATCGCGAAGATCACCAGCAGGACGACGAGAAGCGTCGCGCCGATCTCATTCGGATCCATCCCGAAACTGTCGCACGCCGAGCGTCGGCCCGCCCAATGAGCCCACCTGCCACCGCCAGACGCGTGCTGGCGGGTGACGTGAACGCTCAGCCGGCGATGACCTCGGCGTGGATCTGCGAGTGAGGCACGCCTGCCTCGCGCAGGGCGGCCAGCATCGGCGCGGTCCAGTGCTCCGGCCCGCTGACGAAGACGTCGCGGGTGGCGATGTCCGGCACCAGGTGGGTGACCGCGGCCGGATCGGTGATCTGGGCAGCGGCGGTGGCGGGCAACCACGACTCCCGCTCCCCGGTGGTCGGCCCTTCGAGGTAGACCACCTCGGCCCCCCGTCGGTTCGACAGCTCGTCCAGCTCGTCGCGGAAGAGCGCCGGCTCCTCGTCCGGCAGCCGGTACACGACCACGGCTTCGTCGCGGCCGTAGTCGAGGTCCTCCAGCAGCGCCCGAACCGGCGCGATGCCCAAGCCCGTGGTGAAGAACGCCAGCTTGCCGCGAGTGCGGGAGTCTGCGGTCAAGGAGCCGTACGGACCCTCGAACAGCACCCACGTACCCGGCGTGAGCGACTCCAGCCGGCGGCTGCCCTCTGCGACGGCCATCGTCACCCGCATCCGGTCGCCGGTTGGCACGGCCGACAGCGGCGAAACCATCACGTGGTGCCACTGGGCGCCGTCGAGGAAGCGCCAGTGGAAGAACTCCCCCGCGCGGGCCCCGAGCTGACGCAGCTGGCGACCCCGCAGCTGGAGCGAGACGACACCCGGCGCCTCGACCCTCACCTGGTCCACGACGAGTTGGTGACGGAACGAGCGGAACATCGGCAGGGCGATCCGGAAGGCCAGCAACGCCAGCGAGGAGCCCACGAAGAGCCCCCACCAGTAGAGCGCCGCCAGTGGGGAGGCCGTCAGCGACGTCCCGGCCAGCAACTGGTGGGGCAGGGCCAGCAGCAGGCCCAGGTAGGCGTAGACCGCGAGCAGGTG
Source organism: uncultured Kineosporiaceae bacterium (assembly GCA_964516515.1). Taxonomy (GTDB): domain Bacteria; phylum Actinomycetota; class Actinomycetes; order Actinomycetales; family JBBAYJ01; genus JANNOG01. Next base: position 1,023 of record CAZEYA010000173.1, on the reverse strand, counting down.
GCGGGTGTCGCGGCGGCGGTGCCGGGCCTCGCGGCGCGAGGACACTGCGACCAGGACCAGCAGCGCGGTGGCCACCACGGCGAGGGGGAGACCGGCGACAGTCGACAGCAGTCGCCAGCCTGCCTCGAAGATGTTGAACCGTTCGATGATCGCGGTGCCGGAGACTGCCAGCGCGATGTGGGCGACGATCAGTCCGAAGGAGACCATGCCGGCCACGGTGTGCCACCGGGTCAGTGCTGCTCTGCCGAAGGCCCGCTCGACGGCCGGGATGCGAGCCATCAGCAGCACCTGGATCAGCAGCAGGTCGGTACCCAGCAACCCCGCCAGCCGCGAAAGGCTGCCGATGGCCAGCGCCGGCGAGAGCAGATCGGAGAGCCCGCCGGCGGCCGCCCACAGCGCGAAGACGATGAAGGCGCTGAGGCCGGCAGCGGCAGCACTGAGCAATCGCACCCGATGATTGACGCTCGACGGGGCGGTGGCTGCGCGATGCCGGGCACCCGGCCGGGCACGTGGCTGGTCCTCCTCGACGACATCGACGTCGATGCCCGGTGCGCGCCGATCGGCAACTGGACCAGACCGCTGCGGCACCGCATCAAATGGTTGCTGCTCCGGCTGCTCGGCCACCCGGGGCGGCAGCACGCTGGTGGTGACCGGCGGGGCCGGCGGTTGCTCGGGTGTGCCGGGCGCTGTTGGCGCGGGAAGGGGCGGGGCAACTGGCGGGGCCGCCGGCACCGCAAGGTCGATGGCCGCAAGATCGATGGCCGCAAGATCGATGGCAGCAAGGTCGACAGCGGCGTACTCGGGCTGCGCCTGGTGCCGGGAGGTGACCGGAGGCCGTGCCATACCTTCTGCGTAGGCCCCGGGCTCGCGGCCGGCGTGCCCACTGGGCTCGCCACCATCGCGCTCGTGGTGGCTCGGTTCGGCGCTGGTGCGCTCGTAGCCACTCGACTCGTAGCCACTCGACTCGTAGCCGCTCGACTCGTAGCCACTCGACTCGTAGCCAATCGACTCTGTGCTGCCGGG
>CAZEYA010000172.1:0-8217 GCA_964516515.1 uncultured Kineosporiaceae bacterium | reverse complement strand
TACCCGGTATACCTGTGCGTGGCTGGGGATACGGGGTATGCACACCGGGGGGGGGGATCGCATGAGCATCAAGCACGGATTGCTGGCACTGCTGGGAGAACGCCCACGGCACGGGTATCAACTGAAAACGGCCTTCGAGGCGCGAACCGGTGGTACGTGGCCCCTCAACATCGGGCAGGTCTATACGACGTTGCAGCGGCTCGAACGCGACGGCCTCGTGACGTCGCAGCCGGCGAGTGCCGATGGAACGGTGATCTACGCGCTGACCGACCGCGGTCGAGACGAGGTCGCCAACTGGTGGTCGGCCCCGGTCGATCGCCATCCGCCGCCGCGAGATGAGCTGGCCATCAAGGTGAGCCTGGCCCTAGGTGCCTCGGGGATCGAAGCCCTGGACATCGTGCGCCGACAACGCATATCCACGGTCCAGACACTTCAGTGGTTGACGAGGCTGCGCGCGGAGGCGACGGCCCGCGAGCCGGCCCACGGCAATGGCAGCGACCCGGATTCGGCAGTACCGGTCTATCCCGATCAGGCCACGGCCCTCATCCTCGACCGCCTGATCTTCGAGGCCGACGCCGAGGCCCGCTGGCTGGACCACGTGGAACGCACGTACGGGGCCGGCAACGCCCCGCTGAGACCCGACAACCAGCGCAGCACATCATCCTCGGGGGGCAGATCATGACCGACATCTCGGCCGCCGTGACAGGCGGGACCGGGGGCGACCCCGCGGGTGCCGGGACTCCCGTGCTGACATTGCACGCCGTGCAGCGGGTGTACGGCCAGGGCGGGACCACCGTCACCGCTCTAGCAGGCATCCACCTCACGGTGACCGAGGGCGAGCTCGTTGCCCTCATGGGACCGTCGGGGTCCGGGAAGTCCACGCTGCTGCACATTGCCGGGGGCCTCGATCGCCCGGACGCCGGTGACGTCGTCGTCGACGGGGTGGGCCTTGGCCGCCTGGACCTCACGCGGTTGGCGGCGCTGCGGCGGCGCTCAGTCGGTTACGTGTTCCAGGATCTCAACCTGCTGACGACCTTGACGCTGGAGGAGAACATCGCCCTCCCGCTCGAACTCGACGGTCTGTCCCGGCGCCGCTCTCGAGAGGCGGCTCGAGAGGCGTTGGGACGCGTCGGACTCACCGAACTCCAGGGTCGGCGATACCCCGACGACGTCTCCGGCGGGCAGCGTCAGCGAGCGGCGATCGCTCGCGCCATCGTGGGCGACCGATGTCTCCTGCTCGCCGATGAACCCACGGGCGCTCTGGACACCGCCGCAGGTGACGAGGTCATGGCGGTCCTTCGTGGCCTCGCCGACCAGGGCGCCGCAGTCATAGTCGTCACGCATGACACTCGGCTGGCGGCGTGGGCAGACCGGATTCTGTTCATGCGGGACGGGCGGATCGTCGAGAGCACAGGTGACCAGGGACGCCGGTCAGGTCCACCCGGCTGGCCACCGAGCGACCTCCCTGAGGTCGACTTGGAGGAGGCGTGACCCCGCCGGTCGACCGCGACCCTCGGCTCGACCCGGCCCGCGTCCCCATCCTCGACCCCAGCACGCCGCTGCGACGGACGCGGGGCTGGCGCCTGCCGTTACGGATAGCCCGCCGGGACGCCTCCCAACACCCGTGGCGGACCGGGCTGGGCATGCTGATGGTCGGTCTCCCCGTCTTGGTGGCGCTGGGAGCCTCGATAGCCATTCGCACGGACAGCATCGACACCGCCGAAGTCGGGCCCTTCGCGATGGGGCAGGCCCAGGGACTCATCGTCGATCGTCAGTCGCCCGGATGGCAGTTCTGGGCATCCCCTGCCCAGTTCCGTTACGACGGGGGCTGGCTGGATTCCAATCGAGACGCGGATCCGGGCGAGCCGCGCACCCAGGCCGACCTGGAAGAGATCATCGGATCACCCCTTGTCCCCATCACCCGCGCTGTCGCATCTGTCGTCATGGCGGATCGGAAGCTGACGGTGACGGTGACGGAATTCGACCCGTTGGCCGCCATAACGGACGGACTCGCGGTTGTCGACGACGGGAGCCTGCCTACCACCCAAGGCGAGGTTGCCATCTCGCCACTTCTCGCGAGGCAGACAGGATTGGGCAGCGGCGACGCCCTGACGGTCGGTGACCGGGACTACTCCGTGTCAGGTATCGCGACGGTTCCCGTCGCACTCGGAAAGCTCGAAGGTGCCCAAGTCATCGGGTTCCCGGGCAGCCTTCCCCGAGTCCCCGGGACCGATTCAACGGCCTACCTCGTCACCGGAGACCTGCCCGATCCGGACGATCCGGCGCTCGACAGCGAGGGCTTTCGCGCATCCGGTTATGGCTGGAGTCGCGACAGGCTCGCGGCACTGCGGTACTACCAGGACGTCACCGTCGCCGAGACCCATCAGGTCGCCTTGACAACCCGCGAAATCCTGACCGACGACGGGACCGGAGTAGCAGGTGCGCTCGGCGTCGACGGCCTGCAGTACGTCGCGTCGGCGTTCTTGGCCCCGGTGTACGCCCTTGTTCTCATCCAGCTGGCCGTGATGTCTGCACCCGCCCTAGCGGTCGGCGTGCGCCAGAGCCGGCGAACGTTCTCGTTGCTTCAAGGCGCCGGGGCGGATGCTGGAACTCTGCGACGGACCGTCCTTGCCCAGGCACTCGTGATCGGAGCCCTCGGCGCGGCCATCGGGGCAGGCGTCGCGGTCGCGGCTGTCAGTCTGATCGTGGCTGCCGGATGGTGGCCGCAACGCCTGGGGATCCGGGGCCCCCTCGACATACGAGGCGGCGACGTCGCGCTCGCCGTTGGCACTGCCACGGTTGCCACACTGCTGGCCGGACTCATCCCAGCCATCAGGGTCAGCCGTAACCCCCCGGTCGGGTCGCTGAGCCGGAGCGTAAGGCCTGGCCTGCCGTGGCGCCGCGCGGTCGCGGGCGTGACGGGCATCGTCGCGGCCATGCTGCTGGTATTGGCGGCTCAGTCGCTCAGTGCCGCCATCCCGCTCGCAGTTCTCCTCTTCGTCGTGGGTCTCTTGCTGACCATCCCGATTGTCGTCGTGGTCCTCGGCAAGGCCAGCCATTACCTTCCGCTACCGGGTTACCTCGCCTCGCGGGACGCGGCACGCGCCGGCGGACGATCGTTCGCGGCAATCGCAACGGTGGCGGTCGCGGTAGCCGCCGCAGTCAGCGCGGCCATGACGTCGGCGAGCCTGCAGGCCTTTGATGAGGCGCGCTACGAGCCGAGGTGGCCGATGGGGACGACGGTGGTCATTTTCGACGGCCGTTACGGCGAGAGTGAGCAATCGGATCTGCGATTCGCCGCTTCGGCCGCAGACGTACGAAATGCCGTGAAGACGGAGCTGCCGACGGCGACCTTGGTCTCGATCAGTAGACCCGGATACAACACGACAGTCACGCTGGCCGCCGATACCGTCATTCCGGTCATCGCGGACCCCGAAGTGCTCACCCTTCTCCGGTATCCCGTCGGGGAGGACGATCTGGCTGCAATGTCCCAGGGAACGGCATTGCTCATCGCCCCTGACATGGCGGGCGTTGCCGACACCGACAGTGCCGAGGTGAGGGTCGAGACCTCTGCCAACGGCGCCGCCCCCACATTGGCGGTCGACGAGGTCAACGTCCGACGGATCGGCGGGCGGACAGGCCAACCCGGACGTGAGCTTCTCATGACGCCACAGACCGCTCGTCAGCTGAATATCCCGGCTCTGCCACAAGAGTTGTTCATCCAGACTCCTCGGCCGCTGACTACTGACGATGAGGCAGCCGTTACGGCAGTAGCAACGGCCCGCGATTCGTCGTCGTACGTCTACACCGAACGCGGCTACCAGAACAACAGCGGGTTGACGGGCGGGATCCGGCTGCTGTTTGCCGCCGCCGTCCTCGTCGTCATCCTGGGGACCGCCACGGCAACCGCGCTATCACTCATCGACACCCGGCGCGAACGCGACCTGATTGCGGCTGCGGGTGCGTCGCCGCGAACCGCGCGGAGCGTGGCGGCCGCGACAGCACTCGCCTACTCCGGCATCGGAGCCCTGCTCGGGACACTTCTCGGTGTGCTCCTCGGACTTGTCTTCGCCATTGCGTCCGTGCCGGCCGCCCGGCAGCCGCTCGCCGACCCGGTCGTCGTACTGCCCTGGCCGGAAATCACGGTTCTTGTCCTCGCGGTGCCGCTGGTCCTGGCCTGCCTGACCTGGCTGCTCTCCCGTCCCGGGTCGGCGCTTTCGGGAGCGCGCGCGTCATCTCGGGTTTGAAACTGCGCGGCAGCCGACCGCCACCCTTGGGTTGCATCTCGTCATCAACTACTGCGAGATATATGAGTCGATGAGCAAGCCCTCATTGCGCCGACGGCTTCGATGTTGTCGCTGATGATGACGGAGCATTACGTGTCCCGGCCGAAGAGCTTGCCCGGTCACAGCAAACGTGCCGGTGGTCGACTGCGAATTGTCACCACACCAACAGAGGAGCGCGGTGGGCGCAGCGCACGAGGCGCGCTGGCAAGTATCGTCAGCGCAACGGACGGGGACGCCCTACTCGACTCTCTCCACCAGACGAAAAGCGAGCGGATTGCGAACATGGAGCAGCGCTGGACATGCGGGTCACGCTCCTGCGGCCACCGCTCGTCGTGTTCATCGCGCTGCACCGCCACATCTAGAGCGGCTCCACGGCCGGTTCCACCAAGTAGCCCCTCCGCCACGTAGCCACTTCCACCGAGGGAGCCCGATGCCCACCATGTCGACACCGAGCGTTCCCACGCCCCTGCACGACCTGTGGACCGTCTGTCCCGCGGCCGGTGACGTCCCCGCTAACGTCGCCTGGGCGGGGGCCGTCGCGGTCACCGTGCCGGGCACGGTGCACACCGACCTGCTGGCGGCGGGCCTCATCCCCGACCCGTACCTCGACGACAACGAGCGGCTGTTGGCATGGATCGGCCAGGCCGGCTGGCGCTACGAACGCACCCTGCAGTGGCAGCCCACCGGTCACGACCGGGTGGACCTGGTGTTCGAGGGCCTCGACACGGTGGCAACCGTCGAGCTGAACGGCGCTGTCGTGGCGCGCACCGCGAACATGCACCGCACCCACCGGATCGACGTCACCGCCCGGCTCGCGCCCGGCGCGAACCCATTGGCCGTGACCTTCGCCAGCGCGGTCCGCCATGCCGACCAGGCCAGCCTCGACCAGGGGGCGCGGCCACACGCCAACCACCACCCGTACAACGCCATCCGCAAGATGGCCTGCAACTTCGGCTGGGACTGGGGTCCCGACCTGGTCACGGCCGGGATCTGGCGGCCGGTGTCGCTGCACTCGTGGAGCACGGCCCGGCTGGCGGCCGTCCGCCCCGTGGTGACCGTCGCGGAGTCCGGTGAGGGCCACCGCGGCACCGTCCAGGTCTTCGTCGACGTCGAGCGGGCCGGAGCTGACGTGCCCCTGAGCCTCACCGTCTCGATCGGTGGTGTGGCGACCACCTCGACGCTCGCCCCTGGCGCCACCTCGGCGATCATCACGACGAGCCTCGACGCGGTGGGCCTGTGGTGGCCCCGCGGCCACGGCGCGCAGCCGCTCTACGACGTGGCGGTCGAACTGGCCGCCGGCGACGACCCGCTCGACGACTGGTCGCGGCGCATCGGCTTCCGCACGGTCCGCCTCGACACGCCGCAGGACGAGCAGGGCACGGGCTTCTCCCTCGTCGTCAACGGTCGGCCGGTCTTCGTCAAGGGCGCCAACTGGATCCCCGACGACGTCTTCCCGCACCGCGTCGACCGGGAGCGCTACTCCCGACGAACGGAGCAGGCGGCCGAGGCCGGGATCAACCTGCTTCGGGTCTGGGGCGGCGGCATCTACGAGGCGGACGCCTTCTACGACGAGTGCGACGAGCGCGGCCTCCTTGTCTGGCAGGACTTCCCGTTTGCGTGCGCCGCCTACGCCGAGGAGGAGCCGCTGCGGTCGGAGGTGGTCGCCGAGGCGCGCGACAACATCACGCGGCTCATGCCGCACCCGAGCCTCGCACTGTGGAACGGCTGCAACGAGAGCATCTGGGGCTACGTGGACTGGGGCTGGGAGTCGCGGCTGGACGGCAAGACGTGGGGCCTGGGCTACTACACCGAGGTGCTGCCGGATCTCGTCGCCGAGCTAGACCCCGGCCGGGCGTATTGCCCGGGCAGCCCGTGGTCGCTGTCGCTCGATCGCCACCCTACGACGAGCGGCACGGCACCGTGCATTTCTGGGACGTGTGGAACCAGCTCGACTACACGACCTACTGGCAGAAGACCCCGCGGTTCGCCGCGGAGTTCGGCTGGCAGGGGCCGCCGACCTGGTCGACGCTCACCCGAGCGCTGTCCGACGACCCGCTGACGCCGGAGTCGCCCGGCATGCTCGTCCACCAGAAGGCGTTCGATGGCCACGCCAAGCTCACCACCGGGCTGGTCGCCCACCTGCCGGTCCCGGATCGGATGACCGACTGGCACTGGGCCATGTCGCTCAACCAGGCCCGGGCCGTGCGCGTCGGCATCGAGCACTTCCGGGCACTGGCGCCGTTGTGCTCCGGCAGCATCATGTGGCAGCTCAACGACTGTTGGCCCGTGACGTCGTGGGCCGCGGTCGACAGCGACGGCCGCCGCAAGCCGCTGTTCTACGCGCTGCGCCACGCCCACGCGGACCGGCTGGTCACCGTGGAGCCTCGAGGGGGCCGCCTCGTGGCCGTCCTCGTCAACGACACCGACGAGGCCTGGTCGGGGCCGGTCGACCTAAGCCGCCGCCGGCTGGACGGGAGGTCCCTGGCCCATGCCGAGCTCGTGGCGAGCGCGGCGCCGCGCTCGACGCTGGTGATCGAGGTCGACCCGGCGCTCGCCACGGCGGGCGACCCGGCACACGAGTTGCTGGTGGTCACCGCCGCAGAGCACCGCGGCCTGTGGTTCTTCGCTGAGGACCGTGACTCGGCGCTGGTCGGCGGCGCCTTGGAGGCCAAGGCGGTCGCGACGAACACCGGCTACCAGGTGGCCGTGACCGCCTCGTCGACCGTCCGCGACCTCGCACTGCTGGTGGACCGGGTGGACCCGGACGCGGTGGTCGACGACATGCTCGTCACGTTGCTGCCCGGCGAGACCGTGATGTTCGAGGTGGTGGCCGCGGCCGGGGCGGACCCGACCGCGTTCCTCGCTCCGGAGGTGCTGCGCTGCGCGAACGACCTGCTGGCCGGTCGCTTCGGGGGGTGACCGTCAAGCCGTGGCGCGCTCGGCGAGGGCTTGTCCTGGCGGACGGACTCCACGACCCGGACGCCACCGGGCACCTGCTCGGACTCGTCGCGCCACTTGCCGCCGGACGCGCCCGGCACCTCGAACGCGAAGGCGAGGCCGCGCGACGCCTCGGTAATCATGGGCTTGGTCGCCCACCGGGTCTTACCGAGGACATTGCTGCCCTTGAAACGCGCTCCGACCGTGGCGGCCTCGGCGCCGTCGAGCCAGTGACCAGGTCGTAGACGGTCTCGGGGTGGGCCGGGACGAGGCCATGGCGGTCTCCTTGGGGGGTGGCGGCGGGGCCGATCCCCGCCTGCACCCTGATGACGGAGCACCGTCGCCGGATCGACAGCCCGGCCAGACATCCGTCCGGACGAAGATCCGTCAGGCCGAGCGGGACCGGAACGTCGCCGTACCGAACGCGAGGCCAACCACCACGAGGCCTGCGGTCGCAACGTAGCCCCAGATCGCCGTCGCCGACCATGCGCTGCCGATGAACAGCTCACGCATGCCGTCGACCACGTGCGTCAGCGGGCTGGCCATGGACGTGTAGCGCAGCCAGTCCGGCGCCAGCGACATCGGCAGGAGGATGCCCGAGAGCAGCAACAGCGGTAGGGCGATCCCGTTGACCAGCGGCGCCAGGGCGTCCTCGCTGCGCAACCGCAGTGCCGCTGCATACGACAGCGAGGCGAACGCGATCCCGAGCAGGCCGGTGAGCACCACGGCTGCCGCCACGCCGGCGACCGGTGCCCGGAGCCCGAACGCGAGGCCCGCAACCACGAGGATGACCGCCTGCACGATCAGCACGACGGCGTCACGCAGCACGCGTCCCATGAGCAGGGCCGTGCGGCTCGCGGGCGTGACCCGCATCCGCTCGATCACACCGGCCCGCCACTCGGCCACCAGGCCGAACCCGACGAAGGCGGCGCCGAACATGCCGAGCTGCACCAGCAGCCCAGGCACGAACACCTGCCAGGCGTCGGTGCCGGAC
>CAZEYA010000171.1:0-8247 GCA_964516515.1 uncultured Kineosporiaceae bacterium | reverse complement strand
TTATCACCCGGGCAACTCTAGCTGTGCCTGCCGTTCTGGTGATCGGCGGCAGGCGGGGAACCCAACAATCTCCTGCCGCCCACATCTCAAACTCAATCTGGTATAGATTCCTCCAGGATCGTGAAGTTCGAGATGCGTGGACAAGATCAGCGCGTAACGCCGAATTGCTGCTGTTCGAACTCGGGCCGACCGTCGCGACACGTGGGCACTTCGGCGAAGCAGAGGTCCTCACTGCCCACAGCCCCTGGCCGCGCGGCACGAACGAGAACACGGTGAGTGTGGGGGTCGCTGGCCTGGGGCCGGCTGTAGCCACGCCTTCTCTCTTCGACGCCCGAGCTCGCTGCCGAAAGCGCGCCCGCGGGCCATCACGCCGGGCGAGATCCGATGAACCCTGACCCCTCGGTCACGGCCACGGAGCCGCACGCTCGCAGCCAGTCCGGCGCCGCCGGACCCATGGTGATGAATAACGCACCAGGTGGCTACACGCAGCTCTTCCAGGAGGTAGGACCGAACGTGACGACGGTGCACCGGTATCAGTCCCGGCTGCTGTGGGAAGGCTCCACCGCAGACGGACCCGCTCGCTACGATCGCAGCCACGGGGTGCTCACCCCACCATCCCCGCAGGAGCTGCGGCTCAGCGCCGACGCGGCGTTTCGGGGTGATGCGACCCTATGGAACCCCGAGGCTCTGCTCGTGGCGGCGGCCAGCTCGTGCCAGTTGCTGTCCTTCCTCGCCCTCGCCGCGCACGACCGCGTCGATGTGGTGTCCTACTCCGACGAGGCCGAGGCGGTGATGCCTGAGGACGACCCGCCGATGCGACTCACCCGCATCGTGCTGCGCCCCACCATCGTCGTGGCGGCCGGCACGGACACCGATCACGTCCGGGTCCTCGTCACCCGGGCGCACCATGGCTGCTACGTCGCCAACACCCTCACCTGCGACATCACCCTTGAGCCGTCGGTCGAACTCGCACCGAAGGTCGTGTGATGCAGGACGTCGCGATCCGGCTCGATCACCGCCCTGGCGCGCTGGCCCAGATGGGACAGGTGCTCGGCGATGCCGGCCTCAGCGTCGAAGGCGGCGGAGTGTTCGTCACCGACGGGCACGGCGTCGGCCACTTCCTGTTCCATGACGGGTTGGCAGCCGCCGCGGCACTGAGCAGCGCGGGTATCACCGTGCACGCCGTCCGTGACGTTCTCCTGCAACGGCTGCGCCAAGACCAACCCGGCCAGCTCGGCGCCCTCTGCACCCGCATGGCCGAGGCCGGCGTGAATATCGAGGTCATGTACAGCGACCACGACCACCAGCTCGTCCTCGTCGTTGACGACCAGGAGGCGGGTCGAATCGTTACCAGCCGGTGGAACGACGACCGCACCTGACACGGCCCGCCGTGCTCGCCGCCAGCCAACCCACTCGGCTTCGACGACCGCCTCGTTGTGGCACCGCTGACTCACCGTCCCGCCCTGCTGCCTGATACCAACCTGGAGCGCTGAGCACGTCCTGGGGCGGGTCGCGACGCTCGTCACGGCGCTCCTCTCGCGGTCGCCCGACCTGGCCGTCGTCGTGACGAGCCGGTGACCCCTCGGGCTGCCGGGCGAGCACCAGGTGCGCCTCGAGCCCCTTCCCGGTGCGGCGCAGGACATCGGCGCGCTGCTGCTCCTCGACCATGCGACAGGTCCGGCCGGCTCTCGGTACGCCGACGGACGACTACATCGGCGCGGCAGCCCGGATCGCCGCGCTCGTCGACGGTCTCCCGCTCGCCATCGAGCTCGCCACGGCCCAAGCCCGCCACCTGAGCCTTTCCCAGCTGGCGGCCTCTCTCGCCGGCTCACTCGACCTTCTCGACCGGGGTATCGCCTACTCAGCCCGGATGCGCGGTCGGGTTCGGGATAGGGCACAACTTCGGATAGGGCGCAACGCGGTATGACCGGGCGGGGAATTCGTCTTGGCCCGTCGTCGCAGTCAGCGGGTAGCCTCCCGAAGTGACGACCTCAGCGCTTGACCAACTCGGACAGCGCAAGTACGTCCGACTGACCACCTTCCGGCGAGATGGTACGCCGGTGCCCACGCCGGTGTGGCTGGTCCGCGACGGCGACCGGTTGCTCGTCATCACGAACGGCAAGACCGGCAAAGTGAAGCGGCTGCGGCACACTCCTCGGGTGCTGGTCGCTGCCAGCGATCAACGGGGACGGGTGAAGCCCGGCGCCCAGGACGTCGAGGGCACCGTCGAGATGATCACGGACGTGCCCGAACTCGACCGTCTCGTCGGGTTGCTCAAGGCCAAGTATGGCCTCATGTTCACGGTCGCCGGCTGGGTGAACCGGCTGCGCGGGCTGCCGTTCACCGACGGGGTGGAGATCCGGATCAGCCTCCCAGACTGACAGCGCGTACCCGGCGCCCTTAGGCTGGCGTAGGAAAGCGCTATCTGTCGCCAAGAGGCGCTCGGTGTCTGGACGGCAAGGGGACGTCCTCGCGAGGAGGATCAGTCTCCCTTCCGGATCACACGCATCACGCGCTGGTTGCTCGTCACGAAGCACCGCAGCTGGAATCGGTGTCGAACGGCGGGCCCGAAGGGTGCCCGCGTTGGGCAGCGGCGCTGAGTGGATCTGCTCGCTGGCATGGTCGTTCGGGTCTGCGTCAAGCCAACGTCTCTGCTCGTCGGCACGGCCGATTGACGTGCCGTGCGGACCGCGGCGAGCTCTATACGAGCAGCGTCAGCGGCTGACATCAGCTCGTTGACCGCCTCCGCAAGCGCCACGATCGCCGGGCACGCGCATGGGGCGACGCTGCAGCGCCTCGGCCGGACGTTCCTGGCCGGTCGGACGCACGACACACGATGACGTCCCGGTCCGTCGTGCCCGCGCCGGGGGAACCGTCACCGACGAACGCGTCGCGCATCGGCAGGTCGCTGCGCGGGTAGGTGCAGCACGGCCTGACGGGACCTACCGGTCGTCCCCGGCGGCCAGGAGCGACTGCCCGAATGCTGTCAGACGGGCCGCCGCAGCAGGGTCGACCGTCGCGCCGCGGCGGGACAGCGTCGCCTTGATCTCGCGATACGTCCGCGCCTCGAGACCGCACTTGCGGCAGTGCTCGAGGTGCTTGTCGATCCTGCGCACCTGGGTCTCCTCGGTGTGCCCGTCGAGGTAAGACTGCAGGTGCCGGGCGACCTCGGCGCAGGAGGCCTCGTCGCCGCGGCCCATTAGCCACATCATCGTCGTCGTCAGCCGGCTCATGCCCTGGCCTCCACTGCTGCTCCGACCCTGGCGTGCGCGCGGGCGGGCGCCGGCGCCACGCCCGTCTGGCTCAGAGCGGCGCGGATCCTCGCGCGGCCCCGGTGCAGGCGGCTCATCACGGTGCCCGTCGGGACATCGAGCACCCGGGCGGCCTCGGCGTAGCTGAGCCCGTCGAGGTCCACGAGCCGCACGACCGAGCCGAAGACCTCGGGCAGGCCGTCGAGAGCCCGGGCCACCGTGTGGTCGAAGACCTCGCCGAGGACGAGGTCCTCGGGAGTGGACGGCGCTGGGGCGCCCGGCCAGCTCACACGGTCCTCCTCGTGGGTCTGCGGGTCGGCGAGCAGTGCCGGGCGCCGCGTGCGGACCCGGTTGAGGTGGGTGTTGCGCAGGATCGTGAGGAGCCAGGCCCGCGGATGCGCCCCGTCGAACCGGTCGCACGCGCGGAACGCCCGGATGAGGGTGTCCTGGACCAGGTCCTCCGCGTCGACGGGCTGCTGCGTCATGGTGAGCGCCACCCGCAGGAGGACGTCGACCTCGGGCAGCACGTGCTCGGCGAACGCCCGGTGACGGGCGGTCTCCGCGGCCGCAGCACCGGAGGGCTCCACGGCAGGCGGGGGATCACTCACGCGGCGGTAACCCGGCCCGGACCGCCCGGCATTCCCGACGCCCGTGTGTGTGCGGGCACAGAGAACGACGGCCGTGGACGGTCGAGCGCGCGGTGCCGCGCCGAGAAACGGAGGAGCACACAGGTGGACACTGCGGCCACGACCGTCGCGGAGCCAACCGGGGATCTCGTGGTCGGAGCCGCCACAGCCGCGGTCGGCTGCCTCGTCGGTGGGGTCGTCTTCGGGCTGCAGATGCAGTCGGACGGCGTGATCCCGATGGTGACCGCATCCCGATGGTGACCGCATCCCGATGGTGACCGCGATGATCGGCTCAACCGCTCCGGGGTGGTGGTGATCGGGGGGCTGCTCTACGGGGTCCTCTTGTGGGTCCTCGGCGGCCGCGTGCTCATGCCCCTGGCGCTCGGGGTGCCGGTCCTAGTGGTCGGTGGCCAGGCCTGGGGCAGCCTTGTCGCGCACCTCTCGTACGGGATGCTCACAACCGCCGGCGCGGCCGACCAGATCCGCGGTCACGGGGCCCTCTGGAAGGGCGTCGCGGACGACGAGGCGCTCAGCCGGCGATGACCCCGAGGAGCCCGCCGACCCCCGCCACCTCGTAATCCGGACGGCGGAAGGTCGAGGGGTAGCAGCTCCCGCTGCGGTTGACCCATGCCGTCGAGAGCCCTGCTGCGGCGGCGCCGTGCAGGTCCCAGGGATGGACGGCGACCATGAGCAGGTCCGCGGGGGCGACGCCCAGTTGGTCGGCCGCGTACCGGTAGGCGCCGGCTGCCGGTTTCCAGACGCCGGCGTCCTCGACGGTGAGCACCCGATCGAAGCGGTCCCGGATGCCGGCGGCGGACAGCAGCTGCTCGGCGACGGCCGCCGCGCCGTTGCTCAGCGTCGCGAGCCTCGCACCGGTGTCCGCCAGGGCGCGGATGCCATCGGCGACGTCGGGATGTAGACCGAGCCCCGCGAAGCCAGCCATCACGTGCTCGACCGCCGCCTCGACGTCCGCCTGCGGCAGGACGTCATGGAGGACGGCGCGCAGCCCCTGCCGGCCGAGGTCGGCAAAGGTGCGCATCTCGCCGACGGCGGTCAGCGCGAACCCGTCGCGCAGCAGCGCCGCGAACCAGACCTGCAGCAGGTGCGGCGGCGCGCCGACGTCGCAGAACCGGTCCGCGAGCGGCGCCATGTCGGAGAGGGTCTCGTTGACGTCGAACAGGAGCGCGCGGAGTGACATGCCGGAATCGTGGCCCGGCGCAGCGACGGCCACAAGGCGACCGGGAATGGCACCTGCCCAGCCCGGGTTTCCGCACTGCCCGCTGATCGGTGAAGGGAACCCGCGTGTCTGTCCGTCTCTACGGCCCGGCCCTATTGGCCGCCGCCCTGGTGCTTCTCAGCGCCTGCTCCGCAGCATCCACTGGGGCGCCCGCGACGCAGTCCGCTTCGGTCCCGGCAACCGCACAGGGCGCAGCCTCGGACGGACCGGACCCTTCGCGCTGGTCGGACGTCCTCGCCGAGGCGAAGGGCCAGACGGTCAACTGGTACATGTGGGGTGGCGACGAGGGCCTCAACGACTACGTCAACGACTGGGTGTCCCCGAAGGCGGCGGAGCTGGGGGTGACGGTCCGGCAGGTAAGGATCGCCGACACCGTCGACGCGGTGAACAAGATCCTCGGGGAGACGCAGGCGGGGCGGACGTCGGACGGGTCGGTCGACCTGGTCTGGGTCAACGGAGAGAACTTCGCGACGGGGCGCCAGGCCGACCTGTGGGCCTGCGGCTGGCCCTCGCGCCTGCCCAGCGCCCGCTACGTCGACCTGGCGGACCCGGCGATCGCGAACGACTTCGGCCGGCCGGTCGAGGACTGCGAGGCCGCCTGGAACACCACGACGTCCGCGCTCGTCTACGACGCTGCGAGGCTCGATGCCGCGGACGTCGTCTCGCTCGCGGCGTTCCAGCAGTGGGTGCAGGCCCACCCCGGCCGCTTCACCTACCCTGCTGCGCCGGACTTCACCGGCTCAATGGTCGTGCGCACGTTCGCCTACGACGAGGCGGGCGGCTACCAGCGCCTGCAGGGCCCGTTCGACCAGGCCCGCTACGACGCGCTTGCCCCGCGGCTCTGGGGCCGGCTCAACGAGCTCGGGCCGAGCCTGTGGCGCGAGGGCGACACCTACCCCGCCTCGCAGGACGCGGTCGCCAAGCTCTTCGCGGACGGCGAGATCGACGCCTACTTCACCTACGGCGTCGGTGGACTGGGCACGCAGGTCCAGCAGGGCCGGCTACCCGCGACGACCCGGACGGCGGTCTTCTCCGGCGGGAGCATCGGCAACGCGAACTTCCTGGCCATCCCGAGGAACAGCCCGAACGCGGCGGGCGCGATGGTCCTCGCCGACCTGCTGCAGTCCCCCGCCGCCCAGTACGAGAAGAAGGTCAACCCGCCCGGGTACGACCCCGCGATCGACACCACCAAAGCCGGCGACTTCGCTGCCAGGTTCGCGGCGATCCCGGTGCCCGCCGCAGAGCTGCCGGCCAGCGTGCTCGCCGAGGCCGTCGTCCCAGAGATGCAGGCCGGCTGGGTGACCCGGCTGGAGAAGGACTGGGTCAGCGAGGTCCAGCAACGATGAACCGGCGCGCCGGCCTGCGCGTCGCCGTGCTGCTCGCCCCGGCACTACTCGTCGTCGTCGGGCTCTTCGGTGCGGGGCTGGGGCTCGGGCTGCTCCAGAGCCTGGGCTACCAGCCGTACCTCGAGGGCTGGTCCTGGACCACGGCCGCATACACCGGGCTGATCGACGACCGGGCGGTCCGCGCCTCGCTCGTGCTGACGCTGCGGACCTCCGTGCTTGCGACAGCCGGCGCGGCGATCCTGGGGTTGGCGGTCGCCATGCTCGTGCATTCGTCGCGACGCGGCCGCCGGTTGCTGACCGCCGTGCTGCAGGTCGGGCTCCCGGTGCCTCATCTGGTCGGCGCGCTGTCCATGAGCCTCATGCTTTCGCAGAGCGGGCTGCTCTCCCGGCTCACGTACGCCATCGGGCTCACGACGTCGCCGTCGGACTTCCCCGCCCTCACCGAGGACAGGTTCGGCTGGGCAATGCTTGCCGAGTACCTGTGGAAGGAGACCCCGTTCGTCGCGGTCGTCGCCCTGACCGCGCTCGCCCGCGGGGTCGCACCCCTGCAGGACGTCGCAGCCACCCTCGGAGCCAGTCCCTGGCAACGGTTCCGGTACGTGGTCCTGCCGCTTGTCACCCCAGCGGTGGGGGCGGCGTCGGTGGTCGTCCTCGCCTTCACATTCGGCTCCTACGAGGTTCCCGCCGTCCTCGGGCGCCCCTACCCTGCCCCGCTGTCCGTGGTCGCCTACCAGCGCTTCACTGACACCGACCTCACGGTCCGGCCACAGGCGTTCGCGCTCGGCGTGGTCCTGGCCGTCGCGGTCACCGCACTGGTCGCCGTCTACCTGCGGCTCCTCGACCGGCTCGGCGCAACCCGGTGAGACGGGCCGTTGGGGCACCGCTGCTGGTAACAGGACTCGTCGTTGCGGTACTCACACCGCTTGTCCTGCTGGCCGTGTGGGCGGTGACCGAAACCTGGCGTTACCCGGCCCTGTGGCCGCAGGCGTTCGACGACCGCGCCCTGCGGGTCGTCACCGACCCCGGCTCCACGATCCTGCCAGGGCTGGTGACGTCGGCCGGCATTGCCGCGACGGTCGCCGTCGTCTCCTGCGCCATCGGGCTGGCCGCTGGCCGTGCCCTGGGGCTGCACACGTTCCCCGGCAGGGGATTGGTCCGGTTCGCGCTGCTCGCACCGGTGATCGTGCCGGGGATCACCGTGAGCCTGGGCATCCAGGTGGTGTTCATCCGCTACCACCTCACCGACACCGTGCACGGAGTCGTCCTGGCGCATCTGATCCCGGCGACCCCGTACGCGACCCTCGTCCTGGCCGCCGCGTACACCCGGTTGGACACCGCGTTCGAGGACCAGGCACGCGTCCTCGGCGCCGGCCCGCTGCGGGTGCTGCTGCACGTCACCCTTCCCGCACTGCGACCGGCACTGACCGTCGCGCTGATGCTGACGTTCCTCATCTCCTGGAACGAGTACGTGCTCACCCTGCTCATAGGAGGTGGCAGCGTGAGCACACTGCCGTTGCTGCTGTTCTCCGCTATCGGATCTGGGGACACGTCGGTCGCCGCCGCCCTCGCGATGGTCGTCAGCATCCCGCCGCTGCTGTTCGTCGGCGTCACCGCTCGCGCTCTGACAGGTCCCGGCGCAGGCCGGAACGATGGCCGGGCCGACCCGGGCATGCACCCCGGTGCGGGCGCGACACTCGCCGGCCTGGGCAGGGCGTGAGCGTGGCCGATGCCGTGCCGCAGCGATCTGCTGACGTGCGATTCGACGGCGTAGTCGCCCGCTATGACCG